>JAKAPQ010000200.1 GCA_021806945.1 bacterium | reverse complement strand
AGGACATGTACCGGGGCCGCCTCTGGACGATGCGCCAATATGCGGGCTTCGCAACCGCTGCCGAATCGAACGCACGCTACCGCTATCTGCTCGAACGCGGCACGACCGGGATCTCCGTCGCCTTCGACCTCCCGACGCAACTAGGTTACGACTCCGACGCGCCACAGGCGCGCGGCGAAGTAGGCAAGGTCGGCGTTGCCATCGACTGCGTCGCCGACGTGGAGAGGCTCTTCGAGGCGATACCGCTGGACGGCGTAACGGTTTCGATGACGATCAACGCCCCAGCGTCGATTCTCCTCGCCATGCTGCTCGCGGTCGCTCGCCGCCGCGGCACCGCGTTCGAAAAATTGGGTGGGACGATCCAAAACGACATCCTCAAGGAGTACGTCGCGCGCGGAACCTATATCTTCCCGCCCACGCCTTCGATGCGGCTGGTCACCGACGTGATGAGCTATTGCTCGGCCGAAGTTCCACAGTGGAATACCATCTCGGTCTCCGGCTATCACATCCGCGAGGCCGGATCGACGGCGCTCGAAGAGATCGCCTTCACCCTTTCTAACGGCAAGGCATACCTGCGGGCCGCACGCACGGCCGGCCTCGATCTCGACGCGATCGCGCCGCGCATCTCGTTTTTCTGGAACGCGCATAACGACTTTTTTGAAGAGGTCGCCAAATTCCGGGCCGCGCGCTACTTGTGGGCGCACGTAACGCGCGACGAGTTTGGCTGCAAAGACCCACGCTCGCAGATGCTACGCTTCCACGCGCAGACCGGTGGCTCGACGCTGACGGCACAGGAACCCGAGAACAACGTGGTTCGGGTGAGCCTCCAGGCGCTGGCGGCCGTGCTCGGCGGCGCACAGTCCTTGCATACCAACGGCCAGGACGAAGCGCTCGCTCTACCGACGGCGCAGAGCGCGAAGGTGGCTCTGCGCACCCAGCAGATCGTCGCGTACGAAAGCGGCGCCGCCGAAGTCGTCGACCCGCTCGCGGGCTCGTATTACGTCGAGTCCCTCACGAACGAATTGATCGATCGAGCGAGCGAGCTCATCGCCGAGATCGACGATCTCGGGGGCAGCGTGGCGGCGATCGAGAGCGGTTGGATGCAGACGCGCATCGCCGAGTCGGCATACCGAGCGCAGCAAGCCATCGAACGCGGCGAGAGCGTCGTCGTCGGCGTCAACAGATTCGTCGAGCCCGGCGCAACGCAGGATATGATTCCGCTGCTCCGCATCGATGAAGCGATCGAGAGAGAACAGGTCGCGCGCCTGCACGCCTTCCGCGCCGCGCGCGACAACGCGTTGGTGGGCACGCGCCTCGACGAGATCCGTGACGCCGCGCGGGGAACCGCCAACCTGATGCCTCGTTTCATAGAGGCCGTCGACACGGGCGCGACGCTCGGCGAGATCTGCGGGGCGCTACGGGGCGTCTTCGGCGTCTATCAAGCGAAGGAGGCGCTCGCGTGACCGTCGACCACGTGGCCATCGTGGTGAAAGATCTCGAAGCCAGTCTCGATCTCTACACCGGCACGCTCGGCTTCACGCAAGTGTACCGCGAAACGATTGCAGACCAAGGCGTGGAGGCTGTCGGGCTCGAGGCCGGCGGCTGCGTACTCGAACTGCTGCTGCCGCTCGACGAAACTTCGCCGATCGCGAGGTTCCGCGGCGACGCGCAGAGCAAGCTCCACCACACCGCCTATCGCGTCTGCAATATAGAAGCCGAACTCGCGCGCCTCAAGAGTGCCGGCGTGCGTTTGATCGACGAGGCGCCGCGGCGCGGCGCGCACGGCAATCGCGTCGCCTTCCTGCATCCCAAGAGCACGCAGGGCGTGCTCGTCGAACTCTGCGAACCGCGACCCTAGGCGATGAGACGCAACCGGCGCGGGCGACGCCGTAGGATCTCGCCGGTCACCGTGCTGGCGCTGCTGATAGCCATCGCAGCCGTCGTGTGGCTCATCGTACCGCATCGACCGCAGAACCTTCCACGCGAAACCAAGCCCGTTGCCGAAGCGAGCCCGGCGCCGACGCTCGCCCCGCCGCCTACGCCGAGGCCGCGTGAGACGCCGGCGCCCTCCGCTGCGCCGACGACCCTTCCAAGCGTCGCCGCACCGCTACCCTCCGGCGGCGAACCGGCCGTTGCGATCGTCATCGACGATTGCGGGCAATGGCTTTCGACCGAACGCGGCTACATCGCCCTCCCCATACCGCTGACGCTCGCGGTATTACCGTACGTGCGTTACACGAGCCTTATCGCTCGAGAGGCCGCCGCAGCCGGCAAGGGCGTGATGCTGCATCTCCCGATGGAACCGATCTCGCACATCTATCCCGGACCGGGCGAGATCACGACCGCAATGACCGACGCGCAGGTCGCGGCGCAGACCGAAGACGACATCGCGCAAGTGCCGCTCGCGGCGGGCGTCAACAATCACGAAGGGAGCCAAGCAACCTCGGATCCCCGCGTCATGCGCGCGGTGATGGCCGTACTCAAGCCCCATGGACTCTTCTTCGTAGATTCGATGACGATCGCGACCTCCGTAGGCGTCGCGACCGCCCGCCGGTTCGGCGTGCCCACTGCAGCGCGCGACGTCTTCCTCGACGATCGCCGAAGCGTAGCCTACACGCAGCGCCAACTGCAGATCGCGGTCGATATCGCAAAGGCGAACGGGTCGGCGATCGCCATCGGACACCCCCGCCCGACGACGCTCGAAGCGTTGCGCGAGATGTATCCGAAGATGGAGGCCGAAGGCGTGCGCTTCGTCCTCGTGCAGCAACTCGTGCACTGAAAAACGGCTCAACTCCGACAGCCTCCTAGGGCAGCGGAGGGGCGAGGCGCACGCGGATACGCGTCTCGAACGTGCGGTTCCAGGGCAGCGCGATGCGGATCGCAGCGATGTGATAGCCCGGGTAGAGCTCGTGCAGAATGGAATCGGCACGGTTCCAGAGATCTGCCAAGTTACGGGCGGCCGCCGTGGCGGCAATCGGCGGCAGGAGATAGGTGTGGTCGAGGATGCCCTCTTCGTCGAGGTACGCGTTGAGCTCGGGGCGTACGTAATCGTGAAAGGCATAGTCGTCGACCATCCGATCGAACGTAAAGTCCATCTGCGCCAGGCGGTCGTAGCTGCCCGTGCGGCGGCCCGCACCCGCGGCGATGGCCTCGGCGAGCGCCGTTCCGACGCTGTTTGCGTCGGTATTCCACGAAGCATATGCATCGAGCTTGCCGGCAAGACCGTCGCTCAGCAAGCGTTGCGCGAAGGCGGCTTGGGGCGCGTAGGTATTCTGTAAGAACGTCAGGTCCACGAACGCGACCGGCTGCCGTGCGGCCACGTCGGCGCGCATCGCAGCCAGCAACTCATCGTCGTGCGCGGCGTCGGTGTTCGGAACGCGAACGTACAGGGTGATATCCGGATCGGTGCGGCTGCGAACGCCGCCGCACAGACGAATGAGACTGCCGATGGTAACTCCGATCGGCGCGTACTCGAGCGGATCGCGCACCGACGCGCCGTCCGGCATCGAATAGCGGACCGCTACGCGCGGCGTCCAGTCCGCCTCCCGCGCCAGCGTGCGCGCGACCAGCGCCATGCCGAGTTCGTCGGCACCCGGCTCGATCGAAGCGCGGCCTGCGAGACCGTATTGCAGCAAGACCGCCT
>JAKAPQ010000199.1 GCA_021806945.1 bacterium | reverse complement strand
GGAAAACCAGGGAGACGCCCGGCGAAGGTTAATCTTCGTTCCGCAATGCTGTTTCAACGTGTAAAGCCACTCGCGACGATACTCGCGGAGGGCAGTGACGAACAACACGGGCTTAAACGTTCCCTGGGCCCCTGGGCGCTGACGGCGATGGGCATCGGCGCGATCATCGGCACCGGCATCTTCGTGCTGACCGGAGTCGCGTCGGCGACTCGCGCCGGCCCGTCGATCACGCTCTCGTTTGTCGTCGCCGGCTTCGTCAGTGCGCTCGCCGCGCTCTGCTATGCGGAGGTCTCGAGCAAGATCCCGATCTCGGGCAGCGCCTACACGTACACGTATGCCACCATGGGCGAGTTTCTGGCATGGGTGATCGGCTGGGATCTCGTGCTGGAATACGCGTTGGGCGCCTCGACCGTGAGCATCGGGTGGTCCGGCTACTTTGCGAATATTTTGCATCAAACGCACCTGAGTTGGCTGAACATCTCGCCGATGTGGGCCAACGGACCGCACTGGGGTCTTGCCGGCCAAGCCGGCATCTCGGGCTACGCGAATCTGCCGGCCGCGGGAATCATTCTCATCATCACCGCGCTGCTCGCGCGCGGCACGAAAGAATCCGGTACGGTTAACGCGGTCATCGTCAGCATCAAGCTGCTGATCGTCGCCTTCTTCATCATCGTGGGCCTGGGCCACATCAACGGGGCAAACTATCATCTCCCGCCAGGCGGCCTCGCCGGGATGGGCGGTTACTTCCCGTTCGGCTGGGCAGGCACGCTGGGCGGCGCGGCGTTCATCTTCTTTGCCTACATCGGTTTCGACGCGGTTTCGACGACCGCCGAAGAAGCGAAGAACCCGGGCAAAGACTTGCCGTTCGGCATTCTGATGAGCTTGGCGGTCTGCACGATCCTCTACATCATCGTCGTCGCGATTCTGAACGGCATGGTGCCCTTCTACAAACTGAACGTCGCCTTCCCCGTAGCCTTCGCCATGAACTATGTCGGTTTGAGCTGGGCGGGCGTCATCATCTCCATCGGCGCAATCGCCGGTTTGACGACGGTCCTGCTCGTCATGATGTTCGGCCAAAGCCGCATCTTCTTCGCGATGTCGCGCGACGGATTGATACCGCCGTCGTTCACGCGCATTCATCCGACCTGGCGCACGCCGGTCTATTCCACCTGGTTCTTCGGCATCGTCATTGCAATAATCGCCGCGTTCACGCCGATCAACATCGTCGGCTCGCTCACCAACATGGGAACGCTGGCGGCGTTCATTCTGGTTTCTATCGCCGTGCCGATCCTGCGCCGACGGCATCCGGAGCTTAAGGGTGCATTCAGCGTACCGTTCGGGCCGTACGTGATCCCGATACTTTCGGCCATCACGGCGCTGGGGCTGATCTATTATTTGAGGATCGGCAACCCGCTCTTCTACGGCATACCGATCGTGTGGTTTTGGTTCGTCGTGTGGCTGGTCGCCGGTCTGATCTTCTACTTTTTCTATGGGAGCAAGAAGAGCACCGTTGCGCTGCAAGAGATAGAGCGGTTAGCGGTAAAGCAGCCCCCGGTGAACTAACGGCGAGCCGGCGCCGGCTCGGCGTCGAGATGTCCGATGATCTGGAGGCCGTGCTTCCCGTCGCCGTAGTCCAAGAGCGCCAAGGTGCCTTCGTGCCGGTCAGCTTCCTCCGCAAGGAGGGAGGCCGGCGCCGCGGAAATGCCACGTACGATGCTCACGGCCACGCTCTTCGGCCGCCCGCGTTTGAGCTACGCGGGCGAACCTCTCCCGTGGAGCGCTCCACCGAAAACTTTGCCGCTCCTGGCTTATCTCGTGCTCGCGGGAGGCACGCCGATCGAGCGCGACGTCGCCGCGTTTGCACTATGGCCGGATGTCGCGGATGCGCAAGCGCGCACGAATCTGCGGCGCCACATCTTTTACCTCGAACGCGCACTCCCGGCGGAACAAAATGAGCCCTGGGTCGTGCGTGATGGCGCCGCGATTCGGCTCAATCTCCGCCAAACGATGCAATGCGACGTGCGCGATTTCAAACGACTCACAGCAGCCGATGCCGACGAGGCGCAACTCGAGTCTGCGAGGCGTCTTTACACGAGTGAACTGCTCTGCGGCTACGACGAGGAGTGGATATTGCCCGAGCGCCGCCTGCTGTACGAGCGGTATCTGGAGGTGTTGGAGCGGCTGCTGGCACGCGCCATGGATCGCCGCGACCTGACGCTCGCGATTGCGCACGCCGATCGCCTCCTGCAGCTCGAACCGTGGCGCGAGCACTACGTGCGCACGATCATGCGCCTGCGCCAGCAGGCCGGAGAACGCTGCGGTGCGCTCGATCTCTATGCGGATTTTTCGAAACGCCTGCAGGAGACGTACAAGATCTCGCCATCGCCCGAGACGATTCGCCTCAAGGAACTCATCGAAGAAAACGGCACCCTGCAGACGGCTGCCGGTAATCTGCCTGCTGCGCTCACGCCGTTCGTCGGCAGAGAGGCGGAAGTCGAGGAGTTAGGCCGTCGCCTCAAGCATACGCGCCTGCTCACGATCGCGGGCATCGGCGGCGTCGGGAAGACGCGGCTCGCGCTGCATGTGGCGGAGAATGCCGCCTACCGCTTCGATAGCGGCATATGGTACGTCGACCTGACCGGCCGGGACGACGGCGCGGACATCACAAGCATCCTTTCGGGTACGCTACGCAGTTCTGACGGCATCCCGGCGTTGGATGAATCACCGGCCTCGCGCCTGCGCAACGCTCGCGCGCTGCTGATTTTCGACGCGTGCGAACGCTTCGTGGAGCCGCTGCGCGCACTCGCTCGTGAGATACTCACGGCGTGCCGAGAGGTACGTATCCTCGCGATCGGGCGCACGCCGCTGCATATGGAGGGAGAGACGATTTGGCGGGTCGATCCGCTCTCTCCCCGCGACGCGGAAGCGCTCTTCGTCGATCGCGCCCGCGGCGCAAGCAAGTCCTTCGCTCCGACGCCGCAGAATGCGAAGATCGTCGCGCAGCTGTGCGCTCGGCTCGAGGGCGTGCCGCTCGCCTTGGAACTCGCTGCGGCGCGTCTGGAATCGTGCTCGCTCGAGGAACTGCTGCGAGCGCACGCGGCGCGGAAACCGGAAGGACCGCTTGCGTCCGCACTTGCTTGGAGCTATGAATCCTTGAGCGGACCTGCACGCGCTCTGTATCGCGGCATCGCGGTCTTCTCCGGCGGCTGGACGCTCGAAGCCGCACAAAACGTCTGTTTCGACGAACCCGCCTCGCCATCGGAGACGCTCGAGTTACTGGCGGAGCTCGGCGATACCTCACTCGTCTCGGCCGATCTGTCGTCGGAGCCGGCGCGCTACGGCTGCCTGGAGATCGTGCGCGAGCACGCCCGGCGGCTGAATGAGGGCGACCGCGAGGAGCGTTTGCGCAGGTGCCACGCGCAGTACTATGCGGCGTTCGCGCTCGATCTGGAGAGCCAGCGCGAGTACCCGGCCTGGCGCGATGCGCTAGCGCGCTTTTCGATCGAACAAGCAAATTTTGACGCCGCGCTGCGCTACCTCCTCGCGGAGCGGCGCGACGTGCAGCGCGGCGTGCAGGTTGCTCTCGCGCTGTGGCGATTCTGGCGAGAATCCGGCCTTTGGACCCTGGGGCGCAACTGGCTGATGCAGGCGCTCTCGCTGACCGCCGATACGCCCATG
>JAKAPQ010000038.1 GCA_021806945.1 bacterium | reverse complement strand
GTGCGATCGCGGCGGTCGCATCGACGATGCGTCGTTCCATCTCCTCGCCGACCGTCTGCGCGGGATAGACGCCGATCGAGTCTCCGGAGTGAATGCCGGCGCGCTCTATGTGTTCGAAGATTCCTGGGATCAAGATATCCTCGCCGTCGAAGACGGCGTCGACCTCCACTTCGAGCCCTCTGACGTACCGGTCCACAAGCAGCGGCGCGTCGGGGAGGATCGGCGGCGCCGACTCCGCATACGAGGCCAGCTGTCCTTCGTTGTAGACGATCTCCATACCGCGGCCGCCCAGCACGTATGAAGGGCGCACGAGGACGGGAAAGCCGAGCTCGCGTGCGATTGCGCGCGCTTCGCGAAACGAACGGGCCGCCTTCCCCTCCGGTCTCGCGACACCCAGGCGGCTCAGCGCGGCGTCGAACTTCTCCCGGTCCTCGGCCATGTCCAAGCTCGCTCGGTCGTTGCCGAGGATCCTAACGCCGCGCCGGGCAAGTTCCTCGGCGAGGTTGATCGCCGTCTGACCGCCGAACGCGAGCATGACGCCGCGGGCGTTCGTCGCAAGGTACGTCGCTTCTACCTCGTCCGCTCCCGGCGGCTCGAAGACCAGCACGTCCGAGACGTCGAAATCGGTCGAGACCGTCTCGGGGTTATTGTTGACGATCGCCGCCGCGTAGCCGGCTTCGCGCAGGGCCCAGGCCGCATGCACGCACGAGTAGTCGAACTCGATGCCCTGACCGATCCGAATAGGGCCGCTGCCGACGACGACCACGGCCTCGCGCGCCGTAGGGCGCATATCGTCGGCTTCGCCGTAGGACATGTAGTAGTATGGCGACTTCGCCGGGAACTCTGCCGCCGCCGTGTCGACCATCCGAAAGCTCGCGCCCTGGGAGACGGCGGCCGACCCGCACAGCCGCGATACGGCATTGCGCGAGTAGCCGTTTCGGAGTGCGCCGGGCAGATCGGGCGCGTCGCCTGCGGCGCGCAAATCTTCCTCAAACGCGACCAGCTCCAGAATCTCGTAGAGCCAGAAACGATCGATATCCGAAAGGCCGGCGACCCGTGCGACCGCCGCATCTGCGTCGCCGCGTCGGAGACCCCTGCGCAGCGACTCCGCCACCGCGAAAAGGCGTTCGTGCGTTGGGTGCTCGATGACGCCGTCGAGTTCCTCGGCCGTCCACTGCTCGTGGCCGTTGCCGGTGAGCGTTTCGCGGTTGAGATCCAGCCCCCGCAACGCTTTCACGAGCGCCGCCTGAAACGTGCGCCCGATGCCCATCGATTCACCCGTCGATTTCATCTGCGTGCCGAGGCGCGTATCTGCCAGCGGAAACTTATCGAACGGCCACCGGGGAATTTTCACGACGACGTAGTCGAGCGCCGGCTCGTACGCGGCTTTCGTTACGCCGGTAACGGGATTCGGAATCCGATCGAGCGTTTCGCCGAGCGCGATTCGCGTGCTGATCTTGGCGATCGGGTAGCCGGTCGCTTTACTCGCGAGCGCGGAGCTCCGCGAGACACGCGGGTTGACTTCGATGATGCGGTACTCGCCGGTCGACGGATGAAGCGCGAACTGAATGTTGCATCCGCCCCGCACGTCTAGGGCTCGAACGACGTTCAAACTCGACGTTCGCAGCATGTGATAATCCGTATCGGATAGCGTCTGCGAAGGCGCGATGACGATCGAGTCGCCCGTGTGCACGCCGACCGGGTCGAGATTCTCCATGTTACAGACGACGATGCAGTTTCCGGCGCGATCGCGCAAGACTTCGTACTCGATCTCTTTCCAGCCGAGTAGCGACGTCTCGAGCAGGACTTGATGGATCAGACTCGCGGAGAGCCCGCTCGCAAGGGTCTCTCGAAGTTCGCGTTCGTTCCGGACGATACCGCCGCCGGTGCCTCCCAGCGTATACGCCGGGCGCACGACCAGCGGATATCCGCGAACGCGCGCAAAGGCGACGCCGGGTTCGACGGCCGTTACGACCGTGCTCTCTGGTACCGGCTCGCCGATCTCCAGCATCTTCAGTTTGAAGCGCTCGCGGTCTTCGGCGAGTTCGATCGTCTCGACCGGCGTGCCCAGCAGCTCGACGCCGAAACGCGCGAGGACGCCGGCTTCGTGCAACTCTACC
Source organism: bacterium (assembly GCA_021806945.1). Lineage (GTDB taxonomy): Bacteria > Vulcanimicrobiota > Vulcanimicrobiia > Vulcanimicrobiales > Vulcanimicrobiaceae > JAJYFL01. Next base: position 15,124 of record JAKAPQ010000038.1, on the reverse strand, counting down.
GCGAGATTCAATCCGGTCTGCCCCCCGAGCGTAGGCAGGATTGCGTCCGGACGCTCGCGTTCGATGATCCGCTCGAGCGACGAGACGGTCAGCGGTTCGAGGTAGACGGCGTCGGCAACCTCCGGGTCGGTCATGATCGTCGCAGGATTCGAGTTGACCAGAACGACGCGATGACCGTCTTCATGCAGTGCCCGGCACGCCTGGACGCCGGCGTAGTCGAATTCGGCAGCCTGGCCGATGACGATCGGGCCGGAGCCTACGACGAGTACGTTCCGCTGGGGCATTCTAGGAGGCTGTCGCAGTTGAGCCGTTTCCATTTTTGGGCCGCCTTTTGCCCGAATACTTCGTTGCTCATCAGTCACGAAGCTACGGCTTCGCTCCTTCTTCGCGCCTCGTCTCCGAACAAAATTCGGCGCCAAATCTGAAAACGGCTCAACTGCGACAGCCTCCTAGGCGTCCAGGGTTAGGCGGCTGCCGGTGGACTCCTGGGGTCTCCCTCCGCACGGGGCCCAAGTCTGGCGGCGTTGAGCCTTTCGGCTCCACCGTAATCCGCGCGTTTTCATTATCCTTGACAGTGAGAATTGGAGTCGAGAGATGGCGATACTCACAGACGCGCCCCCGGCGCGCTTGGAGCGTCTGGAAACGAGATTGAACTGCAGCCGAGGGCTTGCGATTCGCTTTGCGATGGCTCTATGGCTTCCCAACCTACAGAACCGCTACCTCGAGCTTGCGAGCTCGCTCCGCGCGACCGATACCCGCAAAACGGTCGATCTGGCTGGGCGCATTCACGATGCGGCGAGGATCGGCGACGCTCGTGAAATCGTAGAAGCGATGGAGACGATCGCCGCATACGCGTCGCGAGGAAGATGGGACGCGGCGATCTCGCGCTTCCGCGAGGCCAATCATCAACTCAAAGAGGTTACGCAGTACGTGAGCACCTTAGATCGATCTTCTGGAGAGGTATGACCGCAATGTTGAGAGACCCGGCGCGACGTGCCGCGGGCGCCCTCCTGGTTCTCGTGCTTGCCGGATGCGGCGGAGGCGGTTCGTCTTCAAGCACGTCGATCGGAAGCAACCAAGTCGACCCTCCAGTCTCGAGTTCGGCGCAGCATCTCTACGTCGGTGACGGCGTGCCGGGGAGCGGCACGATTCGCATCTACGCTTTGCCAATCGCCTCCTCGTCGAAGCCTGCTGCGAGCATACCGCTTGCGGCGGTTGACGGCGTAGCCGTCAGCGCCCAGGGCGTCCTAGCGGCTAGCCTGCTCGACGGGCAGATCGCCATCATTCCATCACCTCTCACGAGCTCTGCGATCTCGGCGGAGTTTCCAAATGGGGCCAACGGCGGTCAGTTAGCGTTCCTAAACAACGGCGAATTAGCGGCCGCAGCGCAGGACGCAAACCTGCGCTTCTTCGCCGCGCCGTACACGAATGCGAGCGTGCCCACCGCGTCCCTCTCCCTTCCGGGAGCCACGTTCTACGGCGTGGCGCAAGACGGCAGCGGCGACATCATCGCGGACGATCAACAAGACGGCAATATCTACTGGTACTCAAGCGGTGCGGCCGCGCCCACCGTCGTCCCGGGGCCGCCCAACGCCGACCTCCGTTCGATCGTGGTGCAAGGCTCGCAGGCATTCATCGCCAACGTCACGCAGGCAAACAACAAGTACCAAAGTTTTCCCGGCGGCGACGTTTTGGTCTATAACCTTCCGCTCTCCGCAGCGAGCGTCCCAGCATATACGATCGGCAACGGTATGGATATCCCGGAAGGCTTGGCCTTCGATGCCGCGGGCAACCTCTACGTGACGAACCTCGGCGTACCGGGAACGAGCCCCGAGCAGATCAACGTCTACGCGCCTCCGCTAAGCGCTACGAGCACCCCGGCCGCCCAGCTCGCAATACCACAGGCCGGGCTCTTCAGCATAGCCGTCGGTCCGTAGGAGGCTCCTGGCCTCACGCGTTGTCGAGCAGTCTCCTGAGGTGCGGTGACGGCGCCACGTGCATCTCTTCCGCCAAGCGCCGCTGGTAGCGTCGGAATTCGAGAATGGCAGCGCTGCGGTCGCCTGCGGCCAGATGGGCCGAAATCACGAGTTCGATAGCGGCTTCGTCCAAGGAGTCGACGCGCGTCAGTTCGTGCGCAATCTCGAGCGCGCGGACGTAATCGCCGCCGCGCAGGGCACGCCGTCCGAGATACCCGCCGATCTCGCGCATCGCGCGCTCCAGCAGCGCTTCGGCCCGCTCGAACCATTCCCAGTTGGCAAACGACGCCGGTCGCCCGCTGGCCAGGTCAGCAAAGACCGTGTCGAGTTGGGTGTCCAAAGGTCCCGTCACTTGCCCGCGAGCGACTGCATCGAGAATTCGCGGCAGAAAGCGAATGTCGACCGCCACGTGAGCGGCCAGCGCGTAACCACCCTCGGTCGTTTCGATCGCACCCGCGTCGTGCAGCTGCGCACGCGTCCGATGAACGCACATCTTCAACGCTTTATATGCCTGCTCGAACGGCGTGTCGGGCCAAAGGCGATCGCAGAGGACCTCCGTCGATAGCGGCCGCGATTCGATCGCCAGCGCTACGAGCAGCGCCATTCCCCCCACCGATATCTGCAGCACGTTATCGCCGCGGCGCACCGATCCGCCCGCTAGCCGAATCTCGACCGGTGCGTCGACGGTGCGGTCGATCTCTCCGCTGCTTGCGCGCAGACGGTTTACGAGCGGAGCCAGCAATCCGTGCGCCTCGCCCGTCTCCGCCAGATTGCGCACGCTCTCCAGCAACTCCGGGGACTCTACTTCTTCGCAGAACGTAAGCGCTTCGGCCAGCATCTTCTTACGCGTCGTCGATACCTTCTCCGCCATGGCGACGCGAGCGAGGATGCGTGTGAACGTTTCGGCTGCTTGATCGGCCAGTTCGAGGGCGCGGCGTACGTACTGCGCGGCATCGCGGGCCGCATCCGATTGCGTGCTGGCTATTAGAAACGCTCTCGCGTCCCAGAGCGGCGCGACTTCGCGCTCGCCGCTCGGCCGCCGGCTATCGACGGCCAGCAAGAGATTCACAAGTCCCGGAATCGTCTGTTGCCGCAGCACGTCGCGCAGGCGGCTACGGTTTGTCTCGAACGCCTCGTTGTCGCCGGCTATCCACGCCCCGAAGACACCTTCCGCGCAAGCGTAGGCGACGACCATATACGAACGGGCCCGCTGGCTTTGCGCGGTGAGCTGCTCGATCGCGTCGAATTCGAGCTCCCAGCGGCCACGCGCGCGCGCCGCCCGGATATCGACCGAGAGGACTTCGGCGGCCAGCAGGGGGAGCGCTCCCGAGATCTCCCGCAGCCGGGGCCACGCATCCGGCCCGCGGCTGAATCTGCCGAGGTGCGCCTGCAGCGAAACGCGCGCGGCGAGCAATTCCATGGCAGCGGCGTCGTCGCCGGCCGCAGCCGACCCTTCGGAGGCCCGATCCAAGACGCGTGCGGCATCAGCGACCCGTCCGCAATCGCGCAGGGCGATCGACGTCTGCGCAGCAACGCGACAGAAGAGCGTGCTGGGTTCGGCGACCTCCAGCACCTGCATGATCGTGCGGCCTTCGTGAGCCAGGACCTCGGGATGCACCATCAGCCGGCGGGTCGGGGCGAATGCCACCCAGATCTCCGGATAGCGCAGGTAAGGCAGGGACCGAAACTGCGCGTTGATCTGTTCGTAGACGGCGCTTGGCACGATGAAGCTCGCCATTGGATCTCTGCGCAGAGATTCCGCGGCGCGTTCGGCATTGCCGGCTTGCACGTAACAACGGGCGGCGCGCATGTAATCGCCCCCCTCCTCTGCGCGCGCGGCAACCTCCGCCAACTGCTCGCCGAGGAGTTGGTAGCGATCCTGTTTGAGGGCTTCGGCGATTAGCGGATGCACCTGGATCGTCCGGTCGCCACCGTACCGCGCGAGCTGCAAGTCGCGCACGAGCCTGCGCGCGTGGTTCGTGCCGCCGCGATCGATATCCGCGTCGGTGGCATCCCCCGCAGCCACGCAACTTGCGAGTGCACGCAGCAGGGGCGCAGCCAGCGGCGTGACGATCTCCGCCGAGACGTACTCAAGCAGGCCCGCGAAGGCCATCGTCTCCGATGGGTGCGTCAGCGCATCCGGAGGAAGGTCGTTCCAAACGCGATCGACGAAGAGCGCGGCTGCCGGCCAGCCTTGCAGCAGGCGGTTAACGCGTAGAAACGTTGCATCGTCGCAACGGTCCGCCGCAAAGAGCTGCCGCAGTTCGTTCTCATCAAACGCGAGATCGTCGCGCTGCAACAGCGTGACGGTGTGGGGCGCGAAACCCTGTACGCAACGCAGCACGACGTCGCTGCGCGCGCAGAGCACGACGCGCGTGCGTGCCGGAAGATCGGCCAAAGCCGCGGCCAAGTTCCGCGCGTGTTCGGCGCCATCCGCGAGTGCGTCGCAAGATTCGAGAACCACCGTCACCCCGGCGCCGCCGTCGCGGTTTTCCGGCGCAAGCGTACGGATGCGCGAGACGACGGCGACGGCGTCGGCGCCCGGTAGCGAGCAGTCGATCGACTCCCACGTCTCCTCCCGAGCGACGCGCTGCGCGATGTAGGTCTTGCCGTAGCCGGCCGGAGCCACGAGCACCACGATCTGCGCCTCCTGGCGGCGGATTCGTTCGAGGACCCGTCGCCGGTCGACGAGTCTGGGCGCGCGAGCGCTCATTTAGCCGGACCATTGCGCATACGTCATTCGTATATCCCTCGGCATCCCGGCCCCTCCCGCCCAGGCGCAGGCCGCTACGGCTGCAGGCGGCGCAGCCTCCAGGCGGCGCCTTCGCGAGCGTACTCCAAACGGTCGTGCATTCGATTGGCGCACCCCTGCCAGAACTCCACCCGCTCGGCCACGATCAGGAATCCGCCCCACGAGTGCGGCCGCGGAACCGGCTCGCCCTCGAAACGTGCGGCATAGTCCTCGACGCGCTGATCGAGGATATCTCGGTCCGCGACCGCTTCGCTCTGCTCCGAGGCCCAAGCGCTCAACTGATGGCCGCGCGGCCGCGTCGCAAAGTACGCATCCGAGTCCTCGTCACTTAAGCGCTCGGCGATCCCCGTCATGCGGACCTGACGCTCGAGCTCCGGCCAGTAAAACGCTGCCGCAACCCGCGGGTTCCGCGCGAGCTCGCGGCCCTTGCGGCTTAAATAACTAGTGTAGAAGACCGGGCCGCGCGAAGTCATACCCCGAGCCAGGACGATACGCGAACTTGGCTGGCCGTCCTCGCCGGCCGTGCTCACGCACATCGCGGTCGGCTCGATCACGGAGGCGGCGTAAGCGTCGTCCAGCCAACGCTGCATCTGTACCAGCGGATCCGGATCGACCGCACCCTCGTGAAGTGCGGCATTGGCGGACGGGCGGCCTCCGGTGGCGCTCATGGCAATCTCCCTGCTGCAAAACCTGCAAAAAACGTTGCGATCATCAGCACGCCGGCAGCCAGTGCCGCGGCCAGCGACGCATCGACGCTCTTCTTCTCAAGCGAGGTCGTCTTTCCAAGCCGCTTCAGCGCCGCGCGCAGTTGCGCGGCATCGGCCGCGCGCGCGTATCTTCCGCCGCTCTCGCGCGCGTACGCACGCAGAGCGAGAGAGTCGATCGTCGCAGGCTGGCTGGTTCCCGGAATCACGGCACCGTGATTGGTGCCGATGCCGACGGTGTAGACCGGAATGTGGTGCGCTCCGAGATAACGAGCGATCGCCGATGGATCTGCCCCTCGATTGTTAACCCCGTCGGTGATCAACACCACCGCCCGATGTCCACGAAGCGGCAACGCGCGCGCCGCTACCTCCAGAGCGTCGCCGATGGCCGTCGCGCCATTCGGCGGGGGCAGCGCAGCGAGTGCCGCTCGCAGCCGCCTCCGGTCGCTCGTGAGGGGTGCGACGACGCCGGCCGAGCTGGCGAATGCGATGATTCCGATCTTGGTGCCTGCCGGGGCGGAATCGACGAACGCGCGCGCGGCCTCCACCGCTGCCTGCGCACGCGTCGGCGAGACGTCCGTCGACGCCATCGAGCCCGACGTGTCGATGCAGATGAACGCCGCGCCGTCCTTGGCCGGAAGCCAAGCGACGACCCGCGGGCCTGCGGCCGCCAGCGCCAGCAGGAGCGCGCCGAGAATCCATCCGGCGCGCAGTACGCGCGCGGGCCCGCTCCCCGCGCCGCTCGCCTGCAAGAGAAACGGGAGGTTCGAGTACGCGATCTCGCGCCCCGTTCGCCGGCGTTCGAGGGCGCCGTACGCGAGCGCGAGTAGCGGCACGCCGGCCACGGCGAGCAGCAGCCAAGCAGGGCGCTCGAAGCTCATATGAGACCGAAGGCCCCTAACAAACCACGTGGGCCGTCACCTTCTTCGAACTGGCCGACGCGCCATCCGAGCGACGTGAGCCGAGTCGCCAAAGCAGCCTCGCGTTCCCGGACGGCGCGCACGTAGCGTTCGCGCTCGCACGCTCCGAGAAAGAGCAGATGCGAGCGGCCCGTCTCCGCGTCGGCTACGCGCACGAAGCCGCCCAACGGCAGCCCGCCATGCCACGGATCGCGCGCGACGAGCGCCGTGCAGTCGAAACGGACCCCGAGCTCCCCGAGCATCCGGTCGTCTTTCGTGTCGAGGTCGAAGAAATCGCTCGCCACCAGCAGCGCGCTGCCACGTGGAAGCGCGGCCAGCGCCATATCGAGCGCGCGCCGGAGATCGCCTGGAGACATCTGCGGAACCGCAGCCGACGCGCAGGCGGCGGCGCTTCGAGGTCCCCGCAGCGTAAGCGGTACGACTAAGCCCTCATGGCTGAGGCGCACGCATCGGTCGTCCGCGAGTGCTGCGCCGTACCACAGGCGCAGCGTCTCTGCGGCACAATCCAGGAGTCTCCGGCGGCGCCCGACACGCATCGAGCCGGAGTTGTCGACGATCGCGGCGAGCGTTAGGGCGACGTCTTCGAGGACGACGCGCGTCTGTAAGGCGCCCGTGCGAGCCGTGGCCGCCCAATCGATGCGCCGTGGGTCGTCACCGGCCACGTACTCCCGGAGTTCGACGAACTCGTAACCGTCGCCGCGGAAGAGCGTCGGCGAACCGGTGCCGGCGTGGCGCGGCCGCTTGCGCCCGCTCAGCAGCGCGTTGCGCAGAGGGTTCACGGCGCCGGCACGCTGGCTATCAGGCGAGCGACGATCGCTTCCGGGTCGGCGCGTTCGGTGACCAAACGGTAGTTGAAACCGATGCGATGGCGCAGCACGAGCGGAGCGATGCCGCGCACGTCGTCGGGCAGCACGAAGGTACGCTGTTGAATGAGGGCCTTCGCACGCGATAGGAAGGCGAGCGCGAGCGTGGCGCGCGGACTCGCGCCGTAGTCGATTAATGCCGCCGTCGCCTCACCCAGCGCCGCATCGACGCGGCGCGTTGCCGCGACCAAGTCGACGACGTACGCCTTGATCTTTTCGTCGAGGTGCACCGCGCGAGCCTGCGCCCGCCACGCGCGCACGTCGTCAAGCGTTGCAGCGCTCTCGACCAAATGCGTGCCGTCGACGGCGAACCGCTCGAGAATGACGGCCTCTTCTTCGCGCGATGGATAACCGACGTTGACCTTTAGGAGAAAGCGGTCCATCTGGGCGAGCGGCAGGGCGTACGTGCCGTCGGTATCGAGAGGGTTCATCGTCGCCAGCACGATGAACGGATCGGGCAGTGGGTGCGACTGCAATCCGATCGTGACCTGGCGCTCCTGCATCGCCTCGAGAAGCGCAGATTGAACTTTTGCCGGCGCGCGGTTCACCTCGTCCGCGAGGACGACGTTCGCGAATATCGGCCCCGGTGCGGTCGTAAAGACGCTTTCGTGCTGATCGAATATCCGCGTCCCGACGATATCCGCCGGCAAGAGATCCGGAGTGAACTGAATGCGTTTGAACTGGCCGTCCAGCGCCGCGGCGAGCGCGCGGCAGGCCAAGGTTTTCGCAAGCCCCGGCGGCCCCTCGAGCAGCACGTGCCCGTCAGCAATCAAGGCGAGCACGAGCGACTCGACGACCTCGCGCTGGCCCACGATGGTCTGCGAGAGCGCATCGATGAGTTGCTGCGGACGTTTGGGATCGGTCATGGCATGTAGTGCTCCAACGAGGCTACGACCTCGCCAATCGCGCGGTGCAGGTGGGTTTCCGGACAGAATGCGGCACGTTCCGCCGCCCGCAAGACGGTGCGCACGGCGAGATCGTGCGCGCCCGGCCGGCGCAGAACGTCGGCCAGCGTTTCGCCCGCGCCGGCGCCCGCCAAGGCCCACAGATAGCCACGCAGTTCGAGGACCGTCGATCGTTCTGGATGCGTCGACAGGCGCTCGCGGAAGGCATGCAACCGGTTCGCCGGTGCCGCAGCGGGAGGCAGCCGCGCCGGCTGCGGCGGGCCCTCGTGCGCGGGCTGCTGCTGCGCCGGCACTCGCGGTCGCCGCAGCAGCAGGAGCAGTAGCGCCCCGGCGAGGAGCAGCAGCGCCGCAATGCCGCCGCCGGCCGTCAACAGCCGGAAGATGCCGCGCGAGGCCGCGGCGGGCGCCTCCAGACCACCGCCCACGTGTAGCACCAATGCGTTGGAGATAAAGCGCGTGGGCCGGCCGTTGCGCGCGTCGACGGCGTCCAGATAGGCGGGGGTCACGTGAATCGTACCGCTGCGGTGAGCGACGACCGTAATCGTTTCGCGATAATGCGTGCCGTTCGATCCGGCCACCAGGCGGCGCGCGTCTCCCAGCTCTTCCAGTCCGAAGAACGACGGCAGTACCAAGTTGTCTAGCCTGGACTCACTCTCCGCGACGCTCACGGCGATGATGAGATGGAACGGGCGCTCCAGCTGCGGAGCGCCGGTGTCGCTGCTCAACGTAAAGCTCGTCACGTCGAGCCGTTGCAGGCTCTGCGCGCGCGCCTGCCCCGTGGGGAGCAACAGCAGCATCGCAAGCGCGAACGCCGCCGGCGGTCGCAGCGCGGCGCGCGCCCCGGTCACGTGCCGATCCCCACGCTCGCGAGCCATTGCGCGAAGACGAGCCGCGCGTCGGACGGTCCCGGCGAAGCCTCCGGATGAAATTGAACGGCGGCGACCGGCAGCTCGCGATGGCGAAACCCTTCGTTGGTCCCGTCGTTGAGATTCACCATCGTCTCCTCGAGCGTGGGAGGCAGCGAAGCCGAGTCGACGGCATACCCATGATTGTGCGCCGTTATGATGACGTCGCCGCGCAGCAGATCTTGGACGGGATGATTGCCGCCGCGGTGTCCGTACGGTAGTTTGAACGTCGAGGCTCCGCAAGCGATCGCAATGAGTTGGTGGCCGAGGCAGACGCCGAAGAGCGGCCGCTTTCCAACCAGCGCGCGCAGCGTTTCGATGGTCTGCGGGAGATCGGTCGGGTCTCCCGGCCCTGGGGAGATGAAGATCGCCTGCGGCTCGTGCAACATGATCTCCTGCGCCGTCGCGTCGTACGGCACGACGGTGACGCCAACCCCAAGGGCCTCGAGGTCGCGCAGGATGGCGCGCTTGACGCCGCAGTCGATCAGCACCACGCGAGGCGCATCGGGCGGCCCCTCCGTGCGCTGCGCGCGCGCCGCTACGCCGGCCACGAGGTCTTTCGTCGTAGCGCTGCGCGCGAACGCCGTCAGGCGTGCTTCGGCGGAGGCAAGCGCCGCATCCCCCACCGCGAGCGCGGCCCAGATCGTCCCGTGCTCACGTAACGCAATCGCGATCGCTCGAGTATCGGCGTCGAGCAGCGTCGGCACGCGTTGCTCGACGAGCCAACTCGGCAGATCCTGACGCGAAGAGCGGTGAGACGGATGGCGTGCGATACGCTTGATTACCGCGCCCGCGGCGCAGGCACGCGGGTACTGCGCGGCCGCACCGGAGATACCGTAGTTACCGATCATTGGGTATGTGAAGGTCAATATCTGGCCGGCATACGACGGATCGGTCAGCGCCTCTTCGTAACCGGTCATACCGGTATAGAAGACGGCCTCGCCCAACGCCAGGCCTTCGTAATCTAGTCCGCCGCCGTCAAAGCGCGATCCGTCCGCGAGAAACAGCGCAGCCTGTTTCATCGCAGCAGCCCGCCCGCCATACGCACGCAGCCACCCACGATCGTCGCGACCGCCCGGCGGGGCACGCGCCGGCCGGCAAATGGGGTGTTCTTGCCCGTCGAATGAAAACGATCCGGGTCGACTACCCACGGGCGGTCAGCAAAGATCGTGACATCGCCAGGCGCACCGACGGCCAGGGTGCCGCCGGCTACGCCCAAGATGCGCGCGGGGTTGCACGAGAGCAGCTCGACGAAACGCGCGACCGGCAGATCCGGCAGCGCTGCGGCATACGCGCCCACGGCGACCTCAAGCCCGCTGAATCCGGCCGCCGCATCGGGCAGCGCCGCCGTCTTCGCCGAGCGTTCGTGCGGCGCATGGTCGCTGGCGAAGGCATCGACGGTGCCGTCGCGCACGCCATCTCGCAGCGCGCGCGAATCTTCCTCCGCACGCAGCGGTGGGTTTACCTTCGCACCCGAACCGAACTCGCGGATCGCATCTTCCTGGAGCAGCAAATGGTGCGGCGTGACCTCGCACGTCGCATGGTTGCCGCGACTGCGCGCCCAGCGCATCAGTTCGATCGATCCACGCGTCGAGAGGTGCGCCATATGCCAACGCTTTCCCGTCGCCGCCGCGATCAAGAGATCGCGCGCGACGACGATATCCTCGGATGCCGCGCAGCTGCCGGCGAACCCGAGCTCGCGCGAGAGCGCCCCATCGTTCATCATTCCATTGCCTTTGAGGCGGTCGTCCTCGCAATGCGAGATGAAGCAGCCGCGAGTCTCGAGCGCAGCCGTCGCTGCGGTGCTCAGCACTCCGGCGTCCATCACTGTGTTGCCGTCGTCGCTGAAGGCAACGGCCCCCGCGCGCGCAAGAGCGTCGTAATCGAGGATCTCCGTTCCCTTACGAGCGCGCGTAATGGCGGCGATCGGATAGACTCGACAGCGAGCTGCCGGGTCTGCAGCGACACGACGAACGAGCGCAGCGTCGTCCAGCGCTGGAACCGTGTTCGGCATGCACGCCACCGCCGCGTAGCCGCCCGCTACTGCGGCCGCGGTCCCCGTCGCAACGCTCTCTTTTTCGGGCTGCCCCGGATCGCGTAAGTGAACGTGCATGTCGATAAATCCGGGCGCAACGTAGGCGCCGCGTGCGTCTAGGACCTCTTCTTCTCCATCGGGCGCGAGATGTTCGCCGAGCTCGGCGATGAGGCCGTCGCGAATGCGCAGATCGAGAAGCCCGTCCAGGTGCTGCGTAGGGTCGACCACCCGTCCATTGCATACCAGCATCTGCAGCGGGCTCAGCGCGCGACGGCTCGGTCGCGGTTCACCAAGAAGTCGAGCACCGCCATGCGTATTCCCACGCCGTGCATTACCTGCTTTGCATAGCGCCAGCCGGCGAACTCCAAGACGGACTCGTCGATCTCGACGCCGCGGTTGTATGGCCCCGGATGCATCACGATGGCATGCCGGCGCATCGTCTTCAACCGTTTGCCGTTCAGTTGGTACCGGGCCACGTACTCGTCGTCGGAGAGCGGCATGGTCGCGAAACGCTCGCGCTGGATGCGCAGCACGACCACCGCGTCCGCGACGCGAAGGACCGCGTCTAAGTCGCGTTCGATACGCGCCTTCCCCGGCATGAAATCGCTGGCAAGAAATCCGGCCGGCCCCACGAGCACGACGTCGGCGCCCAACGCTTGCAAACCGTGCACGCTCGAGCGTGCGACCCGGCTGTGCTCGACATCCCCCACGATGGCTACCGTCCGCCCGTGCAGCTCGCCGAACTCCTCGCGCAGCGTATAGAGATCGAGCAGCGCCTGCGTCGGGTGGGCATGCGTGCCGTCCCCGGCGTTGACGACGTGACCGTCGAATGCCAGCGCGACGCGTGCGGGGAAGCCGTCCTCGGGATGACGTATCACCAGCACTTGGATACCCATCGCGCCCAGCGTAATGGCGGTATCTTCGATCGTTTCGCCTTTGGCGAGGCTCGATTGGCTCGGCCAAATCGTAATGACGTTAGCGCCCAGCCGTTTCTCGGCAAGCGTGAACGAGGTCATCGTGCGGGTGCTGTGCTCGAAGAACATGTTTACGCAGGCGACGTCCTCGAGAGACCTGCCGGGCCGCGTGGATTCAAAGTACTTCGTCCGCTCGAAGATCTCGTCGATCTCGCCCGCGGCCAAATCGGAGAGGTCGATGAGGCTACGCCTGGTCCGCAAGCAGAGCCACCTCGTCGTCTTCGGTAGGATGCGCGCCGACGCGCACGACGATCCGCTCGCGGCGTGCGGTCGGGATGAAACGCCCAACGTAGTCGGCCTGCACCGGCAGCTCGCGCAGGCCGCGGTCGACCAGCACGCAGAGGCGGATCGTAGCCGGACGGCCGAGATCGGTGACCGCATCCAGCGCCGAACGCACCGTACGCCCGGTGTAGAGCACGTCGTCGACGATCACGACGGTCTTTCCGGCAACCTCGTCGGGGATCTGCGACTCCGGCATCTGCCGCGAGACGTCGTCGTCGCGGTAAAGATTGATGTTCACGAAGCCGAGCGCGGGTCTGCGGCCGCCGATGTGCTCGATCTGCGCCGCAATGCGCCCGGCAAGCGACTCACCGCCGCGCCGGATCCCGATAAGATAGAGACTCTCCGGCGCCCCCCCAGGCTCGAGGATTTGGTGCGCCAGACGAGCGACGATACGCTCGATCTCAGCCGCCCCGATCAGTTGGCGCTTTGCCGCTACGGCCGCCTTCATGCGATCTCCCCAATCTCGGCGAGTGCTGCTCCGACCCGGGCCAGCTCGCTGCGATAGTTCCCCATTTTTTCGCGTTCCTTCGCGACCACCTCGGGCTTGGCATGCGCTACGAAGCTTTCGTCGGAGAGCTTGCGCTCGCTACGCGCGACCTCCTCGCGAAGGCGCGCGAGCTCCTTGCGGTAGCGCTCGCAGAGCACGTTCGCCGGTGCCCGGGCATCGATCGATGCCAAGGCCTGCGCCAAGGGCGCCTGGCCGTCGCCGATCGCTTCAATGCGCCCCGTTACGTAGTAAGCGAGCAGATCGGCAATCTCTCCCGGAATACCGTTAGGGATGTCGAGCGTTACCGGTTGCTTGGGCTGCAGGCCGATGTGCGCGCGAAGTTTGCGAATGCGCTCGACGCTCTGCTGCAAGGCTGCGAAGATCGCAGCATCCGCCGGGAAGCTGGGAATCTCGAGCGCGTCGGGCCAAGCGGCAGTCACGATCGTCCGCCCATCGTGGGGCAGTGCCAGCCAGACTTCCTCCGTGATGAAGGGTTCGATCGGGTGCAGCAATCGCATCGCGTTGTTTAGAACGAAGGAGAGTACGGCCGCGCGCGTCGCCTTGGCGCCATCGATCTTGGTGGCTTCGAGGTACCAGTCGCAGATTTCGTACCAGGTGAACCGCCACAGCGTCTCTGCCGCCGTACCGAAATCGTATGCGTCGAGGCAGCGCGTAGCCGTCGCGACGGTTTCGTGCAGGCGGGTGAGAATCCACCTGTCGGCAAGGGTCAAGCGTTCGGCCGCCGGCAGCGCAAGCGCGCGTGGAAGGCCCTCCGGCAGCGCCAGCGCGTAGCGCGTGGCATTCCAGATCTTGTTGTTGAAGTTACGCGCTTCCTCGCACCGAGACTCGTTGAAGCGTACCTCCTGTGCTTCCAAACGCATCTGGCGCATCATGCCCATGCGGAATGCGTCGGCACCGTAGCCTTCGACCAGATCGAGCGGGTCGATAGCGTTTCCAAGCGACTTGCTCATCTTGCGCCCTTGCGCGTCGAAGACGAGCGGTGCGACGAAGACGACCGGGAAGGGCACCTCGCCGAGAAATTTCAGCCCGAGCATGACCATGCGTGCGACCCAAAGGAAGATGATCTCTCCCCCGGTGATCAGCACTTGGCTAGGATACCAGCGCGCGAGTTCGGCCGTTGGTTCCGGCCAGCCGAGGATCGAGAAGGGCCACAGCGCGCTGCTGAACCACGTGTCGAGCGTGTCGGGATCGCGCGTGATGGTTTCGCTTCCGTATCGCTCGCGTGCGACGCGGCGCGCCTGCGCCTCGTTCTCGGCGACGATCGGCTCCCCGCCGGGCGCATACCACACCGGAATCTGATGCCCCCACCACACCTGGCGGGAGACGTTCCAATCGCGAATATTCTCAAGCCACTGTTCGTAGGTACGGCCGTAGCGTTCCGGCACGAAGCGCAGCCGCCCATCGCGATAGGCCTGCAGCGCCGGAGCGGCGAGCGCCCTCATCTCGAGGAACCACTGCTCGGAGAGCATCGGTTCGACGACCTCGCCAGTCCGCTCGCTCACGGCGACCGCGTGCCGGTAGGCTCGCTCCTCGACGAGGAAACCAAGCGCCCGAAGGTCGTCGACGACCGCCGCTCGTGCCTCATCGCGACTCATTCCGGCGTAGCGCCCGACCTCGACCTCCGCCGCCGTAACGCAGGCGTCCAGGTCCAAGACCGAGGGCATCGGTAGGTTATGGCGCAGCCCGATCTCATAGTCCGTCGGATCGTGAGCCGGCGTTACCTTCACGGCACCGGTGCCGAAGCCCATCTCCACGGCCTCGTCCGCAACGATCGGGATCGTACGCTGCAGGAGCGGAGGCAGCACGGCGCGCCGCCCAACGTAGCGCCCGTAGCGCGGGTCCTCCGGGTGAACGGCGATCGCAACGTCGCCCAACATCGTTTCGGGGCGAGTCGTGGCGACCTCGATGTAGTTGGGGGTAGCCGAAGCGTCCTTTTCGAGAGGATAGCGTATCGTCCACAGGTGCGCGTCGCGCTCGACGTGCTCCACCTCGGCGTCGGATATCGTCGACCGGGCCCTCGGATCCCAATTGACCAAGCGCTTGCCGCGATAGAGCAGTCCTTCGTCGTAGAGCTGCACGAACGCCCGGCAGACTGCAGCCGAAAGCCCCTCGTCCATCGTAAAGCGGCTCCGCTGCCAGTCCGGCCCGAAGCCGAGCGCGCGAAACTGTTCGTCGATCGTTCCACCGTATCTGCGCGCCCAGCCCCAGGTACGCTCGAGAAACTTCTCCCGGCCGAGCGCGTCGCGAGTCAGGCCCTCTTTCGCAAGGTCCCTTACGACCACGGCTTCGGTGGCGATGGC
>JAKAPQ010000037.1 GCA_021806945.1 bacterium | reverse complement strand
GCGGGTAGTGCTTCTCGACCTCGCGCGCGATTTGAGCCATCACGCGCACGGCCTCGATGGGATAGGCGCCGCGCGCCGTCTCGCCGGAGAGCATCACGGCGTCGGTGCCGTCGAGAATCGCGTTGGCGACGTCGGTCGTCTCGGCGCGCGTCGGCCGGGCGCTCGCGATCATCGATTCGAGCATCTGCGTCGCGGTTACGACGGGTTTGCTCAGACGGTTGCAGCGCGCGATGAGATCCTTTTGGATGATCGGCACGGTCTCCAGCGGCACCTCGATGCCGAGATCGCCGCGCGCCACCATGATACCGTCGGCCGCGTCGACGATGGCGTCGATGTCTTGGAGGGCTTCGTGCTTTTCGATCTTGGCCAGCACCCGCGCTTTCTTGCCGCGCTCGGCGATGAACTGCTTTACGCGCTTGACGTCCTCGGCGCTGCGCACGAAGGAGACGGCGACGTAATCGACGTCCTTCTGCAAGCCGTATTCCAGGAAGGCGAGATCGCGCTCGGAGACGGCTTCGAGGTTGAGCGTGCCGTCGGGATAGTTGATGCCTTGCTGTCCGCGCAGTTCGCCGCCGACTTCCACCGTCGTGTGGATCTGCGTTGCGGTCGTTCCCGTGATGCGCAGCGTGATCTCGCCGTCCTGCAGGTAGAGGCGGGTTCCGACGGTGACGTCGCTCGGCAGGTTTGCATACGAGACCCCGGTGCGCTCGGGGGTCCCCGCAACCTCGTCCGTTGCAAGCGTGAAGGCGGCGCCGCGTTCGAGGTGTACCGACGCCAGGCCAGCGGCTAGCGGCCCGGTACGCACCTTCGGCCCGGGGAGATCCTGTAGGACGGCGACATACACATCGAGTTCGCCGCCGATCCGGCGGACGAGATCGACGACCTCGCCGTGCTCCTCCGGGGTCCCGTGCGAGAAATTCAAGCGGACGACGTTCGTTCCGGCGGCGATCAAGGCGCGGAGGGTTTGAGGGTCGCGCGAGGCCGGCCCTATGGTTGCGACGATCTTGGTGCGTTTGTCTTGCGTTGTTTTCATGACCGGAGTGTACTGTTAGCGGGCCGTTGCCGACATCCCGTCGTAATGCGTGCAAAATGCGGCGCGATCCAACGGACCGGCGAAGATCCGAACGGTTGGCTGGGAGCTATCTAGCTTCGCTCGTTTTGCACGCGCTCATCGCGCTCTTTGTGATCTCAACGCTGAGCTCGTCATCGGAGCAGGCGTCGCCGGAGTCGGTGATGGGGAACGAGATCGTCACCGTGAGCAGCCGCGCGCTCCTTCCGAGCCGGCCGGTCCCCGTGCGGCACGCCGCACCTCCGGTCCCCCACGCGGAGGCGACGGCGCCGCCGCGGGCTCGGCCTCGGCAAGCCTCGGCCCACCATCCCCCTGTGTTGCACGAACTCACAAAGTTTGCACCGACCGCACCGCCCAACCCGACGCCGGCACCGGTGGCTTCGGCGCTGCCCAACCCCATGCCGACGCAGCAAGTTGCCGCACCGGTTGTGGAGCCGACGATGCCGGCCGTACCGATCTCCGTGCCGACCGCACAGGCCGTAGCGGTTGCGATCAAAGTTCCGCCTACCGCCGGGCCGAGCGCCGCCCCGAGCGCGGCGCCGACGCAGGCGCCCGCGACGCCCGCTCCGCCTGCGCCGCCCGCCCCGAGCGCGGCACCGGCGACGCCGGCTGCGGTCGTGGCACGTACGGCACCGAAGGCGCAGGTCCGCGAGCGCAAAGCCGGCGTACCGAGTCCAGGCCCTACGACGGCACCCTCCGCCGCACTGCAGGCGCACGGCCGGAGCCTGCTCCCTGGCCCGAAGGCCACCGGCTCGCCGGGGCCGAGCCCGCGCAGCCGGGCCACCCGCCCAAGCCCCGTCCGCCCCGTGCAGGTGCCGCCGACGCCTAGGCCCACCGCGCAGCCGGTCGTGCGGAAGCGGCCTTCGGGGCTCAACGCTCGCCTGCGGGGACTGATCCCTACGGGGCCGGTCACGCCCAGGAGCAAGAGATACGAAGGTAACCTGGGCGCGATGGTGCCTGCGCTGCCGACACCGCCGCCCTCAGTCTTGGCGCGAACGAAGTACGTCTTCCAGGAGTCGCCGGGTGCCCAGCACTGGAAGATCTGGCCGTTTGGTGCGGCGCCCGAGGAACGCTATATCAAGATGTACGTTACTTCGATCAGGCGGGTGGGTCCGGCGGTCTTCTGCACCGGCTGGCTCGTGCGCGTACCGGCCGCCGGCAACGCATTCGCGATCGTCGAGCCCAACGTGACTGCGCTCTGCACGGGCCATCTCGAGCCCTTCGTGCAGCCGGCGCCGACCCCATAGCGGCGAGCGGCGTGTCCGGCACGCGCCGCTACCGATGCGCCGCTCGCCTGTTGTGCTCCCGCCTCCAGTGGCAGTAAAATATAGGCGTCTCCATTGCGAGACAGACGAGCATAGCAGCGTAAAGGAGGGCGGTTGGAACCGCAGGATCCACCGGGTCACCTAGCCTGGACGAGCACGTCGTACGAAGGGGCGCTAGACGAGCGCTCGACGGCCGCCGGACGTATGCCGGCATCTCGGCGCATGCTCGCGGGTATAGCCTAGAACAAAGACGAGGGGCCGCGCCCACGATGGGCTTGCGGCCCGTCGCTCGTTTGGGGTATCCTTAGACGAGGTTGGGTTTGATGAGCGTGGGCAGGTCCCGCGCTTCCTTGTTGTTTAGGAGCATTTTGGGTGAAGGGCGTAACGCCATGGAGCTAGACGACGTGGGAACCGCGTTCGAGCGGTGCGTCGACGCGCTCGAGCACGATCCGCTCTTCGCGGACGTCGAGTTCGTGCGCCACGTCGTGCGGCGCGCGAAGCGCGCGAGCGCGCTCGTCGTCACGATCGATCGTGAGGGCGGCGTCGATATCGCCACATGCGAGCGGGTCGCGAGCGCGATTAACGCGCGGCTAGACGCTTGCGATGCACCGTACGCGCTCGAAGTCGAGTCGGCCGGCTTGGACCGGCCGCTCACCAAGCCCGGCGATTACGAGCGCTTCTCGGGCCGCAGCGCCAAGATCGTGACGACGCTGTTCGTCAACGGCGCCAAGACGCACCGCGGGGTGCTGCGCGGAGTCCGCGGCACGAACGTCGTGCTGGAGACCGCCGCGGGCGAATTGCCCCTGCCGCTCGCGACGATAAGAATGGCTCATCTCGAGTACGACGTTAGGAACGACCTCAACCGCCACAAGAAAGCAGGTCAGAGACATGGCTGAAACGGTTAGCGAAGAGAAACTCATCGACGTTCTGCAGTTCATCTCCAAGGAACGCAACGTTCCGTTCGAGATGCTGGTCGAAGCGCTGGAGGCGGCGTTGCTGACGGCGTACAAACGGCATTTTGGAGGCGAAGCGAACGCCATCGTGACGGTCGACCGGCAGAGTGGCGAATACAAGGTATTCCATCGCCGCACGGTGGTCGGCGAGGTCGTCGACCCGAATCTCGAGGTTTCGCCGTCGCAGGCCGGACCGCAGTATCAGGTCGGAGATTTTTTCGACGAAGTCGTCAAGCCGAAAGACTTTGGCCGAATCGCCGCGCAGACCGCCAAGCAAGTCATCGTACAGCGAATCCGGGAAGCCGAGCGCGACACGGTCTACAACAAGTATGCGGCGAAGTTAAACGACGTCGTCAAGGGTACCGTGCAGCGCTACGAACAGCGCAATATGTACGTGCTGCTCGACGGTAAAGACGAGGCGCTGCTGCCGCTCTCCGAACAGGTGCCGCGCGAGAACTTTCGCATCAACGATTTCATTCGCGCTTACGTGTGCGACGTGCGCCGCTCGCCGAAAGGGCCGACGGTCGTGCTTTCACGTGCGGCTGAGGGGTTGGTGCAGCGGCTGCTCGAGTTCGAAGTTCCTGAGATCGAGGACGGTATCGTCGAGATCATGGCGATCGCGCGCGAGCCCGGCAGCCGCTCCAAGGTTGCGGTACGCAGCAACCGCCCGGAAGTCGACCCGATAGGTGCGTGCCTGGGACCAAAATCCAGCCGCATCGCGAACGTATCGGATGAGTTGCGTGGCGAGAAGATCGACGTTATCCGCTGGGACGCCGACGTAACGACGTTCATCATGAACGCGCTCGCTCCGGCGAAGGTGCTTTCGGTCGAGCTCTTCGAGGACGATGGCGTGGCGCTCGTGGTAGTCCCGGACTATCAGCTTTCGCTCGCCATCGGGCGTGACGGGCAAAACGTGCGTCTGGCCGCACATTTGAGCGGCTGGCGATTGGATATCGCAAGCGAGAGCGAGGCCGAAGAGGCCCGCGAACGCTACCTCGCGGAGAGGGCCGAGCGGCAGGCGGAGCCCGCCGCAGCCGACGAGATCGTGGAAGAGGAAGTCGAGACGGTACCGGACGAGGAAGCGCTCGCGGCACCGGCTATCGACGAGGACCTTATTCGCAAGTTGGAGGAGTTCAAGCGCGAGCGCCTGAGCGACGGTGTGTAGGAGGCTCCTAGGAGTGGCGCGGGTTCCAAAGCGCAGCTGCATCGGATGCCGCACGGTGCGGGAGCAATCGGCGCTGGTTCGCTTCGTGCGGACGCCGGACGGCTGGCAGGGCGATCCGCCGGGCGCGAGGCGCCGCCCGGGGCGCGGAGCCTACCTCTGCTCTCGCGAATGCGGAGCTCGGACGGCGAAAAATCGAAAGTATCCGGGTCTTGCATCCGCCGCCGCCGAATATGGGTTCGACAGAGGTTGATCGTCAACGTATGTTTGTACTGAAATGAACGCCACGACCGACGACCATGCTTGGTAGCTGCGCTACGGAGTCTGGTTGCAGGCGAGCCGCTTCGATGCGGAGGCCATGCCGATGAGGTAACGTGGGATCCCCGGAACGCGGAGCGTCGCCGGGACAGAAAGGCAGATCTTGGCTACGGGAAAAGTACGGATTTTCGAGCTCGCAAAAGAGGTTGGGCTCTCCTCGAAGGAGCTGGTGACGCTCTTCAACGAGCGCTTGGGTGGCATCTTCGAGGCGAAAAATCAGTTGAGCGTCGTCCCGGATCACATCGCTGATCTGGTTCGAAGCGTCCTCGCCAAGCCGGCCGCCCCGGCCAAGCCCGCTCCCGCAGAAGCGGCGAAGCCGGCCATCGCTAAGGCCCCCGCTGCGAAGAAGGCGGCGCCGCGGCTCACGACACCCCCTCCTCCAGTCGAGCCGATCCCCCAGCTACGCCGCGTCCCCACCGGTGCGAAGCGCACCGCTGCTGCGAAGGCCGCTGCACCCACCGCGTCTCCATCCGCCCCCGTCGCCGCCGCTCCCATCTCCGCATCGGCCGAGGTCGTGGTGCCCGCTGCGGTCGAGATTGCGGCCGCTCCAGTACCTGCCGCGCCCAAACCCGCCGCGCCCGTGTATACCGAGCCGGTGCCTTCGAAACTGCGGCCGGTTCCGTCCGGGCAATCAACCGTTTTGCCGCCGCACCGCCCTACGCCGCCGCCGCCGACGACCAGCGCATCGGCCTCCCCAGGTCCCCAGACCGGGATCCCGGGGCGTCCCGGGGTCGCGCCGCCGCCGGGCCAGGCCGGGGGTGGCGTCGGCCTCCCTGGCCAGCCGCGCGTGCCGCAGCCGGGGCGCCTGATCCAAGCCGCACCGCAGCGTCGCCCGCAAGGCAACGGTCCGTTCCGCCCGCTCAGCGGCCCAGGTACGCGGCCATTTACCCCGCGTCCGGCCGGCGTCGCGCTGCCGGGCGACGTGCCTGCGCCGAGCTCGGGCTCGGCCGGCGGGCGCCCCGGTCCGCACGGCCGTGACCGCGACGACAAGATCAACAAGAAGGACCGCGAGAAGGATCTGCTGCTCGAGAAGGAGCGCAACCGCAAGCGGCGCGTCGAATCGGCACCGGCCGCCGCGCAGACGAAGTTGGAGGCGATCGAGATTCCCGACCTGCTGACGGTCCAGGAACTCGCGACGTCGATGATCGTTCCGGCTAAGGACGTCATCAAAGAGCTCATCAAGATGGGCACGATGGCCACGATCAATCAGAATATTCCAAGTGACGTGGCCATCCAAGTCGCGAAGAAGTTCGGTTTCAAGGCCGTTGTCAAGGAGGCCGGCGAAGAAGTTACCGTCGAGCAAGAGGAAGACAAGCCCGAGATGCTCACGCCGCGTCCGCCAGTCGTGACGGTTCTCGGACACGTCGATCATGGCAAGACGTCGCTGCTCGATAAGATCCGCCGCGAGAACGTCGCCGGCGGCGAAGCCGGCGGTATCACACAGAAGATCGGTGCCTACACCGTCGAGCACGGCGACCGCAAGATCACGTTCATCGACACGCCGGGTCACGAAGCGTTCACGGCGATGCGCGCGCGCGGCGCGCGCGTTACCGACGTTGCGGTGCTCGTCGTTGCGGCGGACGATGGCGTGATGCCGCAAACCCGCGAGGCGATCAGCCACGCGAAAGCCGCAGGCGTGCCGATCGTCGTGGCCATCAACAAGATGGACAAGGCCGACGCGCAGCCTGACCGCGTCAAGCAGCAACTGATGGACCAGGGTCTGCAGCCGGTCGATTGGGGCGGCAAGATCGAGATGGTGCCGGTCTCGGCAAAAGCGGGAACGGGGATCGATCAACTTCTCGAGACCGTCTTGCTCGAAGCCGACATCAGGGACCTCAAGGCCAACAAGAACCGCCGCGCGACCGGCGTCGTCATCGAATCGGCGCTGAGTAAAGGACGTGGCCCCGTCGCTACGGTTCTGGTGCAGAACGGCACGCTTCGCGTCGGCGACGTCGTCGTCGTCGGCGGCACGTTTGGCAAGATTCGCGCGCTGGTCGACGACAAGGGCAAGCAAGTGAAGAAGGCCGGCCCTTCGATTCCTGTCGAGATCATGGGGCTGCAGGACGTTCCGGCCGCCGGCGACACGATGATGGTGGTGAGCGACGAGCGCGTCGCGCGAGAGACCGCCGAGAAGCGTAAGACGCGCCGCCGCGACGTGCGTATCGCCGCGACGAGCTCGCAGCGCGTATCGCTGGAAACCTTCATGCAGATGCCGACCGAAGGCAAGAAAACGCTCAACCTCATCATCAAGGCGGATGGGCAAGGCTCGGTCGAGGCGCTGCGCGCGCGCATGGAGTCGCTCTCGACCGAGGAGGTCGAGATTCGCGTTATCCTCGCGGGCGTCGGTGCGATCACGCCGAACGACGTCAACCTCTCGAGCGCGTCCAACGCGGTGCTCATCGGCTTCAACATCCGCCCCGACGAGACCGCCAAGCGCCTGGCCGAGAACGAAGGCGTCGACTTGCGGTTCTATCAGGTCATCTACGACGTTGAGGACGATCTCAAGAAGGCGATGCGCGGCATGCTCGCGCCCATCACGCGCGAGATCACGCTCGGCCGTGCCGAAGTGCGCGAAGTCTTCAAGGTCAGCAAGGTCGGGACGATCGCAGGCTGCTACGTACAGCACGGTAAGGTCGCGCGGAGCGCCAAGGTACGCGTCTTACGTGATTCCGCCGTCGTCTTCGACGGCGAGCTCGAGTCGCTGCGGCGCTTCAAAGACGACGTTCGCGAAGTCGCCGAAGGTTACGAGTGCGGCATCCAAGTCGCGCGGTTCCAGGACCTCAAGATGGGCGACGTCATCGAAGCGTATACAACCGAACAAGTAGCCGCGGAGCTCGCCAACGCATGAGGCCGGCCGCCCTTCGCGTCATGCCGAGCGCGTCGAAGCATCGATGAAACAGCAGCGTATGCAGCGGATCGACAACGAGATCCGCCGCGTGCTCGGGACGTTAATCTCCCGTGAACTCAAGGACCCGCGCTTGGGATTCGTGACGGTAACGCGCGCCGAGATCACACAGGACCTGCACCACTGCAAGGTCTTCGTCTCGATCATCGGCGACCGGCACGTCGCGCGCCAGTCGATGGACGCACTCGAACGCGCGAGCAAGTTCTTGCGTGGCGAACTCGGACATCAGATCGTCTTGCGACACGTACCGGAGCTGCAGTTCGTCGAGGACCGCTCCGTCGAACGCGCGATCGTACTCGCGCAGAAGTTACGCAACGATACGCGCGGCGCCGCGCCGGTGGAGCCTTTGAATGATTGACGAACGCGCCGGAGCCGCCACGACGGAGGAAGTGGTCGCGGAGTTGCGCGGACGCTCCGCTTTCGTGATGGTTAGCCATGTGAAACCGGACGGCGATACCTTGGGAGCGGGCTTCGGGCTTGGACTCGCGCTCAAGAAGATCGGCAAACGCGTGCATTATTTCCAGCAGGACGAGGTGCCGCGCAACCTACGCTTCCTTCGCGAAGCGGAGTTCGTTTCGCGTGCCGTTCCCGCCGATCTTCCGGCCGATACGCTTTGGGTCTTTTGCGACATGAGCGACTTTTCACGAGCGGGCGATTTTCTACCGCCGATCTCCCGCGAAAATATGCTCGATGTCGACCATCATTTGGGAAACTCGCACTTCGGCAAGCTCAATTACGTGCTACCGTCGGAATGTTCGACGGGTACCTGCGTGATGCACCTCCTGCGCGGACTCGATGTAGAGATCGACCGCGACATTGCTACCAACCTGCTAGCTACGATCATGACGGATACCGGCGGCTTCATGCACAGCAACACCACGCCCGACGTGCTGCGGCTCTCTGCCGAACTGATGCTCGCGGGCGCGGATAAGGAACTCATAACCGAACAGATATTCGCCAACAAGCGATGGCCGGCGATGCGCTTGCTCGGGCGCACCATCGACGCGGCGCAGGTCGCGCACGAAGGCCGCTACATTTGGGCCTGCATCGATGACGCGATGCTCGAGCGCTGTGGTGCCGACGGTGAAGATACGGAGGAGATCGTAAACCATCTGCGTTCCGTCGAAAACGTCGAGGTCGCGGCGCTCTTCAAGGCGTTCGACGGTGAGGTGCGCGTCAGCCTGCGCAGCAGCGGGCACGTCAACGTGCAGTCGGCGGCCGCGCGCTTGGGCGGCGGCGGACACTTTCGCGCTTCCGGCCTGACCTTCCGTGGTTCTGTCCCCGACGCGCTGAAAGCGGTCGACGACGCGCTCGTTGCCGAAGGGTTGTGAACGGGGGATCGTGTTAGGGTTCGTCAACGTGTTCAAGCCGGCCGGCCCGAGCTCGGCGCATGTGGTGGCGCGCCTGCGACGGATCTATTGTGTGTACGCGCGCGACCGAAAGATCCCGGTCGGGCATCTTGGGACGCTCGATCCACAGGCGGCGGGCGTGTTGCCGATTGCGGTCGGCAAAGCCACGCGCTTGATTGCGCTGTTAGAGGATCGCCGGAAGGCGTATGTCTGCACCATCGTCCTCGGGCGTTCGACGGCGACCGGCGACGCGCTTGGCGAGACGCTGGAGACCGGGACCGTTCCCGAGGACTGGGAGCGCCGTCTGTGCGATGCGTTGCCGCGGTTTATCGGGAGGATCGAGCAGTCGCCGCCAATGTATAGCGCGGTGCATCACGAGGGGCGCCGGCTCTACGAGCTGGCGCGAGAAGGCAAGACGGTCGATCGGAAACGCAGGCCCGTGACCGTCTACGCAATCTCGCTGCTCGGGGTCGAGCGCCATCCCGCGACGAGCACGTGTGCCGTCGCACGCCTGCGCGTAGCGTGCGGTGAAGGTACCTACGTGAGGACGCTGTGCGAGGACCTCGGAACGGCGATCGGCGTGCCCGCGCATATGGGTGCGCTTGTACGCGAAGGGTCGGGACCGTTCGTGCTGTGCGAGAGCTGGACGCTCGAAGAGATCGCGGACCGGCCATCGGATGCGCTGATCCCGCCGGAGAACATCATTCCGTTTCCGACCATCGTGCTCGACCTGCGCGGGTCGGCGGATTTCCGTGCCGGCCGTTTCGTGCCGCTGCCCACCGGTTCGGGTGCGAAGCACGTCTTCGTGCGCGATGAATCGCGCACGCTGGTCGGCATCGGCGAGATGCACGGGGCGTTGCTCGCTCCACGTAAGGTGTTCGTGTGAACGTTCGCCACACGCTCCAGCGCGACGCCGGCGACCCGCTCGTCTTGGCGATCGGCTTCTTCGACGGCATGCATCGCGGGCACCAGGATATCGCGCGGCAGACGCTACGCCTACGCAAGCCCGGGTGGCGAGCGGGCGTGCTCACTTTTTCCAATCATCCCTCGTCATACTTGCGCCCGGACTCCCAGCCGCCGCTCATCTGCACGCGTGAGGAGCGAATCGATCTCTTCGCGCGCTACGGGTTCGAGGAATGCTTTCTCATACCGTTCGATGCTTCGGTTGCCTCGCAGATCGCCGAAGATTTTTTACGCGACGTCCTGATCGGGGATCTGGGCGTGCGCGGCGTCGTCGTCGGCGAGCACTTTCGGTTTGGGCACGAGCGCGCGGGCGATACCGCACTCATGGCGCGCTTCTTTGCGGAGCGCGGAGTAACGCTCGTGCGCGTTGCCGACACCACGGAGGACGGGGAACGCATCTCCAGCACGCGGATTCGCAGGCTCGTCGGCGAGGGCCGTACCGATGATGCCGACCGGTTGCTCGGGCACAGTTACGAACTGCGAGGCCGCGTGGTGCTCGGTGCCGGTCGCGGGCACGACCTCGGCGTCCCGACCGCCAACCTCGAACCGCCCTCCAAACTGCTGCCCAAGGACGGCGTATACGCTGCGACCGCGCGCTACGACGGCTGCGATCGGCCGGCGCTGGTTTCGATCGGCACGAACCCAACGTTCGACGGCTCCTCGCGATCGATCGAAACGTGGTTGCGCGATTTTCACGAAACGATATACGGGCGCGAGCTCGCCATACGGGATCTGCGCTACATCCGCGAGCAGCGCAAGTACGACGACGTTGCGGCGCTGCTCAAGCAGATGAACGCAGACCAAAACGCGGTCGCGTTCCCTTCATACGGCTAGGAGGCTGAGGTGAAAATGGCGCATCCGCGCTGCGCGCTCCGCGCCCCCCGTCGGCGAAGCCGCCGGGGCCCCCGGCCTTCGGCCCCAGTGCATTTTTATTCGCTTCCATGTGGCCCCCGGGGCCATGGCTTACTGTCGGAGTTGAGCCGTTTTCGGATTTGGTACCGAATTTTGTTCGGAGACGAGGCGCGAAGAAGCCGCGCCAGCGCGCATCCTGCGCTGCGCGGCACCCCCGCTTCCGTGCGGAATGGGAGCGAAGCCGTAGAGGCGCGCCAAAGACGGAAACGTGCTTAACTCCGACCTAGCAACAGGAGAGCATTGATGCGTCGACGGATTGCGTTGCTTGCGGTGGCTGCGTTGCTGGCGGCCCTGGCGGGCTGCAGCCGCGGGACGGGCACGACGGGGGGATCGGCTCCGGGCGCCTCCTCGATCGCCGAGGTCGGCCAAGACGCTCCGCGATTCAGCGATCCACTGTCGACCGGCGGCACGCTCGATTCAGCCTCGTTGCGCGGGAAGCCGGTTTATTTGAATTTTTTCGCGTCTTGGTGCCCCCCATGCAACGAGGAAGCACCGACGATCAATGCGCTGCAGAAGAAATTTTCGAAAGACGGCTTGTTGGTGATTGGCGTCGACGAGCTCGAGAACGCGGCGAATGCCAACGAGTTTCGCGAGAAGTATGGCCTCGTCTATCCGATCGTCGTCGATAGCGGCGAATTGGAAGACGAGTACCGCGTCAACGGCTTGCCCGTACACGTTTTCATCGAGCGGGACGGCGTGATAAAAAAGATTGAAATCGGCGAGATGACGCGCCCCGAGATCGAGCGAGCGATCGAATCTATTTTATGACGTGCGTGGGCGCGCGTGAGGAACGCCCCTATTTGGGGTAGACTCGAGTATCCGGGTAGGCGGCCGAGCCAGGCTGTCTTCGCAGAATAGGGAGAGGTGGGTCGTGGCATTAATCCAAATCGTCATAGTCCTGATAGTCGTCGGAGTTTTGCTCTGGCTGATCAACAGTTTCATTCCGATGGCCAGCTCGATAAAGGCGCTGTTGAATGCCGTCGTGGTTATCGTCGTCGTGGTTTGGTTGCTCAAAGTTTTTGGGTTATGGAGCTACATCACGCATTTTCGCGTTGGCGGGTGAAGCCCGGAACGCGGTGAGGTAAGCTTGCGGGAGCGGTGTGTCTTCGCGCGGTACCGCAATTCTCGAGTAGGTGGAGGCCGCTGAGAGGACGGGCGCCGACAACCCGGGCCGTGTGCCAGAGCTCGCCGCGGCATGCCTCGACCTGCTGCTCGAGGGCAACGTCCGCTTCGCCGCAGGGACGGCCGCCATTAGGCAAGCCGAACTCGCTTTGGGGCAGGAGCCGTTCGCGGTGATCCTCGGCTGCTCCGATTCGCGGGTCCCGGTCGAGATCGCCTTCGATCGTGGTCCCGGCGAGATTGAAGGAGCGCGTACGTTGCGGCACCACGATCCCCGGGGACAGAGGAGGGGTAAGGCGCGGCGCCAAAGCGACCGGCACGGCTCCGTGCGAGCGGCGCTTGTCCGCGCAGTAGGTGCCGGATGGAGAGTGGGATGCTTCAGCGTAACGTTCTTTGCTCGCTGGTTCTTTTCGCGTTCGTCGCTAGCGCCGGCGTTGTGCGAGCTTCGGCTGCCAAAGGCGCAACCATCGCTGGCCAGGACGCGCTTGCGGCCGCGACCACGTGGAGCGAGGTGAAACAACTCCCGGGCGGAAGCGACTTCTGGCCTGTCCTGCCGCAATTCAACCTCGGCTTGGAGGCAGGACCGCTGCCGGTTGCGGAGGCGGTGCAGATGTATGATTACGCCGGCCCCGACGCGGAGCGCGCCGGCGCCGAAATCGATAGCTCGGTCGTCGTCCTCGCCAACTCTGCGCAAGCGCAAGCCGCCTACGCGCGTTACTCGCGCGTCGACGATCGTGGCCGAACCATTACGGGTCCGCGCGTCGATGCGAATCAGTGGCGCTACTCGCGGAAAACGTCCGGCAAAATGACGGAGCTCACGCTGCGCTGGCGGATCGGAACGGCGGTCGGGCGCATTGCTTTGATCGACCGCAGACCCTGGACTGCGAGTACCCTTGCGGGGCTCTTCCGCCCGGTTTCGCAGCGGACCCGAGCGCTTCTCGCGGGGCACCTGCATGCTCCGGCGCTCTCCGCCTCGGGGGTGACGCTTCTGCCCTCGTCGAGCGCCGCGCCGTGGCGCGTGGTCGGGACAACGAGCGTTCCCGCCGCAGCGTGGGCGGTGCAAGACAGCAGCCATAATCCCCAGCAGGCGCTGCGCACGCTGCAGCGCGATGGGTTGGGAGCGATGCTTACGCGCACCTATCGGCCGGGCAACGTGCGGCAGAACGACGTAAGCGTCGTCCTATTTCGTTTCGCCTCGTCTTCCGGGGCGAACTCCTGGGTGCAGAGTTTCATCAACGACGCAAAGAGAAAGGGCGGCCTGCGCCCTGGGCGGACTGGTAAACGCTCGGCCTTCGAAGAGGGGAGCAAGGAGAGTTTTTACGAGTTGCAGTTCGCTCGCGGACCGTTTGTCGGCGACGTGTTCTGCGCGGCACCGTTCGGTAAAACGTCGTCTGCGTGCGAGGGCATCACGCGGCGCCTGGCCGAGCGCTGGTATTCTGCACTGCCGAGCCGGTGATTTGAAGTGCGTAATTTTCGGATTCTGCTGATCTGTATGCTGGCCGCTTCGCCGCCCTTGGCGGGCAACGCGGCTCCGGGCCCTCCGCAGCTCGGACAACACACGAGACCCGTCTTTCCCAGATTCAACTCCGCGCCGGCCTTCAACGCGGGACCGACCCTCTCCGTTAGGGGGCATGGGCCGATCGTGGTGTTGAATTGGTCGGTCTCCACCTCCGGCGGCTCGGGAGGCTCGGTCAACCGGTCGAACTCGATCTCCTCCCGCGGCTCGGGAGGCTCGGTCAACCTGACAGCCAGCCTGACGGTGCCGCTCGACCATGCTTCACGATTCCTCCAGCTCGACGCCGCCGCGAACCGCGTCGAGGCGATGGCCGTCCTCAAGACGCCCGCCGAGACGTTCACGCTCAGGAATGCGAGCGTCTCGTCGTTCTCCGTCAGCAGCTCGGGGACCCAAACGACTGCCCAATTCACGCTGAAGTCCGCGAGGATCGAGGAGACGGTGCAGGGCGGCTCCGTGAACGCGGCGCCGTGTCCGGCGGCGGCCGCCAGCCCGCTCATATGCTTTCCGCAACTTGGGCCGATCGCAGTGGGCTCCTGGAACCTTAACACCTCGAACAATGCGGCTTCACAATTGACGTTTAGCGCCACCCTCGGCGAGCAAGTGGCACAGTTGCAGAGGTGGGTTTTCGCAGGTCGTCATCTTATGCAAGTCACTCTGCTCACGCCCGGCACGAAGTATATCTTTAAGAATGTGTCGTTCGCCGGCATCCAGGTTCAAGGCTCCGGAAACGCTCCCGGGCAGGCAACGGTCACGCTCAACTTCCGGCGATACGCCTGGTTCACGAAGTGAGGCTCGCGTCTTATCGGAACGGCGGATCGCGCCCAGTCCGCACGTGTCAAGCCTGGCGGTGAGACTCGAAGCGGCGTCAGATCTATGCCGCTTTCACGACCAGGCTCGCGCCCTCGAGCGTGACGTCTGCGGCGTTGCCGGCGCGCAGATCGCCGCGCAGGATCGCCGTCGATAAGGGAGTGCTAACGTGCCGCGCAACGGTGCGCTGAACGTGGCGCGCACCGCTGCCGGCCTGCATCGCTTCGCGCGCCAGGAACGCCCGCGCGTCTTCAGATAATCGCAGCGTCACCTTGCGTGCGCCCAGGCGCTCCGCCAGTGCATCCACGTGAATCGCCACGATCTGCTCGATCTGTGCGACGCCGAGATCGTTGAAGCGCACGGTCTCGTCGACGCGGTTGAGAAACTCCGGGCGGAACGCTAGCGGAAGTTCGGCTTCGTCGAGATTGGTCGTCATGATGAGGAGCGCGTGGCGGAAATCGATGGTGCGCCCCTTCGCGTCGGTGACGCGGCCGTCGTCGAGAATCTGCAGCAGCAGGGCGGCGACGTCCGGGTGCGCCTTCTCGAGCTCGTCGAAGAGCACGACGCAGTACGGGCGCCGGCGGACGGGCTCGGTAAGTTGCCCTGCTTCTTCGTGCCCCTGATATCCCGGCGGCGCGCCGAGCAGGCGCGAGACGGTGTGCGATTCGGTGAACTCGGAGAGATCGATGCGCACGAGCGCCGCTTCGCTGCCGAAGAGTGCTTCTGCCAATGCCTTCGCGAGCTCGGTCTTGCCGACGCCGCTCGAACCCAGAAATAGAAAGCTCCCGAGCGGTTTGCGCGGGTCGTGCAGGCCGGCGCGCGCGCGGCGGATCGCTTCGCTGACGGCCGCGAGCGCACCGCTCTGCCCGATGACGCGCTTGGCGAGCGTCGTCTCGAGCGCGAGCAGGTTGTTCGCCTGCGATTCGGAGAGCGTAGCCGGCGGAATCCCGGTCCACTTCGTCACCACGGCGGCGACGTTTTCGGCCGTTACCGGCGGGCGCGCTACCGCGCCTTTGTTAGCCAATGCCACCGATGCGGCGGCTTCGTCCATCAAATCGATCGCCTTGTCGGGCAGAAAGCGGTCGGCGATGTAACGCGCCGAGAGCGTCGCGGCCGCCTCGATCGCGTCGTCGCGAATCTCGACGTTGTGATGCTTGGCGTAGCCGTCGCGCAGGCCGCGCAGAATGCGCGCGGTTTGAGCGATGGTGGGTTCCTCGACCATCACCGGTTGGAAGCGGCGCTCGAGCGCGGCGTCCGATTCGACGTACTTGCGGTATTCGTCGAAAGTCGTCGCGCCGATGCATTGGAGGTCGCCGCGCGCGAGTTCGGGCTTGATCATCGAACTCAGATCGAGCGAACCTTCGGCGGCGCCGGCCCCGACCAGCGTGTGCAGTTCGTCGATGAACAAGATGACGTCTCGGGAGGCGCGCCGGACCTCGTCCAGGATCTTCTTTACGCGGCCTTCGAATTCGCCGCGGTACTTCGTCCCGGCAACCAGCGGGCCGAGCGAGAGCGCGAGCACGCGTTTGTTGCGCAGCGTCGGCGGAACCGTATCGGCGACGATACGCTGCGCGAGGCCTTCGACGATGGCGGTCTTGCCGACCCCGGGCTCTCCGACGAGAACGGGATTGTTCTTGCTGCGGCGTGCGAGGATGGCTACGACGCGTTCGACCTCGGTGTCGCGGCCGATTACCGGGTCGAGTTTGCCCGCCCGCGCGAGCGCGGTAAGGTCGCGCGAGAATGCCGAGAGCGTCGGCGTGGCGTTGCGCAGGCGTCGCGTAAACTCCTCGAACGGGCCGACGCCCGCGGGGGTCTCGCCGCCGCCGCGCTGGAGCCGGTCGACGAGAAACGCGCCGCCTGCGACAAGCGCGGCTGCACCCAGCGCCATGCCGAGCAGCGGAAGCGTCGCTGCGGTCGCGTTCGCGCGGCCGGCGCACGCCTCGCAGAGGTTGTTCTGTCCGGGCCGTGCGACCGGGTCGAAGATGCGAGCGGGGCGCTGCCCACACTGCTCGCAAAGCGTTTCCATACCTATTGCGCTTCGTACGTGGCCGTGACCGTCGCTTGCACGTTCACGTTGCTCGGCTGGATCTGGGTGGGCTGCATTGTATACGAGTCCGCCTGAACACCGGCCATCATCAGCATCGGCCGACCCGGGTAGCCCGTGCCTTGCTCGATCGCTTTGATGCCGACGATGCGCAGGTGCGCGGCGGCGGCGATGGCCTGTGCTTTCGTCCTTGCGTCGTCCACCGCGCGACCGAGTGCGCGTACGTAGGCGGCCCGCGTATCGGAGAGGCCGAAGGCGACGCCGTTGACGTTTGTCGCTCCGGCTGCAACGCACGCGTCGACGACCTTGCCGACGATATTCGTGTCGTGAACCGTTACGGTAATGCTGCGGGTGACCACGTATCCGTAGCGGACCGCATACGGTTGGGGCTGCGCCGGGGCGCCTTCGGTTTTCGGTCGCGGCACGTAATTCAGATTGTAGTACGTCGTGCGTACGTCGGCACGGGCGATGCCCAGCGCAGCGAGCCGGGCGACGGTCCTTTCGTAGATGGCGTTGTTCTGCGAGGTGGCGACGTTTGCGACGGCATCGTTGGTAGTCGCCCCGACGTTGACGGTCGCGACGTTTGGAGCGTTCGATACGCTGCCCGTCCCGGTAACGGTGATCTCAACGGGCAAAAGCGCCGCTCCCGCCGGCAACGGGGTCGTACCGAGGAGCAGCGCGGTCGCGATTACGAGTATCGTTTTCATAGCGGTTGGCACCTCTCCAAGCGAACGGGCGGGCCGAAGCGGGCGGCGGGGCCAGCCGGCACCAGCCTGATTTCGACCGCCGGAGCCGCGTTGCCCGCTTCGGCCCGCGCTCGAGGGCGCTTTCGGGGAAGGCCTCCGGCCCGAGCGCTTCTAATAGAGTTGCCGATAGCGTTTCGCTTCACTTCACTATAACCGGACAGAGGGGTCGATCGGCTCACATGACGTACATCATCACCGAACCGTGCATTGGAACGAAGGACAAGTCGTGCGTCGACGTCTGTCCGGTCGATTGCATCCATGGTGAGGA
>JAKAPQ010000036.1 GCA_021806945.1 bacterium | reverse complement strand
CCGGGAACTATACGTTCGAGCGGATCGGTGCGCGACCGGACTCGCTGCTGCGATGGGCGTCGATCAATCCGCGCGAGTTCGACCTCCCGGCCGGGACCTCGCAGATGGTGCGCCTCACCCTGACGATTCCTAAGGAGAAGTTGAGCGGCGAGTACGCCGGCATCGTCTTCTTTCAAACGCGGCCGACGCGGCGGGCCGGCGCGGTCTCGTTTTCGACGCGCATCGCTACGAAGATCTATGCGTCGATTCCGGGCACGGTACGCGTTGACGGAGCGATTTCGAAGATGACGGCGGCAGCCAACCCGCGCGGCGAGATCTACCGCGTACTCTTTCGGAATACCGGTAACGCTCACGTCTACCTGAACGGCAGCCTGCAGATCCTCCGGGCCGGAACGACGGTCGAGCGTATGGCGATGCCGGCCGAGATGCTCGTGGAGCGGGGCGGGGACCGTTTGATCGAGCTGACCGGAAAGCGGTTGCCGCCCGGTGAGTACCGGGCGATCGCGACGATCGACTACGGCGGCAAGAGCATGACCGGCGGAGAGATCGTCTTCGATGCGCGTTAGCTCGTAAGCGATACGGCACAAGGAGTGTGAACGTTGCGAACCTGGCTTGCCATCTGCATCCTGGCCGTGTCGGCGACCGCAGCTGCGATCGCGCACGCCGATGCGGCCGGCACCGTAACGTTCAAGTGGAGCGCGACGCCGATCGTCACCGTGGCGCTTACGCCGAACTACGCGCTGGGATTTGGAACGGTGCCGGCCGTCTTCGGCGCGCAGCCAAGCCCAGTGCCCGGTCCGGGCTCCTGCTTCCAAGGCTGCGCCGTCGACTTCGGGCCCGTGCTGGCGGGCGACGACTATCTTTATAAGTATGCGACGCATCTCAACGTTACGACCAACGATCCGGCCGGGTTCAACGTCTACGGCGAGGGCGCGGCGGATTTCACCAATCAGGCCGACGGTTCGATCTACACGCTCGATCAGACGCTGTACTATCTGCCCTCGACCAGCGGATCGACATCCGATTTGAATACGGGCTACTCCCCGTCCCTGCCGTTCTACAAGACCGCTGGCACGGTATCCGGTGGCGGGCCAGGCACGCCGCCGACCATCAGTTACACGACGTATCCGTTGCCGACCTACTCCTCGAGCGCCGCATCTGCGGATTACTACATCGACTATCAGCTCAAGGTGCCCACGGCGGCCACCAACGGCCCGTATTACGTCTGGATCGTCTATACGGTGGTGGCGAAATGAAACCGGCCGCAGCGCGCGCGGCGCTCCTGTGCCTGCTCGGCCTCGCGCTGGTGCTGGCCGCCGCCTCGAACTCGCAGGCGAGCTTCCTCCAGACGATGCAGGACCAGATATCGGTATATATCTTGGTCAACGTCACCCCGGCGCCCATCGTCTACAACCCCGCGCTGCGAACGGACGCGCGGAGGATCGAGACTCGCGTAGCGCTGCGCGCGCGCGGTTCGAGCGAATTTTTCGACGCGCTCGCGCCGGACCGGCCCCTCGTAGTGGCACAGGCGCAGCAGCCCGTCAAAGTTGAAGCAGAGGTTTCGCCTAACCCGAAAGCGACGATGCTCTACTCCAACGTCCCGGCCGATACGATTACAGGCACCGCCGGAACGAGCGTCACGCAGACCTGCGCTTATACCGTGACGGTGGATACGGCAAAGTCTTCGTGGACGCTCTACGACGGCCTCTCCAACGATTTCTCGTCGGTCTTTCCGGGGAACTCGCTTGCGAACAACACCTATCTCCAAGGCGGTACGCCGAACGCGCAGGCGACGCCGTTCTACGTGTATCCGGATAACAACGACAACTGGGCGGTGGTCGAGAAATCGAGTTATCAGCACACCTATTGCGTGGATCTGGTTCTGACGATCCCGGGCAACGTTCCGGGCGGAGCGTATAGCACAAATGCGGTCTATTCGCTGTATTATTGATGCTCGCTAACGCAAAGGTCTGGGCGGCGCTCGCTGCGTTTGTCTTCGCGGGCGTGGCGGTTGCGATATCGACGGCAGATCCCGGGCCCGCGCTTCCACCGGCGCGCGCGCCGTTTCCTCGCGCGACGCTGCGTCCCATATCGATGCCGACGATCGCACCGGGCGCACCCGTTGCGACGCCGCCTGCGCTGGTGCTGCCGGTGCAGAGTGCCGCGCCGGGGGCAAGCCCGCAGCCGCAGCTGCGCGGCAACCTCGCGCTGCAGTCGCGGCTTGGACCACCGGTACCGCTCGGGCGCTTTCCGCGGCTTCCGAAGCAGACCGCGCGCAACACGCTGGCCGCTCCTCTTGCCGGCGGGCGCCGGACGCTCTCGGCGACCGCGACCTCGATCAGCTACTCAACGGTCAGCAACTGCGGCGCGTCGGTCGGTACGATATTCAACGTCGGCTGCGTCATTCAGTTTCAGCTGGCGTACTGCAATCCGAACAATCCCGCCGCAAACTGCTACGGCGGCTACTATTCCATCAACCCGACGGACACGTTTCAGGATTACTATATCGATGCGACCGGCGCTACCGCACAGACGATCGGCACGCCCTACACGCCCAACGCGAACGGCGACTACGGTCCGAGCCACCAACTAACGCTTGCCAACCAAGGCACCTACGTCCTCGCGAGCTACGATCAAACGGCCGGTGCTTGGGTAACCGCCGTCTACATCACCGTCGGTTCGGCGAGCGGACTTGCCACTTTCGCCGATCCGACCTTGATATTTCCCCGCACGAACTTCAGCCTGCCGACCGGGAGCGGCACGACGGACGTCTACATCAATGCGACTGGGGGGCTCGCATCCAGCGATACCTACGTGGTCTATATCGAGTCGACCGCGATCGATGTGAACTGCGCGTGGATCGTGGGGGTGCCGGGACCCTATGCAGCCGGACCGTGTAACCCGAATCTCGCAGCCGGGGTCCCGGTGACGACGCTGAGCTCGGGGCAACTGCAGGTGCAGGTTACATGGGCGGTTACTTCGGGGTATGCGCCCGGCAGCTACTCGGTGGTGCTTTGGGATAAGACCGCGCAGCGGCGCATCGCGCAGAGCCAAGTCGATTTGGTCAGCGCCGCCGCCGGAACCGTGACCATAACGCCGATCGGCGGGAACCCGTCGCCGAACCCGCAGCCTGCCGCGACTCCCGGGAGCCGCTTCGCCTTCGACAATACCTCCGACGAGTCCGACTACGGATTCACGATGACGGTGACCGGTTTGAATTCCAGCGATTACTACTGCTTCACGATCTCGAACCCAAACGGCACCGTTATCCAGCAGTACGCCAACGGGAACGAAAACTTTCTGTGCGGTTTCCCGGGCGGCGGCACGCTCAGCATCGTCGACCAATTCATGAATACCGAGTCGCCGATCAATTTCGCGCCCAACAGTTACACGGTGCAAGCGTACGATTACTACAGCAACGCCATCGGCGGATCCGGCGCGTTCCAAGTGCTCGGCTACAACGCGACGACCGACTTCACGAATGCGGGCGGCACCTCCGTCACCGGGACCGCGCTCGTCCTCCCTGGAGGTTCCTACGCGACGGCGGGGCTACAGTTTGCAAACGACGGAGATTCGTTCTACGGGGCGAACAACGGCGATACGCTTAGCGGCGTCTACTTCTCCACGGGGAATAAAGGGATCACGTTGGCGCTGGCGTGCAACTGCGCCGCGGAGACGGTGGTCGATTCGATGGGGCAGAGTTGGAACGTCACGGTCACGCAGGTCGGCGGCGGGTCCAATGCGGGAACCGACCTGACCATCCTTCCGGCGACGCCCGGGCAACACCTCGCGATGGGCGCGACCATCACGCTGCCGAATCTGACGTTCTACAATGCGCCGGGCAACAGCAATTGTTCGAGCGGAAAGCCGGTCTGTACCGGTGAGACGTCGATCCTCCCAACCGACGGTTTGACGTGGTCGCCGCTCAACTCGTCGGCGGCGAGCAATCCGGTCTACTTCACCAATGCTGGCACAAACACGTACGCGGGTACCGCAACGTTCCTCCACCTCGGCATCACGAACGTCGGAACCGCGTACGTCGGCGGGACGCAAGCCGGCGAAGAAGATCACGGCTATTATCCGCGTATGGGACAATCGCTTTACGCGGTCGACGAGCCGTTTGCGGCACCCAATACCTATGCGGACGTTTATTCGCTCATCGCGACCAACGATTCGACGGCGACCACCGGCAACATCACGCAGCTCGCGATCACCTACCCGCCGCTCTACTCGACCGGAAGCCTGCAGACCATCCCCTCGGTCGACGGGTCGAGCCCCACCGCGTGGCGGCCGATGACCTGCCCCAGCGGCTTCTCGACGACGAGCACCTTTTGCATTCAAACCAACGGCAGCAACACCGGTATCGCCCCGGGAACGAATCAAACGATCTACGTCGATCTGCAGAACCTGCCGCCGTCCTCGTTCTCGTATACCGATTTTTCGATTCAAGCACTCAAGCCCGTCGCCTATACGCTCACGCCGGACCCGGGCTATCAGCAGACCGTCCTCGTCGGATCGAGCAACCCGGAGATCGTGGATGCGACCGCCGTCGGCGCGTATTCGCTCGACGCGAACCTTATCTCGCCAAATTTCACACCGACGTCGGTCGGCACCAACACCAATAACCCGGTCACCGTATCGGTGCAGAACACGTCGACATCCGCCGACCCATTCCCGGATTACCTGGATGCGATCGTCGTGCAACTTCCTAACGGCATCGCGAATCCGTCGAACTTCACCGGTCTGACGACGGGCTGGTCGTACGTTGGGAACTCCCCCGGCAGCGGTTCGACGACCGATTACTGGTTCGGGTTATGCGCCGCGCAGTTCAACCCCGCCGACGGTCCGGCGGCCAATCCGCCGCCCGTCAACCCCGCGCTCCCCTCGTGCGGCTCGGCCGTCGAGCAGAGTGCGCTCGCTCCGGGCGTGACCTTCCAGTTCACCGGGAACATGAACGTCGGATCGACGGCCGGCACGATCGCTGCCGCAATGTACGCGCACGGTGCCAACGGTAACGGCTGGTCGAAAGTTCATACGTTCAACCTGAACGTGACGCCGGTCGCGGCGACGGCCGGGTTCGTCAATGCCGGGACGTACGGCTCGCCGCCGGCAATCCCACAAGGAGCGCAACCGCAGATCGGCGCCGACAGCAACACGACGTACGGCAACTCGTTCGTCTACGAGATCGACAACACGAGTTCGAGCGGCAACGACGTCAACTCCGCGACGATTACCATCCCCGGTACCGACCTGAGCGGCGTCAACGGTTACGACGGCACGACGAACTGGGCGATCACGGCGGCGCCGACGCTCTCGGGGACCGGTTGGACGCATTGCGCGGTGACGGCTTACGCGAGCGCGACCAGCGGCGGCGGCAACGGCCAGATCGTTATTGGGAACGATGGTTCTGGAACTTGTACGCTTACGCCGACTGGGAAGTTGGACGTCAATTTCCCGATGAAGGCACCCTACAAGATCAACGATACCTTCGAGTTTCCAACGGTGGTCAACGGCACCGTCAACGCGAGCGAAAACTGGCAGAAGGATACCTACATGCAGGTCGTGCTGACGGCGCAGCTCGTAATCTCCGTATGGCCGACGCCGGGGCCGGGCGGGTCGAATCCCCTCCCGAGCTGCACGCTCGCGTGCAGCTACGTTCAGGCGACCAACCAACTGGACTTCGGGGCGATCGCGAACGCGCAGGCGAACACGGGAACCGACGTCGCGCTTGTCAGCGTTTACACCGATGCTGCCAATCCGGTCGGCTGGAACTTGTACGTCTCTACCAACAATAATCCGGCTAACACGGGCACGCCGGCCAACGAGCTGCTTACCGCGGTCGACCAGGGCACGTCGTCGACGGGAACGGGACTGACGTTCGACCA
Source organism: bacterium (assembly GCA_021806945.1). Classification (GTDB taxonomy): domain Bacteria; phylum Vulcanimicrobiota; class Vulcanimicrobiia; order Vulcanimicrobiales; family Vulcanimicrobiaceae; genus JAJYFL01. The sequence goes on along the minus strand of JAKAPQ010000036.1, from coordinate 11,523 downwards.
GACGACCCTGGCAACGATTCCCATGACGTCTCCTGGGCTGACGCTCGTGGGCACGCCGGCCGGCGGTTTGAGCCCGCGCCGGATACCTTACGACGTCGTCAATACCTATCAGGTGAACATTCAGGGAGGCACCACGACCGGGCAGACCTCCGTCATCACGTACACCTTCATCTCGAACTGACGCGATGGCAGATCCGTTAACCGTCGCTCTGGAGGCCGCGCACGAGGCGGGAGATCTCTTGCTGCGCTACCTCCACGAGCCACTGCATGTTACCGAGAAGACGCGTCGTGCGGATATCGTGACAGATGCGGATCGGGCCAGCGAGCGCTGCATCGTCGCACGCCTGCGCGGCGCTTTCCCGAACGCGACGATCTTGGGCGAGGAGGGCGGGCTGTATGGCGGGACCTCGTCCGAGCGCTGGATCGTCGATCCGCTCGACGGAACGACGAACTACGCTCACGGATACCCGCTCTTTTGCGTCTCGATAGCTTACGAACGCGATGGCGAACTCATCGCGGGCGTCGTCTACGCGCCGCTGATGCGCGAATGTTTCGCGGCGGAACGCGGCGCGGGCGCGCGCCTCGACGGAGCGCCCATCACGGTCTCCGCCATCGCTTCCCTCGGCGACGCGCTAACCTGTACGGGGTTCATGCCGGCGGATTTCGACCGCAACGGCCCGTACTTCCGCGCGGTTTCGGCGCGCGCGCAGGCCGTCCGGCGCGACGGCTCCGCCGCGCTCGATCTGGCCTACGTGGCCCTCGGACGCTACGACGGTTTCTGGGAGTTCGACCTTCAGCCATGGGACGTTGCCGCCGGCACGCTGTTGATCCGCGAGGCGGGCGGCACGGTCACGCAGGTCGACGGTTCGGCGGCGCGCGTCGACGCGGGGTCGATTCTCGCGAGCAACGGAGCGATTCACGAGCAGCTGCGCGAGGTGCTGCGAGAGCGCTAGGAGCCTACGGCGCGAAGACGCCGACAGGCTGGGGCAGCGCCGGCCGCGGCCGGCCGCCGCGCAGCGGGTGCATCGTCAGCGGCTGGCATTGCGGGCAGGCCGGCGGATACGAGATGTTGCTCGTAATCGGTACTCGCCCACGGTCCGGAGCCACCACGCGAATCTCCAGCAGCCCGATGCTCATGAAAGCGCCTTCGGTCAGCACGCGCAGATAGACGCGAGCCGACGGCACGCTCCACGGGGTGTCCATGATATTCGAATCCGGCGTTCCGAGAGGGCCCAGAACGAGCGCGCTACGAAGAGCGTCGAAGTTCCCGGCATCGGCGACGATCTCGTTTTGCGCGGACTGCAGGTTCTCAATCGTCGTGCCGACCGCTCCCATCTGGCCGATTGCGCCGTCGAAGGACGGCACGCCGGGAATGGAGTCCGAGATCGTGTTCCAGCGATCGCGTACCATCGACAGGAAGTTCTGCGCGATGAGGCCCGATTCACCGGGGAGCAAGCGATTGTAGAGCGCCTGCTGCGCTACCCCCAACTGCGGGTAGCTCATGCCGGCCTGCATGTCCCATGAAAGCGACTGCATGTCGTAGGATTCAGGAAGCACTGTTGCTGCGTTTGCATACATCTGCGTCAAGATGCCGGCACGCGACCCGCGCAGCGGCCCGAGCAGATAGATGAACGGTGAATTGGCATGGCGATGGATGTCGGTGCAAAACAGGCGCACGGGAATCGCGTAATCGCCGGGCGGCAACAGAACGGCGCCCGTCTTCGAATTGTGCAACTGCCTGGCGAAGGCGGCTTCCAGCGCCGATTGCACGCGGGGGCTCTTGGTTGGATGAAACGCGGTGCCCGGCAGCACCGGCACGGCCGGGTAGATTGCCTTCCAGTCGAGGATCACCGGCTGATTCTGCTGGACGTACGGGGCGAGCTGCTTGGCCGCGGCTTGCACGGCCAGATTGCCCGCTCCCGGAATCGAGGGGAACGAGAACTGCGCGCGTACCGGTAAGGGCATGAACAGCGCTGCGACGGCAAGGCACGCGATAGGCAAGGATGCCGAAAGCTTCATCGTAACACACTCCTTGCGCTAGCCCTTACACGGCTAGCGGGCTTGCCCCTCCCTCGCTTAGATGGTTGCGGGAAACCCTCCGCCGCCGTCTCGAACCCGCCTGTTCCGCCGGAAGCTTCGTCGCTCTTCGGTCACAACGCTACGGCGTTGCTTCCTCATCGTTCCTCGTTTCGACGAAGCGTTCGGGCCCGATCCGGACACCGCGGGTTTTCCGCAACCTGTTAGACCGCGAGCGCGCCGCGCGTCCACGAATCGCCGTGGAGTTTCCACTGCGTCAGGGCCGCTCGCGCCAGCCACGCCGCGATCCACGCGATCGGCACCGCATAGAGTTCGGCGTGCAGGCGATTGATGCAGATCCAAGCGATGGGAAGCACGAGCGCGCCGCACAGCAACCCTACGAACATCGAGAACCGCGTATCGCCGGAGGCACGTATCGGAGCGAGCGAGACCATCGCCCAGCCTTTGATCGGCAGTGCGGTCATATGCAGGGCGAGTGGAAGCGCGGCTAGGGTTGCAACCTCTGCGTTGAGGGTGAAAACGTAAGCCAGCGGCCAGGCGAAAACCGCGATGACGAGCCCCGTCAGCCCGGCAATCCAAAACGAAAGACGTCGAGCTCGGTAGAAGAAGTGGCGCGCGCCTTCGATATCGCGCGCGCCCAAGCGTTGTCCTATCACGGTCTGCGCGGCGGCCTGCAGGGGGCTTGGCACGACGAAGGTAAGATCCGACACGATGTTGAGCGCGCGCAACGCCGAAATGACCGTCGGGCCGAACTGCGCCAGCATCGCGATCATCAGGGTATCGGGCAGGACCACGGCGATCAAGAAGATCGCCTCCGGCAGTCCCAGGCGTGCGATCTCCAATGCGAGCTTCCATTCGATATTGCGCGCACGTTCGAAGATGCGGTAGACCGGCCGGCGCGCCGCATAGATCAGGGCGTACGCGGCCGCGATCGCTTCGGACGTGAGGGACGAGATGCCGGCTCCGACGATACCGAGCGGGTGATGCGTTCCCCACCCTAGCGCCAGCACGAGCAGGAGCGGGATGTGCACGAGATTGATGAGCGCCAGCACGTAGACACCGATCTTGCGGTTACCTGCGGCGCCCAGCCCCGCGATCAGTGTCCCCGAGACGACGATCGGGATGAGGGAGAAGCAGCGGACCGTCAGGTACTCGCCGCTCGCCTTGACGCTGGCTAGCGGACCGACCATGGCGTGTACGATCGGCAGCGAGAGCGGGATGCTGAGCAAGGCGCACGCGATCGCGCAAAGCATCGGAACGATCGCGCCGGCGCGTACGCTGCGCGCGAAACCGTCCACGTCGTGCGCGCCGATCCGCTGAGCGGCCACGATGGAGAGGCCGCTCGAAAATCCGCTGATGGCATAGATCGCCGAGACGAAGACGGCGGCCGCAGCCGTCACGCCGGCGAGTGGCACCGTGCCCATGCTCCCGATCGCGATCGTGTCGACGATGCCCAGCAGTTGATCGCCGAGCATCGTAACGGCAAGGGGAAGCGAAAGGCGCCGGAATGCGGCGCCTGCGTCTGTGTGGTCGACGATCATCTCGGTCATGTCGTACCGCCGATTCGGTCATGTCGTACCGCCGATAAGGTATCGCAAGCCTTACGGGTCCGGCGCGGCTTCTCCTCGAAATCCCCGTTAAGGGTGACGGGGGAGAGAGGGAGCCGGACGTGCGGAGGATCTTTATTGCGATCTCGTTGCTTGCCGCGTGCGGGCTGGGAGGCTGCTCTACATGGCAGTCGCAGTCGGGAGCGCGTAACGCGGCGCAAGCGTCGCCGGCAGCCGCGCCGCTCGCCGATCCGATCGATTTCCCCCTGTATGCCGGCGCGACGGTGCTGGCCGTTCCAGCCGGCACGCACGTGATCGTCAAGGGTATCGTACCGGGGAGTCCGCCGCTCGCGCTTCCCGCCGGAACCTACCGCAGCCGTGAGGTCATCGCATCGACATCGGGATCGTTCGCGCAGCTGCGCGCGTGGCTCGATCGTCTTGACGATCGCCCACCGGCGGGCTACCTTCGCGCGGACGTTGCCGATCTTTCGGACGCGAGGACGGCGATGCGGCGTTTCGGACTGGACTTCACGGCTTTCAGGCGATCCGGCGCCGGCAAACCGGCCCGGCTGCTCGTCGTGGTGATGGATCCGGTGCAGGTCGATAAGCGGCTGGGCCCGCTCGTTTCGCTGCTCGGCAGCTACGAAAGCCTGCCTGGGCCGCTGCGCGCGCCGCTCGACGACGCCGTCCGCAAACGCACCGGCTACTCCGTCTCCGAACTGATGCGTCCGGAGAATCCTATCGGTGCGACGGTCGCAGCGATGCACCACTTCACGAACGCCGGCCGGCGCGGCATACTGCTTGTCGATGCAACTAAACAGTAACCGCCGCGTGCGCGCGCTCGCCGTTGCGCTGGGGGCGGCCGCACTGCTAACGGGCGCGAGCGCGCAAGCCAAGACAGCGCCGCGCGCGCGCGTCCACGCTTATGCCGGTCTGCAAGCGCTGTTCGTCTCCGGCGTGCATCGCGACGTCGCGGGCAGTCAGTACGGCGTCGGCGCCGCCGCCTTGCTCGAGTTCGGCGCGCGTGCCGGACGCGTCGGCGTCGTGCTGGAGGGGATTCCGCCGGTGTCGATTCCGCAGCGCGCGTCGGCGTATTACGGGCAGGCTACGCCGGCGGTAGGCATCTTCAACGGCGCGGTGCGCCTGGCGGTGGATCGCAATCGGCACCTATGGATCGGCGCAGGCACGACGGTCATCAATCAGCGCACGCCGCTGCCCAACATCTCGCAGGTCGCATCGTCGCGGCTCGCCGGGGCGCGTTACGAACTCGAATACGACCAGCCGCTTCGCGCGGCGCGGTTCGTTGAAGTGCTGGTCGGCGCCGCGCCGCGCTTGTTCGGGGCCGATCGCTTCTTGTACAGCAACGGGTTGCCGGCGGTGAACAAAGACGAACGTGCGGCCGAGGTGGATGCGATGTTCGCTTACGGCATCCGATATCGCGAATCCGAATTGCTCGTCGGCATACGCACGATCGATTTTTCGGCACAGTTCACGCGCACGGGTGAAGCGGCAGACCGTAACAACGGCGCCGGCCTCATGCTCGAGTGGCGGCGCCTCATCGGACCTTAACGCCTTCGAATGCGAGCAGACGCCGCCGCATCGAACCGGGTCCGGCGCCCTTGATACGCCCGTCGCCGCCGAGGACGCGGTGGGCGGGGATGAAGAGGTCCAGCGGCGCCGCGCCCATCGCCGCAGCTACGCCGCGGTGCGAGAGCGGGTGGCCGATGGCGCGCGCGACCTCGCCGTAGGAGAGGCACTCGCCGCATTCAAGCTGCGCGACCAGACCCCACACCGCGAGCTGGAAGGGCGTGCCGATCAAGTGCAACGGCAGATCGAAGCGCCGCAGGCGCCTCGCGAAATAGGCGCGTACCTGCCGCTCCGCCTCGATCAGCAACGGGAGCGTGCCGTTTGCCGAGATGCTGTGGCGCTTGGCCGGGTGGAAAGCGCTTGCGACGATGCCGCGCTCGTCTGCGGCTACCAATAGCGTGCGGCCCAGTGGCGTCGGCACGGCGATAGAGAATCTCCTGAGGCGGCAGGGACTGCAGGCGTTCGGGTGGCATTTTTCCGGCACGTAGCGCGGCATTTCACCACGAAGGAGGTTGAAGCATGCGGAAGTTTCGCTTGTTCGCACCGGTGCTGCTGGTCGCCGGCCTCGCCGCTTGCAGCCACGGCCACAAGACGACGATTTTGACCGGGAACGGCACGGCCACCGTGACGACCAGCCAAGACAACAAAACAGCGACCATCACCACCAAAGGAGGCTCGATGACGATGGGCCAGGGCGCCGTCGACGTCTCCAAATTAGGCGTGCCGGTCTATCCGGGTGCCGTGGTGGGAGACGGGGGCTACGCCATGAGCGGCCCGCAAGGCAGCGGCCAGATGGCCACGCTGACCACGACAGATCCCTTCGAGAAAGTCTACCAGTGGTACAAGAGTCAAATGCCGGCCGGAAGCCAGCAGATGAAGGTAGAATCGGGCGACAGTTCGATCGCCGAATTCGCCGTTTCCAAGAGCGCCAACGATCACACGACTATTATGATCACGTCGAAGAAGGATGAAACCGACATCGTCGTAACGCACAGCGTGAGCGTGCCGACCCCGGCGGGGCAGGCGCCGTAGATCCGGAAGAACCGATTACGCCTTGCGGTTGCGGATATCGCCGCCGCTCATTGGTCCGCCGAAGAGCGGTGCGGCCAAACACCAATTGAAGGTGCCCGCCGCCAGCGGTACGAGGCCGGCGATCGCGACGATCGTACCGATGGCGGTATGCATCCGGATACCGAGAACGATGAGAACCAGTCCGGCTACGATGCGTATCCCGCGGCCGAGCCCACCGGACATGAACGTTGCAAATGCCATGAAAACGGCTCCTTCGTTAGGTCCCATTTGGGAAGAAGTGATAGACGAAGACGTCGTAGTAGACCCCACCGTGCGAATCATTTGCGCTGAACGTAACTTCCGTTTGGTCGGCGGGCCGGCTCCACGTATCGTCCGAGAACGCGCTCTTTGGATCGGCGGGCGTGAACGAAAACGCCGAGCCGAGGGTGTCTTGGATCGACGTTCGTAAGGACGCGGTCAGCGAAGCGTTTGCGCCGCCGAAGACCGGCGTCGTGCATTCAAAGATTTCTTTCGAGCTGAAAGTCTTTTCCTTCGCGGGAAACTGGATGGATACGATGTGGCAGGTGTAGAGCGCGCGGTCGAACGAGACGTTGGCCTTATACTTATGAGACGTGTTGCCGAAGGCCGACGCCATCATCGCTGAGATGGCGTCGAGCGGGATTTCATCGCCGCGCAAGGCGGCGAAGTTCGTCGATGCATCGTTCGTTGCAAGGGTGACCGACTGCCCCACGGCGCGAACGACCGTCGCGCGCGCAGCCGCGGTGATTCCGCGAACGTACGCGGCAACGTGAAGGTTCTTGGGCAGCGTCCGCGCTACGGCGACCGAGACGCCGTTATAAGCGGGGTTGCTCTTGGTCGCAGAGACCGTGTACGTGTGGATCGCTATGGAGCGTCCGGCGGGTCCGCTCCATAGCAAGCGGACGATGCCCGTTTTGGTCGTCGATCGTGTCAGGCGGTAGCCCTTCACGAGCGGAGTCAGGCGGGCGATGGTCCGAGCGACAGTCTTTGCCGTCGTCGTTCCGGGGTCGAACTTCCAATCGAAGCTCAGAAGCCAATGCTCGCGCTCCGATAGCGTTGCGAACTCATCGGCGATGGTCACGAACGATAGCGGGCCGGGTCGCGTGGCGTACTCCCGCTCGAATTGCGTGGCCGGCTCGGCCGCGCCCCGAAGCGAGGAGAAATTCGAGGGCATCGCGGCAATCGCGACGCGCATCGTGTCCGCGAAGGTCAACGGCTTCGGTTTTGGAGCCGTGCCAAGACAGAGCGCGACGGCGGTGAGTGCAAGAAGGTTGCGAAGGCTCATGCCCCATTCTATCGATAATTATTAATCAAAGTCAATAATTATCGCTGCGAAGGCCCAAAGCACCGCTGGAGCCGAACCCGGAGGAATGGAACTTTCGCGCCGCGCGATTCCCTATACGCCGTTCGAACGCGACTTGAACGAGACGACGGTGGCGCTCGTGAGCACGGCAGGAGTCCATTTGCGCTCGCAACAGCCCTACGATCTCGATGGCGACGGCTCGTATCGCGTCATCGCCTCGGATACGCCGGCCGGCGAGATGATGGTTACGCACGCGCATTACGACCACGAGCAAGCCGACCGCGATATCAATTGCGTCTTCCCCATCGACCGGTTGCGCGAGCTCGTTGCCGGCGGTACCATCAAAGGTCTGAATCACGAGTTCTTCGGAATGATGGGCTACACGCTTCGGCTCAAGCAAGTGCTCGACGAAACGGCTCCCGAGATTGCACGCAAAATCGAACGCAGCCAGACCGACCTGGTACTCTTGACCGGCGGCTGACCGCTCTGCCACCGCACGGTCGTGCACGTTCAACGAGCCATCGAAGCGGCCGGTATCCCGACGATGCTGATCACCGTCGAGCCCGCCCAGTCCGCCGCCGCGCGTCCGCCGCGCGCGGTCCATCCGGTGCGCCACGCCATCGGAACGCCGATGGGCGCGGCCGGGGAGATCGCAGATCAGCGGGCCACGCTGTTGGCCGCCCTCGACGCGGTACTCCATCCGGTCGAACCGGGAACCATTCGCGAGATCTGAGAATCATGGGAGGGCGCACCCGAGCGGGTGCGCCATAGTCAAAGAGAGGGGGTGAGAATCAAGTATGGCAGTCACCAAGGGGCGCAAATCCATGGCCTCCAGCACCAAGACGCTGAAGGCTGGCGATGCCGCGCCGGATTTCGAACTCAAGTCGCACACCGGCGGCACGTTCAAACTATCCGATAACAAGGGCAAGAAGAACGTCGTGATGGCATTCTATCCGTTTGCTTTTACGCCGGTTTGAACCAGTCAAATGCCTTCGTACGAAGAGAATCTCGATCGTTTCGAAGGTTACGATGCTCAAGTTGTGGGCATCTCGATCGACAGTACGCACGTGAACGCCGCGTGGGCAAAGACGCTTGGCGGCATAACGTATCCGCTGCTTAGCGACTTCTATCCGCACGGCGCGGTCGCCGAAAAATACGGCGTGCTCCGCCCGGAAGGGATGGCGGAGCGCACGATCGTCATCGTCGACAAGAACGGAACCGTCCGTTACGTCGACGTACACGATATCGGCGAGCAGCCCGACGAAGAACAGATCTTCGACGAGTTGCGCAAACTCGGTTAACCGCTCCGCGACGGCGGAGCGCAAGGGGCGGCTACGGCCGCCCCCTCTATATAGAGATCGCGCCGCGTCGGCGAGATGCCGACGCTGCCGTCGCCGTCCGCCTTTGCGAGCAGCGATTGGAAGAGGCCGATACGCCCGATACGAAAGCCCTGCGCGCTTCCCGCCATATACAGCCGCCACGTACGGTAGGATTGCTCCCCCGCCACCGCGATCGCATCCGCGCGGTTGCGTTCGATATTGGCAACCCACGCCCGTAGCGTCCGCATGTAGTGCTCGCGTAAGTTCTCGACGTCTCGCACCTCGAATCCGCATCGCTCCGCAATCTGCAGGGCTTCGGAGACGAGCACCAATTCACCGTCGGGGAAGATGAAGCGATTCATGAAACCGCTCACCTTGCCGTCGGCGAGCGTGGGGTCTTGATTCGCGATTCCGTGATTGAGAAAGAGCCCGCCCGGCCGCAGCAGCGAGTATGCGACGCGAAAATACTCCGGCAACTTCGAGCGCCCTACGTGCTCGAACATTCCAACGCTCGCAATCTTGTCGAACTCGACCCCCTTGAGTTCGCGGTAGTCGCGCAACTCTACGCGGGCGCGATCGCCGAGCCCCGCCGCGTCGATGCGCCGGTTGGCTTCTTCGTATTGCCGGGGGCTGAGCGTGACGCCAAGCGCCCGGGCGCCGAAACGCCGCGCCGCCCGGATGACGAGCGCTCCCCAGCCGCAGCCGATGTCGAGCACGCGTTCGCCTTGGCGCACGCCCAGTTTGCGCAAGATATAGTCGAGCTTCGCAATCTGAGCGTCGTCCAGCGTCTGCACGCCGTCGTCGAAATACGCGCACGAATAGACCAACTCGCGATCGAGAAACGACGCGTAGAATGGGACGGGCTGATCGTAGTGGAAACCGATCGCCGCGCGGTCGCGTTCCACGGAGTGCATCTTTCCCCGCAGATTCGCCTCGCGCAAATCGGGACGCGGCTCTTTTGGCAGGCGCAGCAAGAGCGTCAGCATGCGGGGAAGTGTCGAACGCGGCATACGGTGCATCGCACCGTACATCTCGTCGACCGCATACTCCACTTGGCCGTCGCAATCGATCGCGCCGGCGGCGAACGCCCGACCGGCATTGAGATCGACCGGTGGCCGGAACGCGGTGCGCAGCGCGCCGGGCGAGTTCACCCGCAGCGTAAAGCGCGTCTGCTCGCTTGCGGGGATGAGGCTGCCGTCCCACAGACGGATGGCGAAGTTTCTAGCGTACGCGTCTCCGAAGAGCAGGCGAAGCACGGCCGCCGCGATGCGAGCATGCGGATCTGCGGACGCAAATTGCTCGACGGTCATAGACAGGATTTCGATGCCTCAAACCGCGGCTCCGCCTGGAGGGAATCGCTCCGGGGAAGATCGCGAGGCCCGGTCCGATCAGGAGACGGACTCTACCGGGGTTAGCAGCGCCACCTCTTCGTCGGTTAAGACGCGCGACCTCGTCAAGAAGCGGACCTCCTCGGCGTTATCGAGCGAAAACATGCCACCGCGGCCCGGGACGACGTCGATAATAAGCTTCGTGTGCTTCGAGTACTCGAACTGGGATTCGCTCATATAGAAGGGCGCGTTGCCGATCTCGCCGAGCTTAACGTCGGAGTTGCCAACGATAAAGTCACCAAGCGGATAGCACATCGGGCTGCTGCCGTCGCAGCAGCCCCCCGATTGATGAAACATGAGCGGACCGTGCTTCGCCCGAAGGCGCGCGATGAGTTCGAGCGCCGCGGGCGTTGCCTCAACGCGCGTTGCCGCTTGCACGCGCTAGATGCCTGTCGGGGTTGAGCACGTTTCCGTCTTTGGGCCGCCTTTTGCCCGAATACTTCGTTGCTCATCAGTCACGAAGCTACGGCTTCGCTCCCATTCCGCACGGAAGCGGAGGCGCCGCGCAGCGCAGGATGCGCGCTGGCGCGGCTTCTTCGCGCCTCGTCTCCGAACAAAATTCGGCGCCAAAGCCGAACACGGCTCAACTCCGACAGCCATCTAGAAGAAGCCGAGCTTCTTTGGGCTATAGCTGACCAACATGTTCTTGGTATTTTGGTAGTGATCGAGCATCATCTTGTGGTTTTCGCGGCCGATTCCCGATTGCTTATAGCCGCCGAATGCGGCATGCGCCGGATACATGTGGTAGCAGTTCGTCCAGACGCGTCCCGCCTGAATGCCGCGCCCCATGCGATATGCCGTATTGAGGTCGCGACTCCAGACGCCTGCACCCAATCCGTAGAGGGTGTCGTTCGCGATCGCTAGCGCGTCGGCTTCGTCTTTGAAGGTGGTTACGGAAAGGACCGGTCCGAAGATCTCTTCCTGGAAGATTCGCATCTTGTTGTGGCCCTGGAAGATGGTGGGCTCGACGTAGTATCCGTCCTTGAGCGCGCCGTTGATCGCCGCCCGTTTCCCGCCGGTGAGAACCGTTGCGCCTTCCTGGCGGCCGATGTCGAGGTACGAGAGGATCTTCTCGAGCTGCTCGCTCGAGGCTTGCGCGCCGATCATCGTCGTCGGATCGAGCGGGTTGCCTTGTTTGATCGCCTGCACGCGCTTGACGGCTCGCTCCATGAACTTGTCGTAGATCGACTCTTGCACGAGCGCGCGCGAGGGGCAGGTGCAGACCTCGCCCTGGTTGAGCGCGAACATGGCGAAGCCCTCAAGCGTCTTGTCGAAGAAGTCATCGTCATGCG
>JAKAPQ010000035.1 GCA_021806945.1 bacterium | reverse complement strand
CGACGCCGGCCTCGGCGGCCGCGTTCGCGACCTTCTGCCCGTGCTCGTCGGTGCCCGTGAGAAAGAACGCGTCGCCCTGCGTGCGCGCCGTGCGCGCGAGCACGTCGGCAACGACGGTGGTATAGGCATGGCCGATATGCGGCGTGCCGTTGATGTAATAGATCGGCGTGGTGACGTAGAACGCGCGGGAGCTCATCGTTATTAACCTTAATCGCTACGAGCCGTTGGTCTCCCTCCGCGAGCGTTTGCGGCCGGTCGCGCGGGCATAGATGTGGCGGCGTTCTCCGTAACCGATGCCGGCCAGCGCCTTCGCGACCGACGAAACGCTCTGGCCGCTATCGAGCAGGGCGTCGATTCGCTCGTCCAGATCGGCCGGCGCGGCTGCGGTCTCCGCCCGTTCGGTGCGAGCGCTCGGCTGCACCACCAGGGCGATCTCGCCGCGCACCGGCTCGGCGAGGCGCCCGGAGACCTCGGCGGCCGTTCCGAGCAACTGCTCTTCGAAGCGTTTGGTGTACTCGCGCAGCAGAAAGACTTGCGCGTGCGGATCGACGGCGGCGAGGTCGGCGAGCGCCGCCCGTACGCGCTGCGGCGACTCGTACCAGATACTCGGAATGCCGAGCCCGAAGCTCTCCGCGAACGCTCCGCGCCGCGCCGCACTCGAGCGCGGCGGGAAGCCTTCGAAGACGAATCGCCGCAGCGGGAACCCCGAGAGGACGGCGGCGCCGATGGCCGCGCTCGGCCCAGGCAAGACCTCGACCGCTACGCCGCCCGAACGCGCGGCAGCCACGAGCGCCGCACCCGGATCGGAGATACCCGGCGTACCCGCGTCGGTGACGACCGCCACGAGCTCGGTGCGGGCGCGCTCGAGGATCGCGGAGGTCGCGGCGGCGGCGTTGTGCTCGTGGTAGGTCCAGGTCTCCTTTCCGGGCAGATTCAGCGCTGAGAGCAGCCTGCGCGACACGCGCGAGTCTTCGGCGACCAGGAGCGAGCACTCGCGCAGCGCGTCGAGCGCGCGAATCGTGATGTCGCGCAGGTTGCCGAGCGGAGTGGGTACGAAAACGAGCGGCATGCGGGAGATTTCGCGCGCGTTACGCGCCGCTCCGTTACCTGCGGTGCCGATCGGCGTGCTGCTCTTCGCATCGCTAATCGGGTTGCCGCGTTCGTCGCGCACGTCGACGGGATCGGCATCGCGCGTCGCGCGCGCATCATAATCCGCGGCCTGGAGCCTGGGGAGTTTGTGCTACAGGCTCCCTGGACGGAGGCTAACCTGCTCCACGACCAGAGCGAGTTTTTCCGCCCGCCATTGGCGATGTTGCATGTAACGTGCGGCAGGTGTATAATGTTGCATGTAACTTGTTTGGAGGCGATGAAATGGGAACGGCACACGTAAATGCACGAGTCCAAAAGCACCGCGACGCGCTGCGCAAGGCGGGCCTTCGTCCGGTGCAAATCTGGGTGCCTGATACGCGGAGACCCGACTTTGCGGAGGAATGCCGCCGCCAATCCCGGCTTGCCGCCCAGGCGGATATGACCGGCACGGATATGCAGCGCTTCATGGATGAAGCTTTGGCGGATGTGGATGGCTGGACGGAATGATCCGGGGTGACTTTGTGACCATCGCCATGCAAGGCGACTTTGGCAAACCAAGACCCGCCTTGGTGATTCAGGCTAACCAGTTCGACGAGCACGCCACCGTTACCGTGTTGCCGGTGACGAGCACGCTCGTTGCCGCACCACTGTTGCGCATCACCGTTCAGCCGAGCACCGAGAACGGCTTGCAGAAGCCTTCACAGGTAATGGTGGATAAGGCCATGACGGTGAAGCGGGAGAAACTAGGGCAACTCCTCGGGTGCATCGATGCGGATGCGCTGGTGGAAGTCGAGCGTTGCCTGGCCGTGTTCTTGGGTATTGTCAAATGAGTTGCCTCCGCGACGATCTCATTGCGTTCTCACTCCCGCCGGCGCTCGACTTCCGCGTCGGAAAGATCGTCGAGGCATCTCGTACACTTCATTATGACGTTGGTGTTACCAGGAAGGTGGCCATCCACCGTATCGGCAACTCGCAAGGCGTCATTTTACCAAAGCCGCTACTGGCGCAACTCGGGTTGAGCACGAACGAAATTGAATTGAGGGTCGAGCGCGACAGCATCGTTCTGCCTAAGCCGGAGAGGCCGGCGCGCTCGGGTAGACGATTGCGGGGCGCCGCTCCTCGTGCAAATTCGCGCCACGTTGCTGGGCGATGCCGTAATCATTTGGATCAAATAGACGCGGATCGTCGCGACACAGGTCGCGCAGGCTCGCACTCGGTTCGATCGCAACGTGCATCCGATGGAAGACGTTCCCCGGTAGCGCGGTCTGCTTGGCAAATCGCGCGAGATGGTAGCCGTGCTCGGTCATCGCCGTCGGAAGATCGAAGGCTGTGTAGAGCACGCCGAAGGAACCGTCGCTAAATCGGCTGGGATACGGCGTGAGGAATGGCGCCATGATAACCGGCGCAAGCGGACCTCGGTAGAGATCACCGGGCGCGAGCGGCTTCTGGGCAGCTCGCATGCCGGCATCCTGGAGAATCGCGGACAGCGCTTCCGGCGGTTCTCCGGTCGACACCAGCCGCATCGCACCCGCAATCGCCGCATTCGGATGAGAGGTTATCGGATGAAAGGGGCGAGCACGCTTCACCGTCGCGCCACCTGGCGCAGGTAAAGAAAGACAGCCTGGAATTCAAGCAACGATCTTGCCAGCAGTAGATCGAGCGGCGCGCGAGCGCTAAAAGCCGTATTCGGGCGTCGCACCCATGCGTTAGCCAACGCGGCGTTCTCGTCGAACACGATATGCAGGTCGACGTAGATGTTTGCCAAGAGCGAAATGCGCTTACGCTGGTCGTTCGAGAGCGTAGCCAGTTCAGACTTGTGCCTCCAGCGATAGAACGTGCGACTGCTGACGTCAAGCAACGTCGCGCGGCTATCGTTCTTGACATCCCATTCGTCGCAGACGCGTTCAAAGGTCGTGAGGTACTGCTGATAAGTGGTGGCGTCGGGCCGGTGAGTAACGCCAATTGGCAAGCGATATCCGAGATGGGAATACGCTTGCTTGCTTTGTTGCATTAACCGACGAGCGCGAGGTCGACCGGAGTGAGGTTCTCGACCGCTATCGACAGGCGGCCTCAGCGCGCGATAACGGCTGGGTTGCCGGCGTGTTTTCCGTTCGCCGCGGCCCACCAAAGCGCGGCGCCGAGCATCGCGAGCAGTCCCGCGCCCGTCAACGCATGCGTCAGCCACCACGTCGGTGGGAATGCGAACGCCGTGTTGTAATGCAGCCACGAGGCCTCCGCCAAATCGTTTGGGCGCGTAACCGGAAAATAAAAGCGCGTACCGGCTGGAACCGACGCGATCTGAGCCCACCTGCTGCCGAGATACGCTAGCACCAAGAATCCCGCCGCCGCGAGCGACGCGACGGCTGCCTGCGCCTTCACGAAGTACCAGAGCAGAAAGACGAGCGCCAGCGCGGCGAACGGCGCAAGCGCGTACCAGTTGAGTACACTATCCCATGGGATCGCGAGCAACAAGAGCGCTGCCCAGGCGGTATACGATGGCTTCCGCACGGCGATCGCGAGGGCGAACGGGGTCGCCATCGCGATCTGCGAGAGATGGATGAACGAGCCGCCGATGACCGCGCATGCGGTCGACGCAAGGACCAGGTACGATAGATCGTATTCTTTGGCTGCGAGGCGAATGGCCAGCCAGATGCCGGCGATACAGGCCAGAACGTACTCGGCGAAGCCCAATTTAACCGCGGCCGGCGCCGCCAGTCCTAGGCGGTGCGCGATGGTCGAGAGACTGTACTGTCCGGTATTGTCTATTTCGGAGAGCGCGTGGAGCGGCAGTACGCGCGCGAAGTACTCGACGATCACGGGCCAGGGCAGCACGGCAAACGATATGGCAAGGCATATCACGGCCCCGATCGCGAGCGGCAGACGCATGCGCGGCACCGCGATGAACGCGGCGATGCAGGCCGGCAGCGCGAGGTGCGGTTCGATCATCGCGGCCGTTAGCGCGAAGGCGGCCGGCGCGAAGCGCGACTCTTTCAAGAGCGCAGCTCCCGCGCAGAGTAACGCGATCGGCAGCGGCGCGAGCGAGCCTTGCAACAAGGCGGTTCCGGCAATGGCGACGCCGGTTCCGGCAAGGGCAAGCGGCCAACGGATTTCGAGAATCCGGCTTATACTCCAGGCGGTGACACCTACCGAGATGCAGAGCACGAGCGCCCAGATGGCCTCTGCGGCTTGGAACGGGAGCAGTGCGAACGGCACGAACGCGGCCAGCGCGTAGGGTGGCAGCGGCGCCGGCACGGCGAGGTTTACAAACCTATGAAAGAGCTCGGGCAACATCGCGATCTCACAGGTATGGAGCGGCTCGTAGAGATACGGATTGTGCTGGCCGAGGAGCGTTGTTGCTCCACAAAAGAAGGCGACGAAGTCAACATCGAACGCCACCGTTCGCGAGAGGCTCTCGACGACGGCAGTGACCGCTACGATGCACACGGCGAGCAGCATGGCCGCAACGGCGCGGTAGGCAAGACCGGCCTGACGAAAAGGCGCCGGACGAAAGACCGCCATTCCAAAGAGATACCGAGGCCGGTGTCGCCGGGCCTCCTCGCGGCGGCACCCTTCGCGCGTTCGAAACGTTCATTAAGATAGGAAAAGATACGGCCGGCTCTGGGCCGTACGCCTTAAGTTTCTGTCGCGGCGCTCCGAAACCCGGAGTGGTAGGTTCTATGATCCGAACGCCGACTTTGCCCCGGCTCGCGCCGTCGACCGTCCGCCGCTCCCGGCTCGAACGGTGGTTATCGACTCATGCCTCCATACCGTTACGCCTGCTCATCGCGCCCGCCGGCTGCGGGAAGACGACCGCCGTCCTGAAGTACCTGCCCCATAGCCAGATCGACGCGGCATACTGTGCGCTCCCCGAAGGATGCAGCGCCGGCGGTCTTCGCGAAGAGATCGCGCGCGCGCTCGCCCTGGCTGCGGTGCCGGACTCGTACGAGGCGCTGATCGAGGCGCTGCGTGGGGCGGTCGCGGTGCCGACCGAGCTGGTGGTGGACGACGCCGACAATGCCGCCTCCGACGCCATCGCGCTCCTCGCCCGCTTGTTCGAAGACGCGCCCGCATCGCTCACGTTCGTCTACTGCCTGCGCTCGCGCGCCGCGCTCGACGCCAAGGCGTGGATCGCTCGCGGACTGGCGGTGCTCTGCGATGCGAACCGCCTCGCGTTCGATCCGGCCGAAGTGAGCCTGCTCGCCGAGGCTTGCGGCGTTCCCTATACGCACGTCGATATCGGGCGCCTGATCGAGGAGAGCGACGGCTGGGCGATCGTCGTGAGCGGCGCGATCCGCAGCGCCTCCGAGGACGAGCGATCGCTGAACGATGCGTACGACCAGTGGCAAAACCGCTACGGCCAGTTCTTCACCGAGTTCATCGCGGCCGATCTCGACCGGGCGAGCGAGGAAGACCGGGCGCTCGTGCGCAGCATCATCGCCGGCGCGGCTTGCGACGACGAAGACCGCCTACAGCGCCTCGAGATACAGGGTCTTTTCGTTGTCAACGACTCGGGCGAGCGCCGGCCCTTCCGCGCGATACGCAGCTTGCGTTCCGGGCGCGGGCGCTTGAGTCCGAGCGCGCGGTTCGCGCCGATGGTCGTGCGAATGTTCGCACGCTTCTCCGCCAGCATCGACGGCAACGAGATCGAGTGGGTACGCCGCCGCGATCAGCAGCTCGTGAAATATCTGCTGCTCAAGCCGACCGGCAGCGCGACGCGCGGAGAACTCGCGGCGGCGTTCTGGCCCGATGCCGATAAACACCTGGCGGCGCAGAGCGTGCGCACCGCCTGTAGCAATATCCGCAAGGCGCTTGCGAAGGTCGTGGGGTATGCGGCGGTCGACCTCTATTTTCGAGCGGATCCCGATGTCTGCCTCGATTTGAGCAACGTCGTCGCCGACGTACGGCGCTTTACCGCGCACGTAGGCGACGGCGATGCGGATTTCGACCGCGGCGATCTCAAGGAGGCCGCCGTGCATTATCGCGCCGCCGACGAACTCTACACGGGGCGGCTGCTCGACGGCGACGTGCCGGAACCGTGGTTCGCGGTGCAGGCGCAGTTGCTCGAGGACCGCTGCGCGTTGGTGCTCGAGCGCTTGGCCGAGGCGGCCTTCGAAGACGGCGACCTGCCAACCGCCGCGCAGTACGCGTTGCGCGCGCAGAAGATCCACCCGGAGCAGCCGGGCATCGTGCGCCTGCTCGCGCGCGTCAGCCCGCAGCATAGCGCGGTGCCTACGGACCCGAGCTCGCTCGAGGAGCACCGTCGCCGCCGCACCAGTGCGTAACGCGCTCCTCGCGCTCGCGCTGCTGGTCCTCGCTTTTGAAGTTCACGCGCGGATAGCGGCCGGCGATCTGCTTGGAGATTTCCACGCGTTCTATTGCGCGGGGAGCGTAATCGCAGGAGGCGGCGACCCGTATCGCGCCGGACCGCTCTACGCGTGTGAATCGCAAGCGCAGCCTTGGCATCTGTACTCGGCCGCCGGAGGCGTCGCGCTTCCCGCGCCGCTGCCCGGGTATGCGCTCGCGCTCTTCGTCCCGCTGGCGTTCCTGCCGTATCCGCTCGCTGCGATCCTGTGGTTCCTCGTCTCGTCGGCTGCCGGCGCGGCGGCGGCAGCATGGTCGGCGCGGCTCGCCGGATCGAGCCTTGCCCTTGCCGGCGCCGCGTTCGTGCTGCCGATCGCTGTGGTCTGCATCCCGTTCGGCGAACTCGCGGCGCTATCGGCGGCCGCCTTTCTCTGCGCGGCGCTGGCGATCCGGCGCGGTGCCTACGCTTTCGCCGCGGCGGCGCTCGGCGTTGCGGCGATCGAACCGCATCTCGCGCTGCCCGCTTTTGCGGCGTGCTTTCTGTGGCAGCCGCGCATGCGCGTGCCGCTCGCGATCTGCGCGGCGGCGCTGGCCGCAGTTTCGCTTGCGTGCGGCGGTGCGGCGACCTTCATCGAATATTTCGTGCGCGTGCTTCCCGCGCAGGCGCTCGCGGAGCTGCCGCGTACCTCGCAGTTCAGCTTGGCGTGGGCGCTGAGCGCGCTCGGCGCATCCGGTCGGGTCGCGCTGACCGGCGGCACCGCGAGCTACGTGGTGATGCTCGCCGCCGGCATCTGGGCCGTGCGCCGGGCGCACGATGCGGCATTGGCGGTGGTGCTCCCGCCGGCGTTCGCGCTCCTCGGAGGAACGTTCATCCATCTAGCGGAGATGGTCGTGGCGATACCGCTCGCGCTGATCCTCGCTCGCGACGCGCGCCGCCTGGTGCGCCTCTGCGCGGAGATCGCGCTCGTGCTGCTGGCCGTTCCGTGGCTTCGCGCCGGCGTGGAGTTGCCGTTGATCGCCGCGGCGGCGGTCGTGACGTTCGCGATCGTCCGGGAGCTTGGGCGCGAACCGGTCGTCGCGCTGCGCGCGGCGTTGCTCACGACCCTCGCCGGCGGGGCCATCGCCTTCGCCCTCTCGGCACCGGCAGCCGCAGCGCACGCCGCTGCGGTGCATCTGCCGCTCGATCTGGCGGAGGCCTCGTGGGCGGCGGCGATTCGGGCGCACGACGCGTTCGTCTCGCTCGGCGTATGGATCGCGAAAGCGCCGACGTGGGCGGGGCTGATCGCGCTAGCGTGCGGCGGCGCGATCGCGGCGGCGCACGAAGACCGCGTATCGCGCATCCCGGTAGGAGAGGCGCCAGCTCGGCGCTGAGGCGAGCGCCTGCGCGAGCGGTCCGCGTGCGCTCGCGAGTACGGTATCCACGCGATAACGATCGAGCAGCGAGGACCAATCCGGCCGTAAGCGCGCGATCGCGAGATACGCGTGCCACACGCGCGGCGGAAACGGGTCGCAACGGCCGTCGACAAAGGTGCGCAGATTCGGCCGCAGCAACGCCAAGCTGCACCACGCGAAATCTTCGCAGTACAGCCTGCGAACGCCGGCTAGTCCGGCCGCGCTCGCCACCGCTTGCGCCGGCAGCGGCACGCCCGTGATGCGCGGAACCTGCCACAGGCGAATGCCGATCGCGGCGACGGCGACGGCGGTCGCGGCCCACAGCAGCACCGTTACGCCGCGTTCGCACAGGATCTCGTTGACGCGGGCGCGTGCCGGTAAGACCGCCGTCAACCGGGCCGCGACCATCGGCGCGGCCACGATCGCGAAGATCGGCGTGTTGCGGACGGCGTCGACGGCGAGGTAGAGCGTCGCGGCAAAGAGCATCCCGTCGCGCCAGCGCTCGCGTGGCGCGGCGATGCCGAAGAGCCCCGCGGCGAGCACGAGCGGCAGGACGCCGAGCGCGAAGCCCGCGTCGAGAATGTCGCTGGGCTGCCACTCGGCGATCGCGCGCGTGATCGGGCTGTTGAAGAGGTGCAGCGCGTAGAACGGGAGCCGCAGGAGGAGCGGCGTGCAGAACGTCGCGGCGGCGAGTGCGAGCGTGAGCGCGGCGTTGCGTGCCAGGCGCGGCGACCAGCGGGGCGTCTCGGCGAAGGTTCCGATCGTCCAAGCGCCGGCCAGCGCCGGCGCGAGCAAGACGCTCGCGTGCAGGTTAGCCCACACGATCGTCAGCGGAACGGCGAGCCAGATCCAGTTGCCTTCACTCTCGAGCAAGAGCATCAGCCCGGCCAGCAGCGGCCACGCGGCGATCTGCGCGCGCACGCCGAAAGACTGCAGCATCGCGAAACCGACGCAGATCGCCGTCAGCCCGATCGCGGCTTCGGATGCGCCGCGCCGGTGCGCTCGAAGCGCTACGAGATAGAAGGCAAGCGCGGCGCAGAAGACCGCCGCCAGCGCCAGCAACGGGAAGCGGCCGAACGGAAGCGTCAGCGCGACCGCGATGCTGAAGAGCCACTCTTGCGGCGTCCACGCAGCTCCCGACGCCGTAAACGTCTCGGGGCCGAGATGCGCCGGGATGCGATGGTCGTGGAGTATATGCGTTCCGAGCCACGTCTGCCAGGCGAGATCCGCATCGTGCATGGGATAGAACCACGCCGCCGCCAAAAAACGGATGCCGAAGATGGCGATGACGAACCATACGATTCTCACCGCGCGCGTCCCCGGTACTCGAGCAGCATGCGGTGCGTCTGGTCCGTCGCGACGGCGCGCCAGCGGCCGGAGAGCCGCAGCAATACGGTGGCCGGCGAATCGGCCGGCGCGATGACGGCGTTCACATCCGCGGCTTGCAGCGCGGCCTGCCAGCCGGGGCGCAGCCCTTCGAAACGCGCTTGGATGCGGCGTTCCGGCGGAGCCGCGCGCCCGCTGCGGCCGTCCATGACCGCTACCACGTCGCCTCGAGCGAGCGCCGAGACGGCATCGCACCAGATCGGCCGCGCGCATACCACGCGGCGGCGGCCGGATTGGCCCGCCAGCCGCTTCGCGAGGGCGACCGGGAGGCTCGGAGGATCGGGAAGCGTGAAGCGGCGTGGCTCCGCGACGGTTACCACGATTACGAATACGGCGACGGCGGCGAGCGTAGGCAGCACGAGCGCCGAGAACGATGCGGCCGGCACGGTGCGGCGATAGACGTAGTAGCTGGCCATCGCGTCCGCGACGACTGGTGCGAGCACCAGTGCGACGAACGGCAGCATGCGCGCGTCGAGAACCGCGAGCGGCACGCCGATCACAAAGATCAACGCATCGGCGGCCCGATGTCTGCGGCGCACGCCGTACCATGCGGCCAGTACGACGAGCGTGAGAAAGGCGATGGCCGGCAGATGCGCGCCGGTGGTGAAGAGGTGCAGGCGCTCGGCTCCCGGCAGCAGGCCGTCGAGATAGAGCGCGCGCGCGCCGTAGAACGTGGCCGAAAGCCGGGTGCCGTGCACGAAGACGACCGGAATGCTGGCGGCGGCGACGATCCAGCGGTCGCGCAGGCGCGCGCTCCACTGCCGCGACCTGTCGGCGAGGAGACGCGAGTCGATCGTCGCGCCGGCTGCCGCGACGACCGCGAGCAGCACGCCGAAGGTCGCCGCGCCGTCGATCAGCCCCCACGCATAGAGGACCGGCACGACGGCATACCATGCGCGGCGCTCGCGCCATTCCAGCATGAGTGCGACGAGCGCCGTAAACGTCCACGCGATCGGTTGGAGCCCGAGGCCGGCGCGGTCGAAGAGGCAGGCGGCGATGACGATCGCCGTAAGCGCGGCGAAGGTGTCGGGTGCGCCGCGCTCGCGCGTCCGGCGCGAGGCCAAGAGCAGCGCGAGGCCCGTGAAAGCGGCGCAGAGCGCGAGCGCGAACGCGAAGCCGGCGGTATGCACGAGCGCGTGAAGTACGACGCCGCCCAACAGGCGTGGATCGTGAAATTGAAGCAGCGCACCGGGAAGGACGGGGCCGCGCGCGACGACGAGCGCGGCGACCGCGAGCGCCGCGAGCGCCGCGAGCGCGCTCGCGAATCGGGTTCCCATTACTCTAAGAAGAGTCGATCGCCCGCGAGGACGTCGCGCCCATCGAGCGCGCCGGTTCCGAGTTCGACGACGCTGCGCGCGCCGGGACAGACGACGGCCAGGCGGTGCCGCGGGACCGCGCAGGCAGTGCGCATGACGCAGTCGCGCGCGTCCAAGAAGATGACGTCGATCTGAGCGCGCATTCCGAGCGTATGAATCGCCCAACACCGGTCGAACCACAGGCCGTCGTCGGGTTCGACCACGCGCCGCGGAATGAACCCCGCAAACCGGTCCCACCAGGAGTTGGCGGCACGGACGTTGGCGGCGATGACTTCGCCGGTGGTGGCGTTGCGCAGGAGTGCCACGTTAGAGAACGACTCCGATCGGGATGGCGACCGCGATGGCAGCCGCCATGTAGGGCGCGAAGGCGATTGGGCCGCGTGCGCGGCCTCGCAGGTAACTCACGACCACCGCGGCAAGGCATGCGACGGCGAGCGCGAGCGTGGCGGTCTGCGCGCCGAGCACGGCGCCGCCGAGCGCGGCGAGTTTCACGTCGCCCCAGCCCATGCCGCGGCCTCGCGAGAGCGCCGCGGCGGCCGCGAAGGGAAGAAACGGTATCGCGGCCGAGATCAGCATCCACCACTGGTGCTGCCAGAGCGCGACCAGCACCATCAAGCCGAGCGGCCCGAGCGTGAAGACGTCGGGAACGATGCCGCAGGCGGCGTCGGCCGTCCAGGCGGCGGCGAGCGCGACGCAGACGATTGCGATCAGCACGAGCTGCGCGGGCGAAGATGCGTGCGCGGTGACGATCGCGCCGATGAGCGCGCTCCCGGCGATCATCATCGCGTACGGCGCTTTCCCGGGTGGCGGGCCGTCGGCCTGAGGCTTGGCGTCGCCGGCGACGGCGCTCCCGAGCAGGATCCCGAGATAGGCGGCGGCCGCGAAGAAGACGGCGCCAAGCAATGCGGCGACGATCATTTCGGCGCCAGATAGTTCGCGGCGAGCGCGCCGAAAATGACGACGAAGAGCGATGGGAGCATGAAGAGCGCCATCGGCATCACCATCTTCACCGGGAGCTTCGCGGCCATCTCTTCCACGAGCATGACCCGCTGGTTGCGCACGTCCTCCGCCAGCTCGTTGAGCACTTTCGCGATATCCGTGCCGAGGCGTTCGGCTTGCGTGATCGCCGAGATCGTCGTCGAAAACTGTTGCTGCTGCAGCCGCTCGGCGGCCGCCCGCAGAGCATCGGAGCGCGAGCGTCCGAGCCTAATCTCCGAAAGTGCGGAGGTAATCTCTTCGCCGAGTGCTCCGGGCGCGGCATCGATGGCGTAGGCGAGCGCCGCGTTCACCGAGAGACCTGCCTGCACCGTCGTCGCGACCATGTCCAAGAAGTCCGGCAGCGCCTTCTGCACCGCGATCTTGCGCGCTTCGACGGCGCGCTGAAGCATCGAGAGCGGCGCGTAGGCCCCGACGCCGCCGCCGACGAGCGTCATCACCAAGCCGATGGTGTCCGGCAGATGCAGGAAGTGCACGAAGACGAACGCGAGCACCAGGCCGCCGACGCCGCCGCCGGTGATGCGCATCCCCATGCGCGCGGGAGTGACCGTGTACCAGCCGGCCTCCGCGAGCCTGCGGCTCAGCTTTCCTTGGTTCTCCTTGCTCAGGATCTTACCGAAGGCGCGCACGCTCTTCGAATCGCGAGGAGCTAGACCGCCGGCCTCGAGTTCCTCGAGCGTCTTGTCAAGCGCGCTCTTGCTCGGGATCGCCGAGAGCGCGAGAAGAAAGGCGGAGACTGCTACGGCCAGCGGTATCAGCAAAACCATGCGATCTCCCTCATACCTCGACCTTGATCATCTTCAAGAGCCATAAGACGCCGCATCCGTCGAGTACGGCAACGAGGAGGAGCGCGATATGCCCGGGAGTCGTGAAGAGCAACGCGTGGCCCATGTCGTGCTCGGTCAGCGAGATGAACAAGGCTAAGAAGAGCGGCAAGCCGGCCAAGATGCCGGCGCTCGCGCGGCCCTCCGCGGTCATGGCGCTGATCTTGCGGGCGATGCGGCGCCGTTCCTTGATCGTATTGGCGAGCTGCTCGAGGATCTTGCTCAAGTCGCCGCCGGTCTGCGACTGAATGCGAATCACGCGCGACATCATCAGCGTCTCGTTGCTCGGCATGCGCACGGCCAGATCGTCGATTGCGTCGTAGAGGCTCACGCCGATGTTCGTCTTGCCGACGACGCGCATATATTCGTGGCGCGCCGGATCGGACATCTCATCGATGACGATTGCGAGTGCCTGGCGCAGCCCCATGCCGATGCGCACGCCGCTCGACATCAGGCGCAACGCGAGTTCGAGCTGCTGCACGAACCGCTCGAGGCGCTTGCGCAGCTTCGCCTGCACGATCGCGTAGAAGCCGGCCACGGAGGCGCCGGCGCAGAGCGGCAAGAACAGCAGACCGGCTAGTATCGGCGGGCGCGCGAGCATGGCGATCGCAATCCAGAGAATGGCCGTAGTGCCCAGCAGCGTCAAGACGATCTGCTCGGGAGGCGCGCTTATGCCGGCGCGGTCCAAGAGATCCGAGAACTGCGAGAGCTTCTTGGTCGTGCGCGTGTTGACGCGTCCCCAGAGCGTATAGAAGAAGAGCACGGCGGTTCCCGCCACGCCCAGGAAGATGGCGAGCGGAGCGATTGCTACCACAGCGTGCCGGTCGAGGCCAGCGTGGCGAGCGCGCGAACGTCGTAGTCGATACCGTACTCCGCGAAGCGCTGCAGGCACGACGGCTGCACGCCCGTGTACTGGAACTCACCGGCAACCTTGCCGTCGGCGTCGAGGCCGCGCTGGTGGAAGCGGACGATCTCCTGCATGGTGACGACGTCGCCCTCCATGCCGACGATCTCGGTTATGCTCGTGATCTTCCGGCTACCGTCACGCATGCGCGTCGTCTGGATGACCAGGTCCACGGCGCTTGCGATCTGCTCGCGAATCGCGCGAACGGGCAGATCGAAGCCCGCCATCATCACCATCGTCTCCAAACGCGAGATCGTATCGCGCGGAGTGTTCGCGTGCGCGGTCGTCAGCGAGCCGTCGTGGCCGGTGTTCATGGCCTGCAGCATGTCGAGCGCTTCGCCGCCGCGGCATTCGCCGACGACGATCCGGTCGGGGCGCATGCGCAGCGCGTTGCGCACCAGATCGCGAATCTTGACCTCGCCGCGCCCTTCGATGTTGGCCGGACGCGATTCGAGGCGCACGACGTGCGGCTGGTTGAGCGAGAGTTCGGCGGCATCCTCGATCGTGATGATGCGGTCGCCCTCGGGGATGAAGTTCGAGAGGATGTTGAGGAAGGTGGTCTTACCGGATCCGGTGCCGCCGCTGATGACGACGTTGAGGCGTCCTTGGATGCAGGCACGCAGGAAATCGAGCATCGGCTCGTTTGCGGAGCCCTTCTGCAGGAGGTCTTGCATGGTGAGGCGGTGGGTGCCGAAACGGCGGATCGTCAGCGTGGCGCCGTCGATCGCGAGCGGTTCGATGATCGCATTGACGCGCGATCCGTCGGGCAGCCGCGCGTCGACCATCGGCACCGATTCGTCGAGCCGGCGTCCCAGCGGCGCGATGATGCGCTCGATGACCAGGCGCAGTTGCTGCTCGCTCGTAAAGCGTTTGCCGGTGCGTTCGATCTTCCCGAAGCGCTCGGCGTAGATGTTCTTGGGGCCGTTGACCATGATCTCGGTGACCGTCTGATCGCGCATGAGATCTTCGAGCGGGCCGAGGCCGAGCGCTTCGCTGACGATCTCTTCCTTCATCGCAATGATGTCTTCGGCCGACGAGCCGGGCATGCTGCGCTCGGCGAGCAGGCCTTGCGTCAGGTCGTAGATCTTGGCGCGAAGTTCGGCGAACTTGGCAGCATCCGTGTTGGCCTGGCTCGCGTCGAGCAGGTTAACGTTCTTGGCGAGCGCTTCGTGAATGTCGAGTTTGAAGCGCTCTCGCGCCAAGAGTCCCGTCGCCGCGCTTGCGCCGTTGCCGTTGCGGGAGGCGCTCGCACCGTTCGGTTCGCGTCCCCGACCCGACAGGTTGGCGGTCGTTGTGGAAGCCGAGCCGCTATCGCTGTGGGGAACGCCTACCGCCACGGGCTCCTTTCGCGTCTGCGACCCGACAGGCTCTTCGGTCGCCGCGCCGGCTGCGGCCACGTCGGCGCCGGCGGCTGCTCGCCGCGCGGTGCGGCGATCCAGATTGAAACCTTTTACCGACGGCAGGAGCGTTTCGATCTGGGGCTCGCTTTCGATCGAGCGCAGCGTCTGCGCCAGCGCGGCGATGCGCTTTGCGTAGGAACGGTCGTGCAGCGTCGGGATCTCGCCGATCACCTTGATCTCGAGCGCCCGCTCTACTTGCGCGCTGGTGGTCGTCGGGCGGCCGTCGCGATTGTTGAGCACGAGCACGACGCGCTCGCGCGGGACCCCGAAGCGGAGCAGATCGGCCAGGAGCGCGCGTGCGCCGGTGAGCCCGAGTAACGTCGGCTCGGCGACGACGACAAAGCGCGTGGCGCGCATGACGAACGGCCGCAACGGCATGTTCAGCGGCAGCGGAGCGTCGACGAAGACGCAGTCGAACGTTTCGAGCGAGGCGGCGAGCGCCTCGACGTCGCCGAATTTGAGCGTGAAGGCCCATTCGTAGCTCGGTGCGAGTTCCGCGAGCGTGAAGCCGGCGATGCGCGTCAGCCCGATCGGGCCCATCTCGCGAGAGGCATCGAGCGGCCGGATGGCATCGAAGAGGATCGCGTCGCTGCGCCGGCCGGAGAGGTCTCCGTCGACCAGCGCGATGTTGCGCTCGGCGCGCATCGATTTAACGAGCTCGGCGCAGACGGTCGTGGTGCCGCTGCCGCCTTTGGCTCCGACGAAGACGAAGGCCGGGGCGCTCATTGCCCCGCTCCGCTGCCGACGATGATCTCGACGCCCGACTGGTAGCGGACGGGAGAGGCGGCGGAGGCGCTGGCCGGTGCGGCGGCGGCAGCGGGAGACGAGCCCATCGGCGCTGCGGGCAGGCCGCCCGAGACGGCCACGGCGGCCGGCTGCATCGGCGAGGGGAAGTGCAGGGCTTCGACCGGCTCGGAGTTTATCGGCTCCTTGGGCGAGCGCAGGGCTAGCCGCAGCGTCGTATTGAGATCGGCCATCGCGAGCAGGTCGGCTTGCTTCGGCGTAACCTCCAGCGTGACGGTCGAGGAGTTTTGCCCGGACGGTGACGGCGTGGCGGAGTTGTATTCGATCGACTGCCCGACCGCGAGTACTCGCACCCCGCGCAGGATCGCCGAGGCCGGCGGGGGCGCCTGGCCCTGCCGCGGCGGAATCGCGATGACATCGACCCGGTCGCCCGGTTGGATCAAGCCCGCGACGTCTTCGACCGGGTTCACCCCGATGCTCACCGCGCGCATGCCGGGGGTGATTTGAACGGGGAGGCCGACATCGATCGGGCGGCCGATCTTGGAGGCCGTGATGGTGGAGCCCGCCGGGATCGTGATGAGCGAGAGCGAGCCTACGGCTTGCTGCGGCTGGGAGAGGGCGTCGGGTTCGATCGCCGCCTCGGGGCGCATCGCGCGCTTCACCATGGCGGCCGTGATCCGGACGCGCGGCGGAATCTGCTGCACGGCGACCAGCGTGGGTTTGAGCTGCGTGCCGGCCACGCTCGCATGCTGAACCGACGAGATGTAGTTGAGGGTCAGCCAGCCCGTGCCGATGGCCAGGATGATGGCGACCAGCAGCGTCGTGCGCCGGGTGTTCATGCGAAGATCCTTAACTGCGGGACGACCGCCTTCGTTAGTGCGAGCAGGAGCGTGCCGGCGGCGATCGCGACCGCGTAGGGCATGGCGATCGACCGGGCCGGCGCCACCGGGGCGACGCCCGCCAGCATCGGCAGAAGCATCCCGTGAAGATTGGCGAGCGTAGGCCGCAGGCGCCCGCGCAGGGCGCTTAGGGCGAGCGCGAGGAGGCCGCCGCAGAGCAGCGTGTACAAGACGAAGGGGATGCAGTCGGGGTAGTTGAGCGTGGCCGCGGCCGCCGCGAGCAGCTTCACGTCCCCGCCGCCGATCGCGCCGAGCGCGTGTGCGAAGGTGCCAGCCGCCAGCACCGCCGCCGCGATGCCGAGGCTTGCAACCAATGGTTGCCAGCCGTTCCGGGCGTTGAGCGCGAAGCCGGCGATCGCCAGCGCCGCGACCAGCCCGTTCGGGATGCGCCGCCGGGCGAGGTCGGTTGCCGCCGCGCCGAGCGAGGCGGCCAGAACGATCCAGAGCGCCGGCGTCACGATGGCACCGCGAGCCGGCAGTTGCGGCCGGGGAGCGTCGAGCCGGTGAACCCGGCCGCAAGCAAGCGGTTCATTGGTGCTGTGCGCGCCTTAGAGGGCGGCGTCGACGCCGTTGAAGGCGCTAGAGACTTTGCCGCCGAGGCTGGTGATGATTACGATACAGACGGCCGCGATCAGCGCGACGAGAATGCCGTATTCAACCATCGTTGCGCCCGCGTCGTCGCGGAGCATGGAACGAAGTGCCTTGATCATGATTGTCCTCCGATAGGTGTGGCCGTAGCCACGGTCGTGGTGTGATTGTGGTTAGTGAAAGCCGGGTTCGGGTGCGCCGAGCGTGACATGCGCCGAGGCAGGCGCGACGCCCGGCGCGGAGGTGGCGAGCACCTCGATGGTGCTGCCTCGTAAGTAATCGGGTGCGGTCGAGATGATGGCTCCAAAGCGCCCGTTGACGTCGGTTTGGACGTCACTGCGGCTGACGAGGACCGTCGGGATATCCGGCGAGAGCGTAGCGAGCAGGGTGATCGTAACCGGGGCGCCCGGGGGCGCCTGCCCATTGACGGCGATCGCTTCGCTGCCCGGCAGATGCCGCGCCTCGATTTGAATCGCCCCGCTGAAGGTGCGCTGCGGCCCGCTGGACGCCGTGGCGGCCGGCGGGCGCAGTGAGGCGCTCCGGGTGGTGCGCCTGTCGGGTCGCAGACGCGAAGCGAGGCGCTCGATATGAGCGGCCAGGCTCTGGTCGACGACGAGGTCCCCGCCGGCGTAACGCGGCGCCCGGTCGGCGATCTCGACGCGATCGTTCACGTCGTAGAGCGTCTCCCCGGGCCGCAGCACGACGA
>JAKAPQ010000198.1 GCA_021806945.1 bacterium | reverse complement strand
CCCCAGAGCGTAGCCAGCCACGAGAACACCTTGATGCCGGTCGGGATCGCGATCACCATCGTCATGATCATGAAGGGCAGCTGCAAGAACGGCGCCAGGCCCGAGGTGAACATGTGGTGCGCCCAGACCATGAAGCCGAGCAAGGCAATCGAGATCGACGAGAAGGCGATCATCTTGTAGCCGAAGATCGGCTTGCGCGCGAACGTCGGAAAGACTTCCGAGATGATCCCGAAGACCGGCAAGATCATGATATACACGGCCGGGTGGGAGTAGAACCAAAACATGTGCTGCCACAGCAGCGGGCTGCCGCCTTTGGTCGGGTCGTAGAATGGCACGCCGAACTGGCGCTCCATGAAGAGTGCGGCGAGGGCGGCCGCGAGGGCCGTGGTCGCGATCATCACGAGCGGCGCCGTTGCGAACTGCGCCCAGACGAAGAGTGGCATGCGCGTAAACGTCATGCCGGGAGCCCGCAGCTTCAGCGCCGTAACCAGAAAGTTGATACCGGTGAGCGTGGTCCCGACGCCGACTAAGAAAATCGCCGCGCACCACATGGAAGTCCCGGGACCGCCTTGCAACGATACCGGCGGATACTCGGTCCAACCGGCTACGGGCGCGCCGACCAGAAACGAGGCGTAGAGCAGAAGCCCCGCCGGTGGAAACATCCAGAAACTCACCATGTTGAGCCAAGGGAAAGCAACGTCGCGAGCGCCGATCTGCAACGGGAAGACGAAGTTGCCGAAGCCGCCGGTCACCATCGGCACGATCACGAGCCATACCATCGTGCTGCCGTGAATCGTATAGACCTCGTTATACATCTCCGGCGTCATGAACCCGCCGTTGGCATTCATGAGTTGAATGCGGATCAGTTCCGCCAGCAGCCCGCCCAACACCATGAACACGAACGACGTGACGATGTATTGGATGCCGATGATCTTGTGATCGATCGAAAACACATATTTCCGGATAAAGCCTTGCGGTTCCGGATGTATGTGATCGGCGATGCCCCCCGGCTGCGGCGCTGTTACTGCCATGGTTGCTCCCAGTTACTTCAGCGTGTTGAGGTATGCGACGAGATTGGCGATGTCCGTATTGGATAACGCGTTGGCGGTCTGGTTGGGCATCTGCCCCATATCGCCCTTATAGCCGTTCTGAAGGATCTCTGCGACGTTCTCCCGCGTAGCCTTGTCGCCGTTTACGAGGTTGGGATGCGCCGGGTCGTGCAGTACGCCTAGGAGCCCGGGGCCGACGATCCGCTGGCTAAACGGCCCGAGTGCGTGGCATGCGGTACACTTTTGCGAGAAGAGCTGCTTCCCGATCTTTGCATCGCCCGTTCCGAACGCGACCCTGGCGTTCGACTGCACCGGCAAAGCGTTGCTCGCGGTGGAATTCTTCTTCTGCCACGCGTCGTACCAGGCGGCGTACTTGACCGGGGGATCCACGACGAACCACTGCTTGTCCATCTCGCCATGCAAGGTCCCGCAGAATTCGGCACAGATAATCTGATAGCGTCCGACGCGCGTGGGCGTGAAGTGCAGCGTATTGATGAGGCCCGGCACCATATCCGCCTTCATGCGCATCCCGGGAACCCAGAACGAGTGGATGACGTCGGCCGACGTCAGCCGTAACGTAACCGGTTGGCCGACCGGCAGGTGCATCGCATTGGTGACCTCGCCGTTGATCTGCGGGTAACGGAAGGTGAAGTACCACTGATGCCCGATCGCCTCCACGGTAAGCCCGGTGTTCGGGCCCAGCTCGATGCCCGCCCAGATCTTGATGCTGAAGACGACCAAGATCACGAGAAAGACCGTCGGGATCAGCGTCCACCAGAACTCCAACGCGTTGTTGTCGTGGATCTGCACGCCGAGGGCATCGGGCGGGTCGTTCGCGCGCCGCCGAAAGGCGATCGCGAAATAGAGCAGGTAGCCTACGACGAAAACGAAGAGTGCCGTGCCGGACGCCGCCAGAAAGCGAAAGAGCGCGTCGATCTGCTGCGCCTTGTTGGCGGCCTCGGGCAGCCACCCCGAGATCGGAGCGACGACCCAAGCATATATCGACAGCGCCGCCACGATCGCAAGAGCGAACGTAACCGACCAAAAACCCCGGTCGAGATGAACGGTCGGCTCTCTATGCTCCACCAAAGTCTTCTCCTAACCTAGACCTGCACCTAGGGTATTTGACCTAAAAAAGAAGCATCCTAGCTCCGCGAAGATTTTCGAGCCCGTCACGGCTTCTGCAGCGACGCGGCGAACTCTCCTACCAGCCACTGCGTATTGGTTATGGCGGTGCCGACGACGATCGCGTCGGCGCCAGCGCGCAGTGCCGCTCGCGCGGCTCGAGCGGAATGAATGCCGCCCTCACAGACCACGAACGCATCGAGCTTCGAAAACGCCAGCACCACGTCGAGCGCCGGCAACGGGCAGCTGCGCGTCCGCTCCGTATAGCCGCATAGCGTCGTCGCCACGATATCCGCGCCCGACGCCCGCGCCGCCGCCCCGTCGTCTGCATCCGCACAGTCGGCCATGGCGAGCGCTCCCCCGCCGTGGATCGCGGCGATCAGCTCGGCGGGACCGATGCCTCCGGGCCGCGGCCGTGCGGTCGCATCGAAGGCCACGATATCGGCCCCGCCGGAGAGCGCCTCGCGAACCTCGAGAAGAGTCGGGGTAATATACGGGGCGTAGCCGTCGTAGGCGCGCTTGACAATACCCACGATGGGCACGCTTACGCGTTCGCGTACCGCATGCAGGTTGCGCAGGCCCGCAACGCGCACGCCGACCGCCCCGCCGTCCTCCGCCGCCCGCGCGATCGCCGCGAGCACGTGCGGGTCGTCGAGCGCCGAACCCGGGCTTGCCTGCACGGAGACGATCAGCCCGCCGCGCAGGCGCTCGAGCAGCGCGCTCACGGCGAACCCTCCTCGATGGCCGGCACCGGGATTCCGGCCTCACGGTAGGCTAGGAGCAACGCCCCGACCACCGGCGCGTGGAGCGGCCGCGCGAGGCGCGCGCCGGGCAACAACGTCCGCAGCGCCTGGGCGAAGCCGCTACGGATCGTCGCGTCGTCGAAGAAGCCCCCGAGGCAGGCCACCGCGGGCGTAGGGCCGAGCCCCACGTGCTGCGCGGCGTAGAGTGAGAGGATTGCCAGAGCCATGGAGCCGTCGCGAATGAGTACGGCCACGCGCTCGTCTCCGCTCTCCGCAGCGCGCACCAGCGGTTGGGCGAAGGCCGCCAGGGCGTCGCGCGCGATCTCCCCGGCATAGACGGCTCGAGCGACCTCCCGAAGCGACTCGCGGCCGAAATGCTCCAGCACCATCGCTTGGAGCCCGCGCGCAACGCCGGCGTCTGCGTCGCGCATCGCCTCGCGCAGCGCCGCCCGCGCGAGCCCGAATGCGCTGCCGTCGTCACCGAAAAGGTACCCCCAACCCCCAAGCGTGACCGGCTCGCCGCGTGCGTTGCATGCGTAGACGACGCTCCCGGTGCCCGCGATGACCGCCACGCCGGGACCGAATGCGAACGCGCCGGCGTGAGCGATGGGGGCGTCGTGCAGCAAGAGCCTGCGCTCGGCGGTAAGAGCCGGCGGGCGACCGCGGATCCTGCCTTCGTATCCGCTGATGCCGGCTACGACCCCGGCCAAACGCGTCCGAGGCGGGAGACCGGCCGCGCGAACCGCTTCCTCCAGCGCCCCTTCGAGCGCGCCGGCCAGGCGGCTGGAGCCCGGCCCCTCGCCGACTTCGTCGGCCGGCCCAGCCGTACCACGGCCCAGGATGCGG
>JAKAPQ010000034.1 GCA_021806945.1 bacterium | reverse complement strand
CTCGCCGAGCGCGAAGCCGTGCGCGAGGCGCAGCGCTGCCTCGCCTGCGGCAACTGCTTCGAATGCGATAACTGCTACGCCGCCTGTCCGGAGAATGCCGTGATCAAGCTCGGGCCCGGGAAACGCTATGCCTTCGACTACTCCATCTGTACCGGGTGCTCGACGTGTTTCGATCAATGCCCTTGCCATGCGATCGAAATGATCGCGGAACCGGTCTCGTGAGCATGCGTACGACGATGGATGGCAACACGGCCGTCGCGCATGTGGCCTACCGCGTCAACGAGGTCTGCGCGATATACCCCATCACGCCGTCTTCGACGATGGCGGAGCTGGCCGATCAATGGGTGGTCGAAGGCCTTCCGAATATCTGGGGCCGCGTCCCGGTCGTGCAGGAGATGCAGAGCGAAGGGGGTGCCGCGGGCGTCCTGCACGGAGCGCTGCAGTCGGGGGCGCTGACCACGACGTTTACTGCATCGCAAGGCCTCATGCTGATGCTTCCTAACATGTACAAGATCGCGGGCGAGCTGACGTCGACGGTCTTTCACGTCGCGGCGCGATCGCTCGCGACCTCGGCGCTCTCCATCTTTGGCGACCACTCCGACGTGATGGCCGCGCGCATGACCGGGTTCGCGCTTCTCTCGTCGGGGAACGTACAGGAAGCGCATGACGCGGCGCTTATCGCCCAGGCCGCGACGCTCGAGTCGCGCGTCCCGTTCCTGCACTTCTTCGACGGTTTCCGCACCTCGCACGAGCTCAATACGCTGGAATGCCTCTCGGACGAAGAGATCCGGGCCATGATAAGCGACAAGCTCGTGCGCGAACATCGTGCACGAGCGCTGAATCCCGAGCATCCGTTCATTCGCGGGACCGCGCACAATCCCGACACCTACTTCCAGGCGCGCGAGGCATCGAACCCATTCTATGCACGCGTTCCGGCGATCGTGCAGGCGGCGATGGACCGTTTCGCCGAGCTGACCGGGCGCCGCTACCATCTGTTCGAGTACTATGGCGTGCCCGACGCCGATCGCGTCGCGATCCTGATGGGCTCGGGTGCCAAGACGGCGCGGGAGACGGTTCGCGCTCTCAACGCCGCAGGCGCGAGAACCGGCGTCCTGCAGGTCCGGCTATTTCGGCCGTTCTCCGCTGACGCGTTCCTCTCCGCGCTCCCGGCCTCGGTGCGCTCGGTCGCCGTGCTCGAACAGACGAAGGAGCCCGGCTCGGTCGGGGAGCCGCTCTACCTCGACGTCGTTACGACGCTCGCTGCGGCTCTTGGGCGGCACGCGCGCTCGGCGATGCCGCGCGCGATCGGCGGCCGCTATGGGATCTCCTCTAAAGATTTCACTCCCGCGATGGTCAAGGCCGTCTTCGACGAGCTCGCTAAAGACGAGCCGAAGAACGGGTTTACGGTTGGGATCAACGACGACGTTTCACACACGAGTCTCGACGTCGACACGTCGTTCTCGATCGAACCGCCGAACGTGACGCGGTGCGTCTTCTACGGGCTCGGCGCAGACGGGACGGTCGGAGCCAACAAAAACAGCGTCGAGATCATCGCCAAGGATGCGGGCCTCTACGCGCAGGGGTATTTCGTCTACGACTCGCACAAGTCGGGTGCGCAGACGGTCTCTCATCTGCGCTTTGGCCCCGAACCGATCGACGCGCCGTATCTCATCGCCTCGGCGTCGTTCGTGGCCGTCCACTTCTTCGATTTCATCCTTCGCCAGGACGTGCTGCGCCTCGCGGCATCAGGGGCGACGCTTCTGCTGAACTCACGCTACGGACCCGACGAGGTGTGGGAACATCTTCCGAAGTCCGCGCAGGATCAGATCATCCGGCGCAAGCTCGAGTTCTACGTGATCGACGCGACGAGCGTCGCTCGCGAAACCGGGCTGGGCGCGCACGTTAACACGGTGCTGCAGACCTGCTTCTTCGCGCTCTCCGGAGTCCTGCCGCGCGAAGATGCGATCGACCGCATCAAGGGCGCGATCCGCAAGTCCTACGCCCGCAAGGGCGAGGCCGTCGTTCGCAAGAACTTTGCGGCCGTCGACGCGACGCTCGCGCGGCTGCACCACGTGCGCGTTCCGGCGCGCGTGACGGCGACGACCGACCGGCCGCCAACCGTGCCGGCCGGCGCGCCCGAGTTCGTTCGCCGGGTAACGGCGCGCATGATGGAGGGGCTTGGCGACGAGATCCCCGTCAGCCTCATGCCGGTCGATGGTACCTTCCCGTCCGGGACCGGCGCGTTCGAGAAGCGCAGCGTCGCCGACGAGGTCCCGGTTTGGGAACCCGATCTGTGCATCCAATGCGGCCAATGCGGCTTCGTCTGCCCGCACAGCGTCATCCGCGCGCGTTACTACAACGAGGAGAAGCTCGAAGGCGCGCCGCCTACGTTCAAATCCGCGCCGGTGAACGCACGCGGTTATCCAGAGGTGCGCTTCTCGTTGCAGTTCTACGTCGAAGACTGCACCGGTTGCGGGCTGTGTGTCGAGGCGTGTCCGGCGCACAGCGTTACCGACGCCGCGGTTAAGGCGATAGCGCTCGCCGACAAGACGCCCCTCGTCGAAGCCGAACGGCTGAATACCGCCTTTTTCGAGAAGATCCCGGTGAACCAGCGCGCTCACGTCGATTTCGCGAACGTCCGCGGCGTGCAGTTCCTCGAGCCGCTCTTCGAGTTCCCCGGCGCGTGCGCCGGCTGCGGCGAGACGCCCTATCTCAAACTGCTCTCGCAACTCTTCGGCGACCGGCTGCAGATCGCCAACGCAACGGGCTGCTCCTCGATTTACGGCGCGAATCTACCCGCGACCCCGTGGACGAAGAACGCCGAAGGCCGCGGCCCTGCGTGGTCCAACTCGTTGTTCGAGGATAACGCCGAGTTCGGGCTCGGTTTCCGACTAGCCGCGGACCAGCATGTGAAGATGGCGCACGCACTGCTGCGCGAACTCGCCACCGAGATCGGCGAACAGCTCGTCGACGCAATCCTCAAAGCACCGCAGATCCGCGAGTCGGAGATTCGCGCCCAGCGCAGCCGCGTGGCCGAACTTAAGGCCAAACTGCTCGAACTTGACGACGAGCGCGCGCGCGATCTGCTCTCCGTCGTCGACCATCTCGTGCGGCGGAGCATCTGGATCGTCGGCGGAGACGGCTGGGCCTACGACATCGACTATGGCGGACTCGACCACGTCCTTGCGGCGGGCCGCAACGTGAACATCCTCGTCTTGGACACCGCGGTCTACTCAAATACGGGCGGTCAGGCCTCAAAAGCCACGCCGCTCGGGGCGGTTGCGGAGTTCGCCTCTGCGGGAAAGCGAGTCGCGCGCAAAGACCTTGCGCTCCAGGCGATTGCTTACGGGAACATCTACGTCGCGCAGGTTGCGATGGGCGCGAATCCGCAGCAGACGCTCCACGCGTTCCGCGAAGCCGAAGCGTACGACGGTCCGTCGTTGATTCTGGCATACAGCCACTGTATCGCGCATGGGATCGAGATGCGTCTGGGCATGCGGCAGCAAGATCTCGCCGTTGCCAGCGGCTACTGGCCGCTTATCCGCTTCAACCCGGCGCTGCGCTTCGTTGGTGCAAACCCGTTCCGTCTCGATTCGCCGCGACCGATGATCCCGTTCAAAGAGTATGCGTACAACGAGGGGCGCTACAAGTCGCTGGCGATCGCGAAGCCCGAGGAGGGTGCGGCGCTGCTCGAGATGGCGCAAGCCGTCGTTACCGAGAAGTATCGCCAGTACGAAGACCTCGCGCGGCGCGACGGAAGCGCCTTTCATCCTCCTGTCGAACGCATCGGCCGCGACGCGAGCTGACGCGAGCTAGCGTAGGCCGTCAAGAGTGCGGCGGGCAGAATTTCCATCCCGGCGGGCATGTCACGGACGGCGCGTGCGCCGGCGCGTAAGTGCCGAGAAACGGATTGCGGAATCCCGCATACGATAGCGGCGTTGCCGATGACATGTTTGGATTGAATCGTCCGAAGACCGACGGAGTATCGCGGAAGAGCGTCTCGAGCGCGGAGATGCGGTGGGCGTCGTCGGGATGGTTGGAAAGAAACTCCGGCGGGTTTGGCATATTGGCGTTCTCGAACCTTTTGAACAGCCAGACCATTCCCCAGGGGTTAAGCCCGGCTTGAGCGCAGGTGAGCGCGCCCTTATGGTCGGCATTTTGCTCTACCTGCCGCGAGAAATGGAGGCTCTCGAGGTTTGCGCCGAAGCCAAGGACCGCGTTCGTGATTTGGCTACGGCCGCCTCCGAGCAGCAGATCGGCTAGGCTCGCCAAGACGCCGAGCTGCTGGTTCTTCATCGCGAGATTGTAAACGTCGTGGTGGATGTCGTGCGACGTCTCGTGGCATAGCACGCCAGCGAGCTCTTCCTTGTTCTGCGCGAAGTGCATCATTGAGTCCGTTACGTAGACGTTGCCGCCGGGAACCGCGAACGCGTTGGGCTGGCTCATGTGCACCAGGTAGAAGTGGAACGGAAAATCGTACTGCGGATCGGCGACTTTAGCGATTCGCGCGGCGATCGGATCTAAGATTGCATAGTATGGCGATCGATGCAGGAGGACGCCCTGTTGCTGCAATTTCTGGTATTCTTGCGCGCCGACTTGGGCCTCCCATTGCTGCTGCGTGAGGGCGAGCGCCGACGCTGTGGCGCCCAGCATCAGCGCTGCGGCGAAGAAGCCGACGAGCATATGGCGGATCAACGTGTCGATCTCTCCTCTTGCACGAGATAGGCCTTCCTCTTACCCAAAAAGAGGGACCCGGCGCGCAGCCAGAGTCCCCCTCGAGGCGCATTCTACACGACAGCCTCCTAGTGAACGAGGTACGCCACCAGCAGGAGCGCGACGATGTTGAGCACCTTGATCATCGGGTTGATCGCGGGGCCCGCCGTGTCTTTGTACGGATCCCCTACGGTGTCTCCGGTCACGGCCGCTTTGTGCGCATCCGAGCCCTTGCCGCCGTAGTTGCCGTCCTCGATGTACTTCTTGGCGTTATCCCAGGCGCCCCCGCCGCTGGTCATCGAGATCGCAAGGAACATGCCCGTGACGATAGACCCGACCAGCACGCCGCCCATGAGTTGCGCGGCCGTCGCGCCGGGAAAGACCCGCAGGGAAGCGAGGATAGCGATGACGATCGGCACGCCTACGGGGATCAGCGCGGGCAGCACCATCTCTTTGAGCGCGGCCAGCGTAACGATGTTGACGGTACCGCCGTAGTCGGGCTTGCTCGTGCCGGCCATGATCCCGGGATTCTCACGGAACTGGCGGCGCACGTCTTCCACGACCGATGCGGCCGCGCGTCCCACCGCTTGCATCGAGAGCGAGGCGAAGAGGAACGGCAGCATGCCGCCGATCAGTAGGCCGGCGAGCACGTACGGATCGCCGATGGTGAAGAGCGCGCCCGTGTTGCTGGCGCAGGCTGCGTTCAGATCTTTACAGCGGTTAGCGAGCTCCTGCAAGAACGACGCGAAGAGCACGATCGCCGCCAGGCCCGCCGAACCGATTGCGTAACCTTTGGTTACGGCCTTGGTCGTGTTGCCGACCGCATCCAGCGGATCGGTGACGCCGCGCACGTCCTCGGGCATATCCGCCATCTCGGCGATGCCGCCGGCGTTATCGGTGATCGGGCCGAAGGAGTCGATGGCGACGATGATTCCCGCCATCGAAAGCATCGCCATCACCGCGATGCCGACGCCGTAGAGGCCGACCAGGGAAAACGATATTAAGATGCCGGCCACGATGACCAGCCCCGGTAGCGCCGTCGCCTGCATCGAGACGGCCAGACCGCT
Organism: bacterium; assembly: GCA_021806945.1. Lineage (GTDB taxonomy): Bacteria > Vulcanimicrobiota > Vulcanimicrobiia > Vulcanimicrobiales > Vulcanimicrobiaceae > JAJYFL01. The sequence goes on along the minus strand of JAKAPQ010000034.1, from coordinate 11,806 downwards.
GATGATATTGGTCGCGTGCCCCGTCACCGAGGCCTTGGCGATGCCCTTAACCGGCGCGAACTGCGTGCCGGTGTAGTACTCGGTGATCCAGGTGATCGCGCCGGTGATCAGCAGACCGACCAGCGCGCAGAGCCAGACGGATACGGCCGTCACGTCGTGATTCAGACCGAGCAGCGATCCTTGGATGCCGTTCGGGAACTCTCTTCCGGTGAAAAAGTAGAAGGCAACCGCCGAGAGCACGCCGGCGACGACGAGGCCGCTGTAGAGCGCGTTCATGATCTTCTTGCGATCGACGGTGCCGATGCCCACGAAGAACGTGCCGACGATCGAGGCGACGATGGAGATCGCGCCGAGTACGATCGGGAACGTCACCGCCCCCGCAATCGATCCGAGCACGAGATTGCCGAGCAGCATCGCAGCGACCGTCGTGACGACGTACGTCTCGAACAGGTCGGCCGCCATGCCCGCGCAGTCGCCGACGTTGTCGCCGACGTTGTCGGCGATGACGGCGGGGTTGCGCGGGTCGTCCTCGGGGATGCCGGCCTCCACTTTGCCGACGAGGTCCGCACCGACGTCGGCGGCCTTCGTGTAGATGCCGCCGCCCAAACGCGCGAAGACCGAGATCAAGGAGCATCCGAAGGCGAGGCCGATCATCGCTGCAAGCGAGCTGCCGACGTTGCCGCCGTTGGCGCGCAGCAGGAACCAATAGTAGCCGCTTACGGCGATCAACCCCAAGCCGACGACGAGGAGTCCCGTGATGGCGCCGCCGCGGAAGGCGACGTTGAGCGCTGCGCCGAGGCCTCGCCGCGCCGCTTCGGCCGTCCGAACGTTGGCGCGCACCGAGACCGTCATGCCGATGAAGCCGGCCGCGCCCGAGAGGATAGCGCCGATCAGGAACCCAGCGGCCGTCTGCCAGCCGAGGGCGTAGTAGATGACCGCCGCCAGAATGACGGCGACGATCGCAACCGTGGTGTACTGGCGGCTGAGGAACGCCATTGCGCCTTCTTGGATCGCGGCCGCAATCTCTTGCATCCGCTCGTTGCCGGCGGACTGGCGCATGACCCAGCTAATAAGGATGAGGCCGTAGACGATCGCCAAGACTCCGGCCCCCAGGCCAAAGTAGATGGCCGTCTGAGAGCTGATCCCAATCTCAGAACTCATGCTATTCCTTAAAACGGTGTGGTCGCAGTAAAACAGCCCGCGCAGAAGGCGGGACGACGACCGCTTTCCTTGGAGCCCTACCCCAACGACTCCTGCCGCCTTTTGGGGGGCCCAGCCTTCGCCCGTCAGCCCCCGGTGAGCCTAGCCCAGCGGCCCTGTGCCATCCTGAGCCCGTCGAAGGGCGAAGGGCGACGCGCGAAGGGCGTCCGCAGGGTCATCCGGCTGCCCGGCCGCATAGAGGCTTCATGCCCGCACTAGGAGGCTGTCGGAGTTAAGCACGTTTCCGTCTTTGGGCCGCCTCTTGCCCGAATACTTCGTTGCTCATCAGTCACGAAGCTACGGCTTCGCTCCTATTCCGCACGGAAGCGGAGGTGCAGCGCAGCGCAGGATGCGCGCTGGCGCGGCTTCTTCGCGCCTCGTCTCCGAACAAAATTCGGCACCAAATCCGAAAATGTGCTTAACTCCGACAGCCTCCTAGGCGTTCGGGGCCTGATCAAGCGTATTGGCAGGAAGATTGCGGTCGATGGCTTGTCCTTCGACGTCTCGCGCGCGGCTGGAAATCGCGTGCCGACGACCTGCTCGACACACTCGGGCAAGAACTCTCCAGTTGCGCTTGCGCCTCTACGTCTGGACGCTCGCCGGCGGGTGGCGCATCGCGGTACCGACAATGGCATCGCCTTCGCGCTGGCCGAAGGCTGACGGTGCTCGTCTCGGCGAAACACGCACTGCGATGCTCGAAGATGTAGAATTCGTCGTCGTCGGATGCGGTCCGGCCGGCGCGGAGGCGGCCCGCGTGGCGGCTCGCTCCGGCCTCACGACGCTCGTGCTCGAGAAGGACGCCGTCGTGGGCGCCAAGCGCGTCTGCGCAGCGGGGCTGCGCCCAAGATTCTGCGAGACCTTCGATCTGCCGCGCGAGCTGGTGCACTGCGACACGCCGCGCCTCGCACTCTTCGACGCACGCGGCTGCGAACACGAAGTCTACTTCGGCCCCGGCCATACCACCACGCGTGAGGAACTGGACGGGACGATGGCGCGGCTGGCGGCGGCTGCAGGTGCCCAGATACGCACGCGTGCCCTTCTGCGCGGCGTGCGGCGCGAAGGGGGGCGCGCGGTGGTCGAGTACGCCGACCTGCTCACGGGAGCGCGCAAGAGCGTAGCCGCGCGCAACGTCTTCTTCGCGCAGGGCGCGGCGGCTAATCTCGAAAACGAACCGGCTCTACGCTTTGCCGAGTGGACGAACGGGCTGATGACGACGCTGCAGTATCGGGTCTACCTCGAGCGGCCCGCCGATCCGATCGCCTACAAAACGCTCGAACTCCACTACTACTCCGCGCGTGACGGCCGCCAAATCGTCGCGTGGACGTTCCCCAAGCGCGACCATCTCGCAATCGGCTTGGGCGTTACCGGAAAGCTGTCGGGAGAACGTCTGCGCGAAGAGCTCGACGCGTTTGCCGGGGGCGTGCGCGCGCGCCTCTATCGGGATATCCCGTTCACCGCCAAGGCTGAAGGGCATCTGCTCTATGGCGGTCTGCCGCGCCCGCAGATTGCCGCCGAGCACCTCATGGTTGGAGGCACCGCCGCGGGTTTGGTCGACGCGACGAACGGCGAAGGCATCTTCGAGGCTGCGATGAGCGGGCGGCTGGCCGCCGAAGCCGTCGTGGCGTCGCGCGACCGGCCGTGCGGCGCCGCAGCGCGTTACGCGGCCCGCGCCACGCAGCGCTTCTCCGGCCGCCTACGCAACCGCGTCGCCTTGATGCGTTTCCTGGAACGCCGGCCGCGGCGCTACGGCGTGCTCTTCGAGCAACTCGAGCGCTCGCCACGGCTTGCGGATATACTGCAGCGTGAGGATCACGAGCGCAGCGCGATCGACCGCCTCTATCTCTATGTGCAGGCATTGCGCTTTGCGGCACGCGCGGCGCGGGCCTAGCGCGTGTCGGCGGCGGAGATCTCCGATTACGACTTCCGTGCCCTGCGCGACGCCATACGCGAGCGGTTCGGGATCGATTACGACGACAGCAAGCAGTACTTACTGCAGAGCCGCTTGCAGGCCCGCCTGATCAAGCGCAGCGTTCCGGATTTCGGCGCGTACTGCCGCTTCCTTTCGAGCCATCGCGATCGCGAGGACGAATGGAACGAACTAGCATCGCTGCTAACCAATAACGAAACCTACTTTTTCCGCGAGCGCGCGCAACTCGACATCCTGGTCGGTCCGGTTCTCGACGAATCGCTGCGCGCTCGGGGGCACCTGCGGGTCTGGTCGGCGGCCTGTTCGACCGGGGAGGAACCGTACACCCTCGCCATGATGCTGCTCGAGAGCCACCGCGTCGCTAGAGGTCAGATCTCGGTCCTTGCGAGCGACCTTTCTCCGCGCGCGCTCGAACGCGGCGGGGCCGGCTTCTACCGCGAGCTGAGTTTTCGTGTCTGCCCGCCGGAGATCGTGCAACGCTACTTTCGTCCGTCCGAATCGGGGTTCGCGCTCTCCGACGAAGTCAAGCGGTTGGTTACGTTCTCCCGTTTGAATCTGCTGGACTCGCCCGGCGTTGCCGCGGTTGGCCCGGTGGACGCGATCTTTTGCCGGAATCTCCTGATCTATTTTGATAAGCCGACGCAGAAGCGCGTGGTGGAAAACCTTGCGCGGGCGCTGCGCCCCGGCGGATACCTTTTCCTCGGTCACGCCGAATCTATTGTACGCCTGACCGATCTCTACGAGCCGATCGTCACGGCGCAAGCCATCTACTATCGGGTGAAGCCAAGGTGACGCTCGAGGCTTCGGGCGGAGCGCCGATAGGGGTCCTGGTCGTCGACGACTCCGCCTTCATGCGGCGTGCGATAACAAAGATGCTCGAAGGCGAACTCGATATCGTCGTCTGCGGTACCGCGCGCAGCGGCGAGGACGCGATCGAGAAAGCGGAGCGGCTGCGCCCGGACCTCATTACGATGGACGTGCAGATGCAGGGCATCGGGGGCTTAGAGGCGGTGCGGCAGATCGTGAAGCGCCGCTTCGTGCCGATTATCATGGTCAGCGCCCTCACCCGCGAAGGTGCCGAGACGACGCTGCACGCGCTCGATCTCGGCGCGGTCGATTTCATCCCGAAGCCGGATGCCGCCTACGTCAACATCAAGGACGTTGCGCGCGATCTCATCGCGAAGGTTCGCGTCTTCGCGCGGCGCGGATCGCATGCGCGTACCCTTCCGGGAGCTCCGCCGCCTCCGGGGCGGCGGCTGCGCCGCGCGGGCTTCGAGTGCGTTGCGATCGGCACCTCGACGGGCGGCCCGGTGGCGCTCGGGCGCGTGCTTGCGCGCATGCCTGCCACGTTTCCGCTGCCGATCATCGTCGTGCAGCACATGCCGTCAGGCTTTACGCGCCCCTTTGCCGAACGCCTGAACGCGCAGAGCCGCCTCGAGATCGCCGAAGCGCGCAGCGGCATGCAACTGAGGCCCGGCCTCGCGATCATCGCGTCGGCGGGCAGGCAGCTGCGGCTGTTTCGTTCGCCTGCAGGCGTTGAGGTCTCGCTCGAGGACGATACCGCCGGCTCGGTCCATGTGCCGAGCTTCGACGTCATGGCGTCGGAGGTTGCCGGCGTCTACGGCGGCGCGAGCGTTGGCGTCGTCATGACCGGCATGGGGCAAGATGGCTTGGTCGGCTTGCGTGCGATTCATGATCGCGGTGGTTTTGTCGTCGGGCAGGATGCGGCCAGCTGCGTCGTCTACGGCATGCCGCGTGCCGCCGCCGACGCCGGCCTGGTCGACGCCGTAGTGCCCCTCGAGGAGATCTCGGGTTTCCTATGCGAGTTGACGCGCTCTGTTTTGCCGAACGCGTAGGAGCGGCGCACCGCGCGCTGCAAGTATCAGGGTGGAGAGCGGCGGCGTCCCCCGGGACGCCCTCCGGAGCGTGGAGCGTGGATGAAGCTGACCCGTAGTTCGGAGCGCTATGTCATCGGCGGTGTCGAACTTACACGAGAAGAGATCGTTCACAAGTATTTGCACCTGGTGAAGTATGTAGCCGGGCGCATCTCGGTCAACCTTCCCCCCAACGTTGAAATCAACGACCTGATAAACGATGGAATCCTCGGCCTCATCGACGCGATCGAGAAGTATGACGACGAGCGCGGGGTCAAATTCGAAACCTACGCCATCACGCGGATCAACGGTGCCATTCTCGATGCGTTGCGTTCGCTCGATTGGGTACCGCGCGCCGTTCGGCAGCGCGCCCGCGAGGTCGAACGCGCCTATCAGGATCTCGAAGCCGAGCTCGGACGGGTTCCAAGCGACGACGAACTGGCCGTTCGTTTGGGCATCTCGCACAAAGATCTCGATACGTTGCGCCAGCGTATCCGCGGTACCTCGGTCCTCTCGCTCGAGGAGTTTCTGCCGAACGAGCGAGGCTACGAGATTCCGCTCGTCGATACGCTGAAAGACGCCGAAAACGACGTTAGCCTCGCGGTCGAGCAACGCGAGGTCAAAGCGGCGCTGGTACGAGCCGTCGAGGGTTTGCCGCCCCAGGAGAAGACCGTCATCACGCTTTACTACTTTGAGGGCCTAACGCTTAAAGAGATCAAGGGCGCGCTGAACGTCTCAGAGTCGCGGGTCTCGCAGATCCACGCCCAAGCCGTTATCCACCTTCGGCAGAGGCTGCGGGAGCTGCGTGCGGACCTTGGCTATCGCGATGGCGACCCCGGCGTAAAGCAGAAATACCTGCGGAAGAGCGGGGGGTCGACCGATATAGGTAAAGCAGGTTAAGTAAAGGGGAGAGAGCGGGCGACATGGCCATCCGGCCGGCAGACCTCCAGCTCGCGTATATCGCCGCTCCGCAGAATGCGGCAGTCTTGGGCAACGCACAAAACGCGCCGCAAGTGGCGCAGCAGGCTGCCCAGTCGGCGTTTGCCGCGCAGTTCGAGCAGCGCGAAGAGTCCGTCAACGAGCCGGGCAAGGCTGAAGGCAATCGTGTGCGCGCCCGGGAGGACCACGATCCCGAACGCGACGGCAGAGACGGCTCGCCAGGGCAGCGCCGGCAGGGCGCCTCTCGCGAAGAGCCGCCGGAGGCCACCGGGCCGCTGGGCCTCGCCGGCGGCGGCGACCACTTCATCGACGTCACGGCCTAGATGGGATGAGAAGGCCGGTCCCCGAAGCGGATGGCTTTCGAAAGAAAACACCGCGTGACGCACTCGAAGTGCAAGGAGACCGACCTTCATGAACAAGCATACCAAAAACTCAGCCCAACGCAAGATGCACGTCTCAACGGACGGGCGACGCCGTACTCCGGGAGAGAGGGCAGGCGGCCCGTTGGCCATCGGCATCGACCTGGGCGATCGCTACAGCGAGGTCTGCGTGCTCGACGAGGAGGGCAACCTCCACAGCGAGACGCGCATCCGCACGACCGATGCAGGCATGCAGGTTGCGGAAAAACCCGCGGTGTCCGGATCGGGCCCGCCTGTTCCGTCGAAACGAGGAGCGATGAGGAAGCAACGCCGTAGCGTTGTGACCGAAGAGCGACGAAGCTTTCGGCGGAACAGGCGGGTTCGAGACGGCGGCGCGGGTTTTTCCGCAACCTGCTAGGCCGCTGCCCGGTACGGTTAACCGAAGATGGACCCGCCGCGCTTTCCGCCGTTGCCCGTTGCCGCCGGGGCGATCACGGCACTCGACTTGGGCGTTGCTGCCGAGGTCGTGCAGGCGCAGATCGCCGTCGGCGATCTGCTTGCCGCCGAGATACTAGCGCCGCAGGGCGGTTACGATCTGATCCAGATCCTCGGCCGTCAGATTATGGCGCAGCTGCCGCCGGGCGTGAATCCTGGCCAGACGCTGCTGCTCCAGGTCTCGGCCTTTGCGGGCAACCGAATCCTCGTCCGCAATTTGGGGCTCATCGACCCGAATAACCCGCCGGCGACCGTAACGGCAGATCTCCCGCCGGCGAGCCCACAGACTGCGGTGCTCGTCACCGTCGCGCGCCCAGGCGCACTCCCGCCCCCCGCAGCGCCGCCGCCGGCCGCATCTGCGACCCCCGGTGCGCCCGCTACGCCTCCCGCCGCCCCTCCCGCCGCCCCACCGCGCGCGGTCTTTGTGGCGGCGTCGGTTCGGCGAACGCCACGCGATTCGCCCATAGGGGCCGCTCCGCCGGCGGAGCGAGCCGGCCGCAGCGGCCCTGCCGCGAATCCCGCCGCGCCGCTGGATCCGCTCGAAGCGCGGATCGCCGCATCGCGTGCCGCCGTGCCTGCGGTGCCCACGCCTTTGCGCGAGCCTCCGGTGGCGCCGCATATGAAAATGCGGCGCGAACCGCCCGCAGGGCTCGTAACCGGACGGGCCGCCGCCGGGCGCCCGCCCTCCGGTGCGCGCGCCGTACCCGGCTCGCCCGAGGCCGAGCTTGAATCTCTGCGCGTTCCACGAACGCCGGTGACGCTCGCTGCCGTGCGCCTGCTGTCGGTCGCTGCAGAGCGCTTGCCCGAGCTCTTCGCGCGCTTGGAATCTCTGCTGCCCCGCGGCGGCGGCGACGCGCGCGTCTCGACGCTACGCACGCTCCTGAGTTTCGTCGCTCGCTTGAACCCGGCCGACGAGCGGGCGTTCCCGCAGCGGATCTCGGCGTACGTCGGCAACGTCCTGGAAGGCTTCGAGCCGAAACTCGCCGCCGCAGCGCGCGCGCGTCTCGCCGCCGCGGGGCAGTTGCGTTCGCCGGCACCGGCGACGGCACCGGTCGTCGCGCAGGCGAAGGCCGTCGAACGGACGGTTGCCGCGCAGAACGATCTGAAGGCGCTCGTGCTCGCGCTCGCGCGCGAACCGAGCGCGCCGCAATCGCCGGCGCTAGCACAAGCGTTGAACGAGACGCTGACGATGCTGGCGGCGGCACAGCTGAATACGCTTTCGGCTAACGCCGACACGCCGGATGCGATCGGCCTCGCGCTTCCGGTGTTCTATCATCCCGGCGGCCGGCCGGCGACGGTACGCATCTCACGCGACGCGCCCGGCAGGCGAGAGAAGATGGACGCCGACAACTTTCACGTCGCCTTCGTACTTGACACCGCTTCGTTGGGGACCGTCGCGATCGATCTGGAGACCGTTGGGCGCTCGGTACGCGTAAACGTCAAAACCGAGCGCTCAAGCAGCGCGGAACGTTTCGGCGCGACGCTCGGGGAACTGCGCGATCGCCTCGAACGGCTGCGTTACCGCGTCGCATCGGCCGACGCCGCGGTCGCATCGCGCCGCGCTCACGCCGCGGCGCCGCGCGGAGAGCCGCCTGCGCAGCCCCCGCCAAATCGCCTGGATTTCCACGTATGAGCGATCGCTATTACGATTTTCGTAAGAAGGTCGGGCGGCGCCCGGCGGCGGCAGCGTTGAGATACGATCCCGTCAAGCCCGAACCACCCGAGGTCGTGGCGGCCGGCAGCGGTACGATCGCCGAGGAGATCGTGCGCCTCGCGAAAGAGCACGGCGTCCCGCTGCACGAAGATGCCGAACTCGTCGAAGCGCTCGGCCGGTTGGATCTCACCGAGTATATTCCGCGCGAGCTCTACGCGCTCGTCGCGGAGGTCCTCGCGTACGTCTACCGCGTCGACGCCGGGCAGCGGTAACCGCTAGAGGCTGCGCGCTGCCGCGCACCGAAGCGTCGCAATGGAGGAACGGAAGGCAATGAAAAGACTGCTCTCGATCGTGACGGTACTCGGTTTTGCACTGTCGTGCGCGAGCCCGGCTCTAGCCGCGCGAGTCCCGAAATTCGATCACGTCGTCATCATCATGCTCGAGAACCACGGCAACACGAGCATCGTCGGGAACCCAAACGCACCGCAGATCACGAAGCTCGCGAAGACGTACGGCTATGGGGCCGAGTATTACGGCGTGACGCATCCGAGCCTCCCGAATTACGTCGCACTGACGTCGGGCAACAACTGGTACAGCAACAGCGACAACCCGTCGCAGCGCTTCAATCACGTCAACATCGTCGATCAGCTCGAAGCGCACCACATCTCGTGGAAGGCGTACATGCAGAGCCTCCCGAGCGCCGGGTACGACGGCAATTTCGCGCCGGCCGGAGCGAAGGACCCGCTCTACGTCATTCGCCACGATCCGTTCATGCTCTACCGCGACGTGCGCCGCAGCGCCGCCCGTCGCAAGCACGTCGTGCCGTTGCGGCAGCTCTCCAAAGACCTGAGCGCGGGACACCTGCCGCAGTACGCCTGGATCAGTCCGAACGTCTGTCACGACATGCACGGCGTGGGCGGTCCGGCCTGCCCCTACGGCAACGACGCGAAGTTGAAGCGCGTGGGAGACGAGTTCGTTGCGACGTGGGTGCACCGCATCATGTCCTCCAAGTCTTGGACGAAGCGCTCGGTCATCTTCATTACGACCGACGAAACCGATTACGACGGCGGGAACAAGGCCACCGGCGGGTGGCTGAACGCCTACGGCTGCTGCGATTCACCGATCGTGCCCAAGGGTGCGCCGTTCTTTCCGTCCGGCGGCATGTACGGCGGCGGCATCATACCCCTCGTCGTCATTAGCGGCATCGGCAAGCCCCACTTCGTATCGCACCGCAAGTACAACCACTACGCGATGCTCCGCACGATCGAGGAATCATGGGGTCTACCGTTCCTTGGCATGGCCGGCGACAACATCAACGTCCACGCGATGAGCGATTTCTTCATCCAGCGCTAACGGGTTCTCGCGCGGTCCCCGTCACTGGCGTGGTGATTCGTGTGCGTCGCCTCACCTTGGCCCTGTCGAAGGGCGAAGAGGCAAGGCCTAGGAGGCTAGCGCAAGCGCAGGTCCGTCTGCACTCCTCCCGAACGCACGACACGCGTCATGAGTTGGCTGTCTCGACTAAGAGCGACGTTCGGACGAACGCGCGAAGCGTTCTCCGGCGTGGAATCGCTGGGGCGGGCGAAGAAGCCCATCGCGCCCGAGTTCTGGGAGGAGTTCGAAGATCTGCTGCTGCTAGCGGATTTCGGCGTTCCCACCACCCAAAAAATCGTCGGTGGGCTGCAGCTGGTCGCTAAGCAAGAGCAGTGGCGCACGAGCGACCAGGTGGTAGCGCGTTTTCATAGAGATGTCGAGCGCTTCTTGACGCTCCCCAACCCCGGGCTCGATCTCACGCGCAAGCCGTCGGTCCTGCTGGTTGTCGGCGTCAACGGAAGCGGTAAGACGACGACGATAGGCAAGCTCGCGACCTCGTTGCGCGCGACGGGTAAGCGCGTGCTGCTCGTTGCGGCCGACACGTTCCGTGCCGCGGCCGCCGAACAGCTCGCGATCTGGGCGGAGCGCAGCGGTTGCGATTTCCTGCGCGGCAACGACGGCGCAGACCCGGCGTCGGTCGTATTCGACGGCGTGCAGAAGGGCAAAGCGCGCGGCGCCGACGTGATCATCATCGATACGGCCGGTCGCCTGCAGACGAAAACCAACCTGATGGAAGAGTTGAAGAAGATGCGCCGGATCATCGAGCGCGAGCTCGGCGAGCCGCCGGCGGAGACATTACTCGTCGTCGACGGAACCACCGGCCAGAACGCAATCTCGCAAGCGCGGCTCTTCAACGAAGCGACGCAGCTTACCGGCGTCGTGGTCACCAAACTCGACTCTACCGCCAAGGGCGGCATCCTCGTCGCAATCGTCGATGCGCTGGAAGTGCCGATCAAATTCGTCGGCGTCGGCGAGTCGGCCGATACGCTGCGCCCCTTCGTCCCGGCCGAGTTCACGCAAGCGATCTTCGAGTCGGCATAGGGCCCTTGCCTGTCGAAGGGGCGCCAATCGAACAGGAGTTCGATGCTCGCCCCCGAAAGGCTACCCTAAGCGCACGGAAGCGCATCGAAAAGGCGGAATGCCACCCAGTTGGCACCCGGATCCTATAGCGTGATATCCATAACGACGGCACCGAACGATAACGATGGAATGGAGAAGAAGATGGCAGCGCAAGACGACCGGCAGGTAGCCCTCACCAACGCCCTCGCCCAGATCGAGCGCCAATTCGGCAAGGGCTCGATCATGCGGATGGGTGATTTCCAGGAGCGGATGTTGTTCGAGGTCGTCTCCTCCGGCTCGATCGCGCTCGATCTCGCACTCGGCGTCGGCGGTTTCCCTCGCGGGCGCGTCGTCGAAATCTACGGTCCGGAGTCCAGCGGCAAGACGACCCTGGCCCTGCATGCCATCGCCGAGGCGCAGAAGACCGGCGGCACCGCCGCGTTCATCGATGTCGAGCACGCGCTCGACCCCACCTACGCCGCCGCGCTCGGCGTCGACCTCGACAATCTGCTCGTCTCTCAGCCGGATACCGGCGAGCAGGCGCTCGATATCGCCGAGATGCTCATACGCAGCAACGCCGTCGATGTCGTCGTCGTCGATTCGGTCGCGGCGCTGGTCACGAAGGCCGAGCTCGAAGGGGACATGGGCGATACGCACGTAGGCCTGCAGGCGCGCTTGATGTCGCAGGCGCTGCGCAAACTCACCTCCGCGATCTCGCGCAGCAAGACGATCATGATCTTCATCAATCAGCTGCGCGAAAAAGTCGGCGTCATGTTCGGCAGCCCCGAGACCACCTCCGGCGGCCGCGCGCTCAAGTTCTACGCCTCGATCCGCCTAGACGTGCGCAAGCTCGAACAGATCAAGATCGGGCAAGAGGTCGTCGGAACGCGGACGCGGGTCAAGGTGGTGAAGAACAAAGTCGCGCCGC
>JAKAPQ010000197.1 GCA_021806945.1 bacterium | reverse complement strand
CGGCGGCCCGCCACCCGGATCGGGCGGCCGTCGTGCTCGGTGAAAGCCGCGTCACCTACGCGGAACTTTGGGAACAGGCGCGGCGCTACGCAGCCGTCCTGCGCGCGCACGGCATCGGCCCGGGCGATGCCGTAGCCCTGATGCTGCCGAACGTGCCGGATTTTCCGCGGACGTACTACGGGGCGCTCGCCCTCGGGGCGGTCGTCGTGCCGGTTCACGCGCTGCTCACGGCCGAGGAGATCGCCTTCGTCTTGACCGACGCCAAGGTCAAGGCGTTCGTCTGCGCGGCTCCCTTCTTGGCCGCCGGCAGAGCCGCGGCCGAGAAAGCGGGCGTAACGCTGCTGGCGGTAATGGTGCCGCCCGCCGGCTCCGGTGAGCCCGGACCGAAGGTTCCGCAGGTGGACGCGCTTGCGGCAAGCGCGGATCCCATCACCGCTTTCGTGCACCGCGGGCCGCTGGACGACGCGGTCGTGCTCTATACGAGCGGCACGACCGGCAAGCCAAAGGGCGCGGTGTTGAGCCACCTCAACATGATCATGAACGCGACCGTCAGCGCCTTCGATCTCTTCGGCTTGCGCGATGACGACGTCTTTCTCGGCTGCCTGCCGCTCTTTCACTCCTTCGGCCAGACGTGCGTCATGAATACCGCATTCCGGGTGGGCGCGACCGTCGTGCTCATGCCGCGCTACGATGGCGCGGCGGCCCTCGACCTGCTGATAAAGGAGCGCATCACCGTCTTCGTCGGCGTTCCGACGATGTACATCAGCCTGCTCGAAGCGGCGCGAACCGATCCGAGGCGCCCCGAACTCCAGATCGCCGTCTCGGGAGGGGCCTCGCTGCCTCAGACGGTCCTCGAGGCCTTCGAGAAGACCTTCGGGCTGCCGATCTACGAGGGCTATGGCCTCTCCGAAACGTCGCCGGTGGCCTCTTTCAACCAGCGCGATCTCGGCCGAAAACCGGGAACCGTGGGACGCGGCGTCTGGGGCGTCGACCTTGCCATTGCCAAGGCCGACTTGGAAGACCGCATCGAGTTGCTGCCGACCGGCGAACTCGGCGAGGTCGTAATCCGGGGGCACGACGTCTTCAAGGGATACCTGAACAACCCCGAGGCGACGGCAGCGGTTATGGTTGACGGCTGGTTCAGGAGCGGCGACCTCGGAACGCAGGACGCCGACGGGTTTATCACGATCGTCGACCGCAAGAAAGACATGGTGCTCCGGGGCGGTTACAACGTCTACCCGCGCGAGGTCGAGGAGGTCCTGCTGCGCCATCCGGCGATCGCCCAAGTCGCCGTCATAGGATTGCCCGATCCACTGCACGGAGAGGAGGTCTGCGCGGTCGTGGTGCTCGCTCCAGACGCGAACGAGACTCACGCCGAGGAGATCATCGCCTGGTCGCAGCAGAACCTCGCCCGCTACAAGTATCCGCGCCGGGTGGAGTTCGTCGAGGCCTTCCCCCTAGGGCCCAGCGGAAAGGTGCTAAAACGCGAGTTGGTGCGCCGTTTCGGATAATCCGGCAAACGAGTTCACAGAGGTACGTTGCAGACGTTTTTCCCCATCGCGGAGCGGACGGCGCTATCCAGGGGCTCCGTTGCGGGCCGCGTCGCCGTAACCGCGATCGACTTCTGGTTGAAAACCGTGAAGGCTTCTTCCCTAATCTCGCTCCCCGTCGCGCCACGGATATGAAACGTAAGGATACCGGCCTCACCTGGGCAGGCCGGGAATGGATCGCTGCTTACGTACCGGGCACCTTTGTTGCGCAGGACGGTATCGATCGTTTCGCTTGAAGCGAGGTCCTTGAGCGTTCCGGTGAACGGCCGCGTCTGCACGCGGTAGGTCTCCCTCCCGCCCCCGGGCAACGTCCGTACCCAGAACGTGCCGGCGGCGCTTCGTTGCTGCGTGTAGCCCGGCGGGAACGCCGGAGCCCGCGCGCTACAGCCTGCCGCCGCACAACACGCCAGCGCGACGAACGCGGGCGCAAGACCCATTCGAAGCCTTCGGCGCCATTCCAACGATCTCGACCCCATCGTCTCCTCGACTTCCTCGCCCCATTTTCGGTGCAGTCGCCGTAGCGTCTTACCCATCCGGGCGGAGTCCGCACCGCGACGCGGCGAAGAGCCGCCACGCATGTTCCCAGATCTTGCTCCGATGCACCGATGCTGACCGATTGGCTACTCGTTCGCCGTGCTGCACAGGAGCTGCGCGCGCGCCTGCGGGGCGCCAAGGTCCGCGACGTCGGGCAACTCTCCGACGGACGAATCGCGATTGCCCTCTGGTCGCGCGGTCAAACGCGACTCCTGTGCGTCGATATCTTCGCTCCCACGCCGCTCTTGACCATCGAGGAGGGCGAACTCCCGATCGCAAGCGAACCGGGCTTCGTCCGCGCGGTCGGCGCCGCTCTCCGCGGCACGAGCTTTGCCGACGCGCGAGCGCGCACGGGCGATCGGATCCTGCGGCTCGACTTCGTGGTGCGGTCGCGCTTCGGCGTGCGAGCCGAGTCGGCGCTGATCTGCGAGCTGGTGCCGCGCTTCGGTAACGTCATACTTCTCAAAGACCGCACGATCGTGGCCGCCGCAAAGGAGTTTTCGCGCTCCGAGAATCCCGTGCGCGCGGTCGAAGCCGGACGTTCCTACGAGCCGCCGCCCCTGAACCCCGAGCGAAGGGTACCGAAGGTCCTGCGCGACGGATACGCCGGCGCCGGTGCGGAAGACCTGGTCCGCACGTTGAGCGACGAGAATGCCCCCCCGGCGGCTCTGTACGTCTACCGGCGTGACGGTGCCCTCGTGCAAGCGCATCTCGTGCCACTCCCGCAATACGCCGAGCTGGATTGCGGGCGGGCCGACGGGCTGCTGGAGATATTCGCCGAAGCGCGCATTCAAGACGTGGGGAACGCATCGCACGATAGCGCGGCGAAGCGCCGGCGGGATATGGAGAAGGCGCTCGCCGAGCGCGAGCGCAAAGCCGGCGCCGAACTCACGCAGATCGACGCCCGGCTTCGCGACGCGCAGGAGCGCGATCTCTTACGCGAGCGCGGTGAAGCGGTATACGAGACGCTGCACGCGCTGCCACCCGACGAGCAGACGGCCGCGAAAGAGCACGCCACCGAGCTTTTCGAGGCATACAAGAAACTTGGAGCGGCCCGCGTGCATCTGCAGGCGCGCCGGACGCAGCTCGAGCGCCTTCGGGCGGCCATCGAGGAGCTGCGCTGGGAAGTGGAGCGCGCAGAGGCCGACGCGCTGACGGATGTCGCAGAAGCGATCGCGGCGCTCGACCGCCGCCGCGCGCGGGCCGCAGAGCGCCCGACGACACGCAAGCGCAAACCCCTGCAGTACGTTACGGATTCAGGCTCGCGGATTCTCGTCGGCCGGACGCCGATCGAGAATGCGGACCTTACCTTCCGCGTAGCGCGGCCGAACGACCTTTGGTTTCACGCACGGGCAACGCCGGGAGCGCACGTCATCATCCAACGTGACGATCGCCGAGAACCTCCCGAGTGCGACCTGGTTGCCGCAGCGTCCCTGGCGGCGCTGCATAGCAAGGCCGCGAAGAACGCGAAGGCGGCCGTCGACTACACGCCGCGCAAGTTCGTGCGCAAGCAGTCGGCGGCGCCTCCGGGGCTCGTCTTCTACGTGAACGCTCGCACGCTCTACGTAGCTCCGGCTAACTTCGAGCGGCCGCCAGGCTCCCCGCAAGGCGGGATTCGCACGCCGCCCAGTTGAGATTCGCGTAAAACGCTTCGACGTACTTTCCGCGCTCCGAAGGCTTGTAGTCCAACAGAAACGCGTGCTCCCAACAGTCCATTACAA
>JAKAPQ010000196.1 GCA_021806945.1 bacterium | reverse complement strand
CTAGCGTGGACGAACTCTTGCTATCGAAGATTCGCCTCGGCGTCATCGCGGAGTTGGTCGCGTCGGAATGGGTCGCCTTCAGCGAATTGCAGCGCGCGACGCAGACGACCAACGGCAATCTGGGAGCGCACCTGGCAAAACTCGTCGATGCGGGCTACGTGCTGGAAGAGAAGGCGTTTGTGGACCGCCGTCCGCAGACGCGCTACCGGCTGACCGGGACGGGCCGAAACGCATTCGTACGGCACGTCGAGAAGATGCAAGCGATCCTCAAGGCAGGTGCATCGTGATTACCGTCTCCCGACAGCGTGGAGGTGAGGCCACCGGCATGCTCGTGCTCGCGTTTTTCAGCGGTCTATGGTCCTCGGTCGCTCTTGCCGCACTCGGCCGATTGGACGCGGGCGGCGCCGCTGCGATCGCGCTCATGGTCGCGGCGCTCGCCGTTCCTGCGGCGGTGCTGTTGCGCCGCTATCCGCTCCGGTTCGAACGAAGCAGCGCGGAGGGACGTCGTATCGGCCAAACGTTCGGCATCGTGAACGGCGTGCAGTGGGGGCTCATCGCCGTCGCGTCCGTCGTGCTCGGCGCGCTGCACCGGCCCGAATTGATCCTTCCGGCGATCGTTGGGATCGTGGGTTTGCATTTCGTTCCGCTCGCGAAGCTCTTCAATGCAAGAATCTACTACGGAACGGCGGTCGCACTGGTGTTGTGGGCGTGCGCGTATCCGGTGCTGCTCGGCCCCGGAAGCGACGGGCTCGGAGCGCTGGGCACGGGGCTTATTCTCTGGCTTACCGGTCTAGCCGTCGCCATACGGGTGATGCCCGAGATGCGATAGCGCCTCTCTCGATCGGTGCCGGCGATCGCGGTCAAGGTTTTAGCGTAAGTGTGGCGCGTGCCGCGGCGTCGACTGCCTTCGTTCCGTACGGCAAGGGCACGAGACGGTTGGCGATCCAGGTGCGCGAGAGATCCGTGTAGTGCCCGGAGCCGGGTTCGCCCGACTCGCCGCTCGGAATGACGATGCCGCCCGCATTCCAGTTGCCGACGTCCCAGACCGCGCGGAAACTTTGCGAATACTTCGGCATCTGAACGTGAACGGTGTACTTCTCGCCGTCGCCCGGTAGGAGTACGCCGTCCAAGAACGTGAAGCCCATGGATGCGAGCTGATGCTTCACGCGTACCGCGCCGGCCGATCGCCAAGGCTGCAACAGCGCGCGCGCCGAAGCGGGCGCCCGCGCGAGCTTCGCGACGGCGCGTAAGACGGAACGCTGTACCGCTGCGAGACGGCCGCCGGAATCTTGCCGAAGGCTTTCGAGCAAGCCGACGAAGCTCGGAGCATCGTACAGCGCCTGCGTGCGGACCGAGCGCTCCACGGTTGCCCCGACGGAGCTCGGGTCGAAGCGGCCGTCCCACGCGGCGAGCGCGTCGATTAGCGATTTCGCTGAAGGTGGAAGCGAGCGAGGATGCGCCCGCGCGGCGCGAACGACGTCGCGAGCGAATTCGAGATCGGCCGGTGAGAGCGTGTCTCGCTGCATCCGAGCGAAGTAGGAGACGTCGTACGTCTTGCGGGCGCGGAGCAAACGTGAGATGCGGTAGGCGCGGTACGGCGCCTCGAACGATGCGCTCAGGCGGTAGGGGTAGCCGGCGCCGTACATCTTGTCGTTTGCGGTAAAGACGACAGCCCGTTTCGATGGAGCGACGTGCGGCAACCGCGCGAACGGAATATCCGGATATGTTTTTCGCAGATCGCTCGCCGGATGAACGTAGCGGGCCCACGCGGGGTCGCCCGGGATCTCGCCGGCGAGCTGATACGCGACCCGGCCGCTCGTCCCGGCAACGACAAAGTTCTGCGTTGGGCCCGGGTAGCGTGCGAGCGCGCGAAGTGCTGCGCGGACCGAGTCCGCGGCGTCGAGATCCAGGAACGTCGCGACCGGCGAGTATGGCCGGGTGTAGGCACTCCAGCGTACCAGCGCGATCCGGTGGGGGTGGCCCGGGCGCGGCACGCCGAACTCGCGCCGGCCGCGATAGTAGCGCCGCGTCACGTCGCCTCCGAAACGCACGTGAAAGGTTTCGGTCACCCAGTTCCGTTGCGGCAGATCCGCGGGCGCGTCGAAGACCGAGAGTGCGGCGACGGTGCCGTTGGTAACTCCCCACGCGACGTGGTCGTTATGCCCGAGAATGACCCCGGGCGTCCCGGCGATCGCGGCTCCCGCGACGTGAAAGCCCGGTGCTCGCAGATCGACGAGATACCAAATGCCCGGAATGTAGAGATCGAGATGCGGATCGTTTGCGAGCAGCGCGCGCCCGGTCGCCGTGTGTGCCGCACCGGCGGCCCAATCGTTGCTGCCCAGGCCGCGGCGCGCGCGGTGCGCCACGGCGCCCGCCGCGGGCGCCGCGAGCGCGCCGAGCGCTTCCGCCGGCAACGATGCAGCGACGGAACGCGGAGCGTCGCGGCCGACGGTCGGCGCGTCGTACTTCCAGTCGGTGAGCGGATACGCGGCGTCGAATGCGCGCGTATTGCCGGTCCGCCAAATCTGATTGCGGTCGAGCACGTCACGCCATGAGTCGGTGAGGTCGAGCACGGTTGCGAACCCAGCCGCCAGCGAGTCCTGCGGGCGCCACGGCTTCGGCGTGTAGAGCAGCAGGCGAAACTCGACCGGCAACGGCTCGCGAGCCATGGCAGCGTTTACGCCGTCGCTGAAGGCTTGAAGGATAGTGCGCTCGCGCGGGCTCAGATTCTTCCACTCGCGGTCGACGATACCGCGCACGTCGACGAGGCGTGCCCGCTCGTCGACCGGCAGTAACCTCGCGCCGAGTACTTCGGCCAATCGCCCGTAGACGAAGCGACGGACGAGGTCCATCTGAAAGAGCCGGTCCGAACCCTCGGCGAAACCCTGCGCGTAGAAGAGGTCGTGCAGCGACCGCGCCCGGATGTGCGGTATGTCGCGGTCGTCGCGCAGGATCTCGACGGGCCGCACGACGCCGGTTCCCGCGATCGTGCCGCTCGTCTGCGCGGCGGCGCGCATCCCCGCAAAGACGTTGCCGGCATAGATTCCCACGAGGACGAAGGCCAGCAGCAGCAGGAGCCCCAGCACCGTTAGTGCCGGGCGCAAAATGGATCTACCTGTCGATATAGATGGCGTCATCCTCGACCCTCACCGCGAACGTTGGTAAGGGAAGGATTGCGGGGAGCGTGAGCGCTTCACCTGTGCGCACGTCGAAATTCGCGCCGTGGCGCGGGCATACGATGCGGCAGTCCTCGAGTTCGCCTTGGTCGAGCGGTGCTCCGTCGTGCGTGCAGACGTCCTCGATCGCGTAGATCGTGCCGTCGACGTTGCAGAGGAGGATCTCGTCTTCGCCGGCTACGACGCGCAAGGTCGTGCCCGGTGCGATATCGTGGAGTCTCGCAACCGCGGTCGCGGAGTTAGCCAACGGCGCCTTCCATCTCCATCTTGACCAGGCGATTGAGCTCGACCGCGTACTCCATCGGAAGTTCCTTGACGAAGAAATCGAAGAACCCGTTGACGATCATCGCCGTCGCGTCGGCTTCGCTCAAACCTCGGCTCATGGCGTAGAAGAGCTGTTCTTCGCCGATCTTACTCACGCTGGCTTCGTGCTCGACGGTCGAGCGCTGCTCGTGGATCTTCATCGTCGGCTTGGTATCGCTGGCCGATTCTTCGTCCATGATGAGCGCGTCGCATCGCACGCGCGTCTTGGCGCCGACCGCGCCGGGGAAAATCTCGACCAGACCGCGATAGGTCGTCTTGCCGCCATGCGCGCTGACCGATTTGTTCGTAACCATCGAGGTGGTGTTGGGCGCTACGTGAATGACTTTCGCGCCGGCATCCTG
>JAKAPQ010000195.1 GCA_021806945.1 bacterium | reverse complement strand
ACGAATCCGAGCCTTCCAGAGCGCCTCGCAGGCGTAGATATTACCTACACCGGCAATGCGCCGCTGATCGAGGAGAAAAGCCTTGATCGGCGTCGTCCGCCCCGCAAGCATACCGATAAAGCGCTCAAGAGTAAAGTCCCCACCCAACGGCTCGACGCCCAGGGCCGCGTCCCACGCCTCCCCCGGCCCAACCAGCCGCATGCGGCCGAACTGCCGGACGTCGGCAAACGCGAGCCGCTCGCCGTCACCGAAGCACAGGGTCAGGTGCGTGTGGGGATGCGGAGATCCCCCGGCACCCCCGACCAGCAGACGGCCCGTCATGCGCAGGCTCGTAACCAGCGACCACCCCGAAGCCAGTTCGAGAAGCACGTATTTTCCGCGCCGCGCGACCCCAACGATGCGCTCGCCGGCCAGGGTGCGCGAAAAGTCGACCCCGGCGGGCGCGACGGCGACCTTGGCAAGGCGAATCTGCACGCGAGCGATCGTCTTGCCGACGATCTTCGCGCGCAGCCCGCGCGCGATGGTCTCGACTTCGGGAAGTTCCGGCACAGCGTCTTAGTTCAAGCGCGTGATTCCACCGATCTTCGCGCCCGGCACGATGCCGTCTCTAGCGGCTTCGCCGGCGTTGAGTTCGATGACGTACTTCGCTACCCCATCGCGGCGCGGAATCCGGTCGTCGGGGGTCGTGGGGGGCACGGTCAGCACCCAGGACGCAACCGAGCGCACCGTACCGCGCGCGCTCACGAAGACCATGTCGAGCGGAATAAGCGTGTTCTTCATCCAGAATTGGACCGGCCCATCCGCAGCGAAAACGAAGACCATGCCCGCGTGCGCCGGCAATGCGGCGACGCCCATCAGCCCGCGTGCGCGCGACCGATCGGTATCGGCAACCGCAACGCGAAGCGTCGCCTTGGGCGCGGCGACCGTCGCCGTCGGCTTGAACGCCGCCAGTCGTACGGCTATCGCAAGCGTGCTAAAGATCGTTCGACACCTCCACGTCGTACCAGTTGCTTCCCACCTTCAACGTGACCTCGAGCGGCACGGAGAGGCTCGCGGCACCCTCCATCTCGCCTCGTACCATATGCGCGACGTCGCGTAGCCGCTCGCGCCGCACTTCGAAGATCAACTCGTCGTGGATCTGAAGCAGCATGCGCGCGTCGTACCCGGCCTGCGCCAGCCGCGCGTCGATCCTCACCATCGCCAGCTTCATGAGGTCGGCCGCGCTCCCTTGTAACGGAGCGTTGGTGGCTTCGCGTTCTGCGGCCGCGCGCAGCATATAGTTGCTCGACGTCAGTCCCGGCATATAGCGGCGCCGCCCCATGAGCGTCGTCACGTAGCCCACGTCGCGCCCCCGTTCGATCGTACGTTCGACGTAGGCGCGAACTTTGGGAAAGCGGGCGAAATAAGCGACGGTGATCTCTTTAGCTTCGGCGCGCCCGATCTCGAGGCGCTGCGCGAGCCCGAAATCGGACATTCCGTAGAGCAGCCCGAAGTTCACCGACTTGGCCATGCGCCGCTGGTTTGCGTCGACCTTATCTTCGGGTGCGAGCGAAAAGATCTGGCGCGCCGTAAAATCGTGAATATCCCGGCCTTCGTGGAACGCGCGCCGCATCGCCTCGTCGCCCGAGAGGTGCGCCATCAACCGCAACTCGATCTGGCTGTAATCCGCTGCGAGCAAGACGTACTCGTCGCCCGGCGCGACGAACGCCTTACGAATGCGCCGCCCGAGCTCGCCGCGTACCGGAACGTTCTGCAGGTTTGGATTCGTCGAGCTCAGGCGACCCGTCGCCGTCGCCGTCTGATTGAAGACCGTGTGCAGCCGGCGATCCGCCGGGTTCACCAGTTGCGGGATCACGTCGATATAGGTGTTCTTGAGTTTCGTGACCTCGCGGTACTCGAGCACCTTCGCGCAGATCGGGTACTCGCGCGCGAGCGATTGAAGCACTTCGACGCCGGTCGCCCAGCCGGTCTTGGTCTTCTTACCGCCGGGTATCTGAAGCTTCCCAAAAAGTACGGCGCCTAGCTGCTGCGGCGACCCGACGTTAAACTCTTCCCCTGCAAAATCGTAGATTTGGTTTCGCAGGCGCACGATCGCGGCATCGCACTCGGCCGCCAGATCCTCGAGTTTCGACGGGTCGACCGCTATGCCGGTCCATTCCATCTTAGCCAGTACCGGCGCCAACGGAACCTCGACCTCTTCGTACAACTTCAACTGATCTCGCTCCGCCAGCTCGACGCGCGCCGGTTCTATCGAGCGAAGCGCCGCGTCGGCGGAGGAGGCCGCGTCGGCGCCAACCGTCATGGCGAGCAAATCGTGCACGGCGTCACCGACGGAGACGAACGATCGCGACGGATCCAGAAGGTGCGCGGCGATCATCGTATCGTCGGCGAACGGCCGCGGCGCGAAACCGCGCGCATGCAGCGCCTCGAGCACGTTCTTGGCGTCGTGCGCTCCGAGGCGCTGCGACCCACTCCACAACGCCGCGAAAGCCGAGCGCACCGGCTCGTTCGCAAGCGCCCCCAGCAGAAAGCCGAGGCCCGATCCCGGAGCGGCCGAGATGCCGATCTCCTCGTCCCCATGCAGCACCAGCATCAAGCGGTCCGCGCGGCCGAGTTCCCGCAGATCCTGCGCCAGCGATGCGAACTCCGGCGGATCTGCCGACGCAGCGTAGGAGCGATAGGCGCCGTCGATCTTCGGCGCCGCGCCGCCGAAAAGCGGCATCTCCGCCGGCGGCCGCAGCTTCGCAAGGAGCGATTTAAACTCGAGCTCCGCATAGAGGCGGTAGAGCTCGTCGTTGCCGGGGGGCTCGTAGCGCGCGCCGTTCCAGTCGAGCGTTACGTCCGCGAGATCGTTCTTGATCACCGATACGTCGCGGCAAACCTGGGCTTGCCCGCCGTACCGCTCGATCAGCGCCTGTAACTTCGGCGAGCCGGCAAGTTCGGGATGTTCCACCAGGTTGTCGAGCGTCCCGGCTATCTTTATGAGCTTGATCGCGGTCTTCTCACCTACGCCGGGGATGCCCGGGAGGTTGTCGGAAGGATCGCCTTTGAGACCGCGGTAGTCGGGCAGCTGCGACGGATCGAGCTCGTAGCGCTCGCGTACCGCGGCGACGTCGTAGCGGGCGAGATCGCTGATGCCCCGGCGCGTCATCAGTACGCTCGTGTGCCCGTCGACGATCTGCAGCAGATCGTTGTCACCAGATACGACCACGACGCGCTCTCCGAGTTCGCCCGCCTGCCGCGCGAGCGTCGCGATGACGTCGTCGGCCTCCTCGCCGTCCTGTTCGAAGATCGGGATGCGGTAGGTGTGCAAAATCTTGCGGACGAGCGCAAACTGGCTGCGGAGTTCGTCGGGCATCTTCTCGCGCTGGGCTTTGTATTCGCGGAACATCGCGATTCGCTGGACCGGTAAGCCTTTGTCGAAGGCTGCGACGACGTGACTTGGGCGTTCGTCGCCGACGAGCTTGTTCAGCATCATCGTGAAACCGTAGGCGGCGTTGATCGGCACGCCGCCTGCCGTCGAGAGAAGCGGAAGCGCAAAGAACGCTCGGTAGACCAAACCGTAGGTGTCGAGCAGCATCAGGCTATCCGCGTGCGGCGCTCGCTGCGCCGCCGTCACCGCACCACCAACTTCGAAGAGCCGGCCACGACGCGCCCGTCGTCGTCGATCTCGAGGATCGATACCAGATAGGTGCCCGCGACGCGCGGAACGCGCAACTCGATGCGATCGCCGTCGTGCCGTTCGACGCGCCAGTAGACGCTTTGCGTGGCCGCTTCGGCCAGCGTGAGGTCTTGGGGCGGCGCCGTGCGCCGTGCGAAGGTCATGACCTGTGCGTGCTGGCCGGT
>JAKAPQ010000194.1 GCA_021806945.1 bacterium | reverse complement strand
CGATGAGTTTTCCCAAGCCGAGGTGGCCGGCAAGCGATGCGGCTTCGGCCGAGAGGCCTTCCATCAGATCGCCGTCGCCGCACAAGCAGTAGGTGTAATGGTCTACGATCGCGAGACCCGCGCGATTGTAGGTTGCGGCGAGATGCGCCTGTGCCATCGCCAAGCCGACGGCGTTCGCGAAGCCTTGCCCGAGCGGCCCCGTTGTGACTTCGACTCCGGGCGTATGGCGCGCTTCGGGGTGCCCCGGCGTCTTGCTTTCGAACTGCCGGAAGCGCTCGATATCCTGCAGCGTCAACGCGTAGCCGGTGAGATAGAGCAAGGAGTAGAGCAGCATCGATCCGTGCCCGGCGCTCAGGACGAAGCGGTCCCGGTCGAACCACCCGGGGTCCTTCGGATTGAAACGCAGATGGCGCGTCCAGAGTGTGTAGGCGGCCGCCGCGGCGCCGAGCGGCATCCCGGGATGTCCGGAGTTTGCCCGCTGCACCGCATCGACGGACAGGAAGCGGATCGCGTCGATTCGACGTTCGTCTTCGCGTGTGTTGGGCACGGGTTCTCCTTAAGTAAGGAACGAGTCGGTTCTTGCTCGGGGGTGAGGGAGGGGGTAGTTCTCCACGACCCTACGATCTCTTACCCACGTTCTCTTACCCAGCAATGCACCGCCCGTTACGCAGGCTTCCGGTCCGCCGCGGCGCCGCTGCGGAGGGGCGCAGGTTCTCCTCACGTAAGCGTGCGCTGCATGGACGTTCGAAGGCTACGGCTTGAAATCGAGGCGCTGGCGGCGGATGCGAGCGATTTGAAGGGTTCCGCCGGCCGCGCGGTCGACGAGGTGGTGGCGGCGCTGGACGAAGGGAGACTGCGCGTCTGCGAGCCGTACGACGGCGGCTGGGTTACCCACGCGTGGATCAAACAGGCGATCCTGCTGTACTTCCGGCGGCGCGACGTCGTGTGGATGGGGGGTGCGTACGACAAGATTCCGCTCAAGACGAATTACGATGCGCTCGGCGTGCGCTGCGTGCCGCCGGGGGCCGCACGCTATGGGAGTTTCTTGGGGCGAGGCGCGATTCTCATGCCGGGATACGTCAATATCGGTGCCTATGTCGGCGAGGGCACGATGATCGATACCTGGGCGACGGTGGGCTCGTGCGCGCAGATCGGCAAGAACGTGCATCTTTCGGGCGGCGTCGGTATCGGCGGCGTGCTCGAACCGCCCCAGGCGCAGCCGGTCATCGTCGAAGACGGCGCGTTCGTCGGCTCGCGCTGCATCGTGGTCGAAGGCGTACGCGTCGAAAGCGAAGCGGTACTCGGCGCCGGCGTCGTGCTGACGGCGAGCACGCCGATCGTCGACGTCCGCGCAAGCGAACGGGTTACCACGAGGGGCCGCATTCCCGCTCGGGCGGTCGTCATTCCAGGCAGCCTCCCGAAAGCGTTCCCGGCCGGAACCTACGACGTACCGTGTGCGCTCGTCATCGGTACGCGAAGCGCGTCGACCGATACGAAGACGTCACTCAACGCGGCCTTGCGGGAGTACGAGGTGGCGGTTTGACGATGAATCCCCGCGTCGCACGGATCGGGGGCTCGTTGATCCGCGAGATCGCAGCCAAGCGAAGACCCGGCTCCATCGACTTGGGCTTAGGGGAGCCGTCGCTGCGGCCCAATCCGGCGCATCTCGAAGCGGCCATGCGTTACGTCGCCGATCGCGGGATCCGTTATACGGTCAACGCGGGCGATCCGCAACTGCGCGCGCGCATCGCGGGGCACTACGGGTATCCGTGGCTCGGCGCGGCCGAGAACGTTTGCGTCACGACGGGTTCGCAAGAAGCGACGTACGTCGTCATCAAGACGCTGCTCGATCCTGAGAAGGACGAGCTGCTCGTCGTCGAGCCGGCGTTCCCGTCGTACGCGAAGATGGCGGCGCTCGAGGGAGTTGCGGTGCAAAGCGTGGCGATGCGTGAATCTGACGGCTTCGCGTACGATCCGGAACGCATTCTCGCCGCCGTCGGCGAGCGAACGCGCGCCGTTGTCGTTTGTTCGCCGTGCAACCCGACCGCGCGCGTCATCTCGCGCGGGACCGTCGCGCGCCTCGCGGACGGGCTCTTACGGCGAGGCGGGGAGGCCGTGTGGGTGATTCACGACGAGGTCTACCGCGAGCAGACGTACCTCGAAGACGCCGGTTACTTCGCCGCGGTCTATCCGCATACGATCGTTACCAACTCGGTGAGCAAGAGCAACGCGCTCACCGGCCTGCGGCTTGGGTGGGCGATGACGCCAGCGGAACTCGCGCCGTCGATCGTCAAGGTGCATGCATGGGTGACGTCGTGCGCCGACACGTTCGCACAGCAAGTCGCGCTGCACATATTCGAAGAGCCGGGCGCTTTGCGCGAGCACGCGGAGTGGTACGGGCGGCAGCGGAGCGCCGTCGTCGATGCCTTGCGCGAAAGCGGTTTGCAATTCATCGCACCCGAGGGGAGTTTCTACGCCTGCGTTCGCCTTCCCGAAGGCGTGGGCTCGCTGCACGCGGCGCATGCGCTCGCCGACGAGCGAGAGGTGATCGCGATACCCGGCATCGCGTTCGGCGCATCGTTCGATGCTTGGCTGCGCTTGAGTTGGGTCGCGCCGATCGAACGCGTGCGGGAAGGCATCGCGCGTATCGCCGACTACTGCGGCGGCGTGCCCCACTCAACACGCTGATCGAGACGGATCTCGCGGAGCAACCATGTACCTGGTGCCGCGGCGGCGAATCGTGGGGGTTTATGCCTACGCTACGCCCGCCATTTCGTCTCGACGAGGTTCGAAACTCTTTCGCGCCGGCGTACTGGGCGAGGGGGCAAGCCTACTACGACCGGGGCCGCGTGCTCGAAGTTCGCGTAGATGCAGACGGTACGCAGATCCACGCGTTCGTTGCGGGCAGCGGCGGCGCGCCTTACCGAATCGGCGTCGTCGCGCGCGCGCGGAACGGCCGCTGGGCGATCGAGGGTACCTGTACGTGCCCGATCGGCTATAATTGCAAGCACGTCGTGGCGGCCCTCTTTCGGGCGCTCGATCCGTATGCAAACGCGCAAGCGACGATTTTAGAAGCTTTGCCGCGCGATAAAGCGGACGGCGCGGTCGATCTATGGCTGGAGAAACTTTCGGAGACCGCGCGCCGCGTCGGAGCGCCGCCTGGGCGCGGTAACGACGAGTCCGTCATGTACGTTGTGGACGTGCGTGAGTACGGCTTTACGCCGCGGGTCGTCGTCGAACCGTACGTCGTCCGGCGCCGCGTCTCGGGGGAGTTCGGAAAGCCGCGCTCTTACACGATGTACACGCTCGCGGAATCGACCGCCGGATTCGTACAGGCGGTCGACGTCGTAATCGGGCGGCTGGCGACAGCCGCCGAACGGTCCTACGGAAACGAGCTGCGCCGAGCCGAACTACTCGAGGCCCTGCTGCAGGCCGCGATCTCCACCGGACGGTGCCACTGGCGCGAGGTGAAGAACCCGGCGATCGCGCTTGGTGTCGCGCGCACCGGAGAGATCGCCTGGCAGCTCGGAAGCGATGGGCGTCAACGGCCGGTGCTCGCCGGCGGCGACGGCAAGGTTGCGCTGCTCCCCGCGGTTCCAGTCTGGTACCTCGATATGACGACGTGGGAAGCCGGACCGATCGATCTCGGCGTTCCCGCGCAGATCGCTTCAACGCTCCTGCACGCGCCGGCGCTCGCACCGGTTCACGCCTCGCGCCTGCGCCGCGTTTGCGAGCGCGAACTGGCGCCGTTCGCGGTCGAGCCGCCGAGCGTCGAGGTGGGGGAAGACGTTCTCGCCGACGATCCGGTCCCATGTCTTTTGATACGGACGCGCACCGTGCAGGCCGTGTGGCGCCGCGC
>JAKAPQ010000193.1 GCA_021806945.1 bacterium | reverse complement strand
CCACCGGGAAGAGGTAGGTGCTTGGAAAGAGGAAGCCCTCGAGACTCTTGGTCCTCGTTCCATCGACGACGATCGTATCGTGCAGGAAGAAGCGTGCGAACGTTTGGGCACTGCCGAAGCCCTCGTCCTGCAGCCGTGCGGCCATCTGCTTGGCCGTAAAGCCCTCCGGGAAGGTCACCCACTTGGCGACCTGAGCGCCGCCTACGAGCAGCTGCCCCAGGATCTCCGCCTGCGTCTGGTGCGGAGCGAATCGGTACTCGCCCGCCTTCACCTCGGTGTCCGCATGGCGGAGCTTCGCATAGATCTGCATTGCCAGCGGATGGGCGATGACGCCGTCGGCCGCCAGCCGGCTCGCGATCTCGCGGAAGGTCGAGCCTCGCGGTACGATCGTCTGCGTCGTAGCGACCGGATGCGAGCGATCGGCAAAGACCGCGAAGAAAAACCGGAGCAGGAGCAGAGCGGCCGCGACGGCGATGAGCGCCGCCGAAAGGCGCAACACGCGCGGGATCATACGCCGGCCGCCCGTCTGCGCCGGGCCAAGAACTGCTCGAGAATCAACGCCGCCGCCAATTTGTCGACCGTCGCCCTCCGTCTTCTCCGCGAGACGTCGGCGGCGATGAGGCTCTTGTTGGCCGCGGCCGTCGTCAGGCGCTCGTCGACGCGATGGATCTTTCCGGCGAAACTGCGGGCGAGCTGCGCGACGAAGCGATCCATCGTTTCGGCCGCCGGACCGCGTTCGCCAGTGAGCCGAAGCGGATCGCCGACGACGAGATCGGTCGCACCATACTCCGCGAGCATCGCTTGAATCCGCTTTAGATCCTCTCGAAGGTTACAGCGCTCGATCACGCACAAGGGCATCGCATAGCTTCCATCCGGGTCGGCAATCGCGACGCCGATTCGCTTCGAACCGACGTCGAGGGCAAGAATGGCCATCGCCTACCCCGTTACGAACTCGGCAGCGTGCGCTCCCGCTTTGGGGCGCCGGCCCAGATGCGCGTTGACCAGAGCATCGATCGCCTTCGCGACGCTCGCGTTGGCCTGCACGGCCGCCCGCAGCTCGCCTCCCTTGCGCGCCCCGAGCGCGCGAAAGTTCTCGAGGTCCGCAGCAGTCAATTCAAGGGAATCGCGGGAGGCGGCCCGGCACTCCGCGCCGGCAAGTCCGCCTTGCTCGGAGTCAAGCCACGCTCCCTTCCCGGATAAGGGGGCGCCGCAGCGAACGCAACTATCGGCCGGCGGAGCAAGCCCGAGCGCCCCCAGCAGGCGCAGCGAGAACCGCGCGATCAGGGAGGTCGGCGCGTCGCTCGTTCCGATCGCCGCGATCGCGCCGGTGAGCAGGTCGTAGACTTCGGGCATCGCCAGGTCGGGTTCGCAAAAAGCGTCGATCAACTCCGTAACGACGCACGCCGCGGCATACGCGTGGGGCCGCACGATACCGCTCCAATGCGCGCGTTCGATCTCCGCCGCTACGATCACGTCCAGCGTGCGCCCGCGATGCATAGAAAGGTTCACTTCGGTTGCAAACTCGAGGCGCCCGGCCAGATGACTTCTCTGCCGGCGTACGCCCTTGGCCACGGCATCGACCTTGCCGCGCGCGGTCGTAAACAGCGTGACGATGCGATCCGCCTCGCCGAGGTTGCGCCCGCGCAGCACCACCGCCAGCGTCTTATACGCCCGCGCCGGCGTGCTCACTTCGTGGGGAGCGGCCTCACGCTCGAAAGATCCGACGCTCCGAAACTGCGGGGAAGGAGTTCCTCGAGGGTCGTCTTCACCGGCCCGGCCGCGGTCGTAAACGTGACCGGCATCCGCCGGTCGAACTCTGCGATGAACTGCCGGCACGCGCCGCACGGTGCCGTCTGTGCCGACTCCGGTCCGGCGATTGCGATCGCGAAAATGCGGGCATGCCCCTGTGCGATCGCGCTGCAAAGGGCTACGCGCTCGGCGCAGATCGACAGCCCGTAGCTGGCGTTTTCGACGTTGCAGCCGATGACGACGACGCCCTCACCAACGTCGACCGCCGCACCCACCGTAAAGCCGGAGTAGGGTGCGTAGGCCCGGTCGCGCGCTCGTTTGGCGTACTCCAGAAGATCGTCAGACTGCATCGCGCTCCGGCTCCCGCGGACCCGGCACGCCGAACGGCGCGTCGCTCGTACGGACGCGGACCGCCAAGATGCGCCGGCCGCGCATGCGTTCGACCTTCAGGCGCGTGCGCTCGTCAGCCTCAATCTCCTCGCCTTCGCTCGGCAACCGGCCGAATAGCCCCACCGTGTAGCCGCCGATCGTTTCAAACTCTTCATGCGGCAGGTGCGTGCCGAGCTTCGCGTTGAGATCCTCGATATTGACGCCCGAGTCGACGACCGCCTCGTTCGAATCGACGACCCGTACCGGCTCCTGCTCGTCCTCGTCGTGCTCGTCACGAATCTCGCCTACGATCTCTTCGAGCAGATCCTCCATCGTAACCAGTCCAGCGGTACCGCCGTACTCGTCGACCACGATCGCCATCGAAAATTTATCGCGCTGCATCGCGCGCAGCAGTTCGGCAGTTTTCTTGTTCTCCGGAACGTGCGTGACCGCGCGCATCAGCATCCGGAGCGGCTTCGAACTCAGCGTCCCGTCGGCCAGGCTGATCAACAGCTCGCGGTCGTGCACGACGCCGACGATATCGTCCTTCGATTCTTGGTAGACCGGGAGTTTCGAGTAGCCCTCCGCGATGACCAGATCCAGCGCGCGCCGCGGAGAGTCGTCGAGAGAGACGGCCACGATATTCGGGCGCGGGGTCATCACTTCGCGCACGATCGTATCGCCGAACTCGATGACGGAATGGATCATCTCGCGCTCTTGCTCTTGCAGGACGTTTTGCTCCGCGCCGACGTTGACGATCGCGCGAATGTCGTCTTCGGTGACGAAAATTTGGTGAGGATGCTTGACGCCTAGCGGACGAACGGCCAGATTGGTGACCCACAAAAACGTGAAGGCCAAGGGCTTGAGCACCTTCGCGAAGAGCACCATCGTCGGCGCCAGGCGCAGCGCCCAGCGCTCGCCGTCCGAGACGGCCAGCGTCTTCGGAATGATCTCGCCGAAGAGCAATAACACAATCGTCATCGTGACGGTCGCCACCAGTGCGCCGTCGGGCAGACCCCAGGTGATGAACAGGTACGTCGCCAGCGAGTCGGCCGCGAGCAAGACGATCGTGTTTCCAATGAGGATCGAGGTGAGGATCCGGTTCCGATCGTCGACGAGAAGGACGACGGATCTCGCTCGTTTGACGCCCCGGTCGAGGAGTGCCCGCGCGCGCAGGCGGGAGATCGAGACCAGCGCCGCCTCGGAAGCCGAAAAGAATCCGGCCGCGACGACCAGGGCGAGCAGCGTGAGGATCTGCCACCACGAAGGGGCGGCGTGGATACCGGCGCTCAAAGCGGGGGCTCCTGCTTAGCGAGATCGCCGTCCGGCGAACGGACGGGGGCTGCGGCGGGCCGGGCGGCTCGCGCTCC
This sequence comes from bacterium, assembly GCA_021806945.1. Lineage (GTDB taxonomy): Bacteria > Vulcanimicrobiota > Vulcanimicrobiia > Vulcanimicrobiales > Vulcanimicrobiaceae > JAJYFL01. The sequence goes on along the minus strand of JAKAPQ010000193.1, from coordinate 407 downwards.
GGCTGAAGGATCTCGGGATATCCAATGCGGGGCCATTATAGCACACCGTGCCGCCGGACCAAGAGATAGACCGCCAGAGCGACGAGGCTCCCGAGCGCCGAGCCCCAGGCGACCTCAACGATGCTGTGGATGCGTCCCTCGACGCGGCTCTGCGCGACGAGAAAGGCCACGAAGTATCCAAGGACGGCAGCCAAAGGGTGTTGGTAGAGGAGCGCCAGCAGCGTTGCCGCCGCAAAGGCCAGCGCGGCGTGTCCCGAGACGGCGCCGCCTTGCAGCGGGGAGCCTCGGCCGAAATAGGCCTTCGCAAAGATGGTGGCGATCGCCGCCACCGCCAGCACGATGAGCGCGAGATTCAACGGCACCTCTGCGATCGCGGTATAGACGCGCTCGCCACCGCTCTGGATGCT
>JAKAPQ010000192.1 GCA_021806945.1 bacterium | reverse complement strand
GCGCGCAACCCGTCGCCGCACAGAGCCGCGCGACGTTTCCGGTATTGGGAGGGATCTGCGGTTCGACGAGCACGATGTGAAGGGGTGCGTCGCGCACGTCGTCGAGCCGCACGATCCGCTCGTTCGGTTGCGCGCTCACGAGTTAAGGATGGAGACGTAATCCAGCCCGGCCGGTGCGACCACGTACGCGATCCCGCCGCCGCGTTGCCAGATTCGCTCGAGCGCCGCGCGCGGGTAGACCGCGCTCAGTTGCGGGTGCGCGGGATCGTTTACCGCACAGTCTCCCGATGCGGTGAAGCCGCGCAGCACGACCAGGTGGCCGTCGGAGTGCTCGAGCGGTGCGTCCGGCAGCTCGCCGTCGCGCCAGCTGTACGAGATAGCCGGCGGAATGCCGGCTTCGATCAGCCGCTGCGCATCTTCGAGGCCGCGCAGGTAGGCGACCGCCGCGCGTAGCCCCAGGCTTCCGCTGAACGCGACGTTGAACGCCCAGTTTCCCGTGCCGTTGTAGGCGCGGTCGAAGACGGCACGGGCCGTTGCGGCGACATCGTAGTCGATGCCGAAGTAGGCGTTGATCATCGAAAGGCTCGTCGGGCTGCACCAGCCGCGTTCCCCGTCGACGACGTACTGCGAGCGGGCGGGTACGTCGAGGATGCGGGCGTTGCCCAGGTACGGCAACGAGGGGCGCGCGGGCGCCGGCGTTGCGAAGGCTAGTGCCTGGAACGGGGTTTCGGGAGCGCGGACTTCGATGCCGTCGAACGGTTCCGTGCTGACGATGCGATCGACTTCGACGTGGACGTTCGGATGCGAATCGCTGAAGGACGTACGTCCCTGCGGCGACCACTGCGCGTACCGTAGCCAAGGCGTTGCCGGCACGCGAGCGCGCAGCAAACGGAACTCGATCGTACCGCTGCCCGCGTAGGTATTCCAACTGAGCACGCCTTCGCGTGCCGGGTCGAAGTAGAGCCGCGCGGGCGCTTCGACGTCCGTTACGAGTGTTAGCGAAATCGACGTGCCTCCGTTAGCCCCGTATTAGATACTCCGCTGCCGTGCGCCTGGCCGGAATCCGGAAGTGCCCTGCGCTGGCCGCCAGCGCGAAGCCTCCGCGCGAACGGTGCGGGAGCTATTTGTTCGCCCAGGTGCGGTGCGGCTAGAGAGCCCGGAGATCCTTTCGCACGAGGTTAAAGTTCTCGGAAATGCTGACCGTCTTTTCAACGGAAAAGTTGCTGCCTCGTAGTTCGAGTCTATACGTGCCTGCGGGCACGCCGTCGAAGTAATACGGGCGCGGAGCGTGAAAATATGCATGCGCTTTGGGAGACGGCAAAAGCGCGGGATTGATGCCATGCAGGCGGGCCAATCCAGTCCAGGGAGTCCGCCTGCTTGGCCAAGTGATAGTCTGGTGTCACGCGAAATGGCAGCCAGCCGAGGAATCCACGCTCACCGACCGGAATGCCCGTCCCTACCGCGATCGCAGCGAAGGCAAGGCCGTATTAGATCTGCCATTGCCATGCATTCCACATATCGGTGATAAATGCCGCCGGCTCGTAGTACTTGAGATCGCTGTTGGTTGCGGTATAGGAGTTCTCCCAGTAAAAGAACACGGTCGGAACCAGCTGGTGGATCCGCTCCTCTTCTTGTTGGTAAAGCATCTTACGCTTCGTGCGGCTGTAGATATGCGCGGCGAGCGCCGAGGTGCGGTTGATAACGGGATCGTTTATCCAGCTCGTATCGCCGCCGTTGGGTGGAACGAACTTGCCGTTCCAGTTGTTTTCGTTGTCCGGATCGGGCCCGTTCGTGTCGATCGACCACTCGAGGTCGTACTTGCCGCCGTAGATCGGGCCATCTTGGGCGAAGAGCAGGCTCACCGGATAGTTACGAATCTCGATATCGAAACCGAGCCGCCGCAGCTGGCTTTGGATGTCCACCTCCGCTTCGTTGTTCTCTTGCTCTTTGGTTCCGGTCGAGAGCGTCAGGCGCATCGCGAGCGCGCCCTTATGCAGCACGCCGTCGGGAGCCCTCTTCCAGCCGGCCTGCGCCAGGAGCCGCATGGCGTGTTGCGGATCGTACGGGTAAAGCGGAATCGCCGGTGCGGCCCAGGAGTTCGGGTAGACGTCGCTCACGGCAAGCTGGTTGTAGCCGTGGTAGACCGTGTCGTTGATGCGCTTCCAGTCGATCCCCTCCGCGATCGCGAGGCGCACGCGCGGGTCGCGCAGCTGCGGTTTGCTGCAGTTGATCCCGAGATGGCGCCAGTTGGCGATCAGCTTCTTTTTGACGACGATGCCTTTGATGCCGCCCAACCGCGAGATGCTGTTTTCATCGACGCTTGGATAGACGTCGATCTCGTGCGCTGCGAGCTCGTCGAAGAGCGTGTTTGGATCGGGAATGACCTCCCACACGATCTTCTTGAGCTTTGGAGGGCCGCGAAAATACCGGCGATTCGCGACGAAGATCAGCGAGCTGCCGTGATTCCAGTGCTTCAGCAGGAACGGTCCGCTCGAAATCGGGTCATTGTTGAACGATGCATGGTTGAGGTTGGGCAACTTTGCCAGCAGATGTGCGGGCAGCGGCGGGTACGACGAACCGCCCATCGCGAGCAGGCCGAGTATCGCGGCTTCGGGCCGCTTGAGGTGGATGACGATCGTATAGTCGTTGGGCGTGGCGACCGATGCGATATCGTCCCAACCGTAGCGCGTCTTCGTGTTGTTGGCCGGGTTCATGACCGCGCTATAGGTGAAGGCCCAGTCCTTCGCAGTCAGCGGTGCGCCGTCGGACCATACGACACCTTTGCGCATGTGGACGACGATCGTCTTGCCGTCCTTGCTGATGCCGCCGTTTTTTCGGCTGGGGACTTGCGTCGCGAGATCGGGGATGTACTCTCCGTTTTGGTCGTAGCGCAAGAGATACGAATAGATCAGCGCGTCGGCGTTGTCGGCCGCTGCCGTATGGGTGAACAGCGGATCGAGCCCGTCGGGCTCGTCGGGTTCGCCCAAGCGCAAGGTCCCGGGGATCGTCCACGGGTTGTGCCCGCCCGGCGGAGGAGGACCGCTCGAAACGCGGCTGCACGCGGCGAGTGCGGCGATGGCGAACAGCAGGGCGAGGAGCGCGCGCGCGGTCTTCACGCCGGAGGCTCCGCGAGTGGGCGCCGTCTGTGCAACTGCGGTGCGATCGCATCGTAGAGCGCGTGAGCGCCGAAGCGGACGATGTCGTCCGCAGGCAGCGCCGTCTCGTTACGCGCTCGCTCGATCTCGTACCGAGCGCGATCGTCGGGTAACCCACGCGTATTGAGAGCCAAGCCGGCCACGCGCGCGGGCTTTACGGTCGCGCAGAGCGTCTCGTACACCGAGATGAGCTCGCGGTAGGGCAGAACCGGGGTGTTGAAGCCGCCGATGACCGTGCGCTTCACGTCGGCGACCAGCAATAGGGCATCGGGCGCGGCTCCGAACAAGAGCGCAAGCGTCACCGGCGCGTAGGCGGGATGGTTGATGCTGCCTTGTCCTTCGACGAAGATGTACTCCGGATTGCGTGCGGCGGCCTCAAGTACCAGTTGTTCGGTCGCGCCCGGTGCAAAGTCTGCGATGACGCGATCGATCGAGATGCCCCAGCCTGCGATCATGATTCCGGTTTGACCGGTGGGCACGAACTCGGCCCGGCGTCCGCGATCCGCTGCGGCGCGCGCGAGTTCCAGCACGACGGTCATCTTGCCGACCGAACAATCGTTGCCGACCGCGAGCAGCGTCGGCTGCTTCACCCCGTAGACGGCGCCGGAGAAGAGCGGAACGTAGGGTGGCTTGCGGACGTCCCATATCGGTGCGTTGTGCTCGAATGCGGCGGCGGCGAACTCCGGATCCTCCGCCAGCATATCGTGCAGCCCGCTCACGACTTCGAGCCCGGCGCGCAGCGCCGCGATC
>JAKAPQ010000191.1 GCA_021806945.1 bacterium | reverse complement strand
AGGTTCGAGCGCAAGCGCAGGCGCGCCATGAGAGGGCCCGTCACCGTCGGGCCGGTCACCACGCACACCGAGGCCGCCATGATCGAGACGAGCGGCGTGAGGCCGAACGCGTGCCCGACGCGCGGGATGACGAGCAGCGCTAGAGCCGGCCCGGTCGTGCATAGTAAGAGAAGCGCGCGTTTGGGAACGCGGCGGAGATCCATCCGGAGCGTCGCTTCGAACAGGACGATCACAACCGCCAGCGAGAGCAGGGCTCGCGTGGTCGGCTGCGTCAGGCTGACGTGAAGGAGGGCGAAGCCGCTAGGCCCCGCGAGCAGCCCGAACGCGAGGAGCGTGACGATCGACGGCACACCGAAGCGCCGCAGCAGCACGCGAGATGCCAGTGCGGCGATCAAGACGAAGACGGCTCCGAACTCGACGGCGAGAGCCGGATACTGGACGAATAACGTCACGTGCCGCACGCTTCGAGAAAGTAGTGCTCGGCGCGCGCGGAGAGCGCGGCGTAATACGCACGAAAGAGCGTGGCCGCGATGGTGCCGGGCCAATGCGCGGGCAGCAGCGCGCTCGGCAGCCCCGGATCGAGGTAGGTGAACTTACGGAAGTCGTGCACGAGCCACATCCGCTCGGCGAACGCGTCTTCGTCGCTCGTACGACGGCCCGCGCGTTCGGCGTTCAAACGCGGCTCGTAGCGCGCGACGAACTCTCGGTAGCGCGCACCGATGGCCGGGAGATCCCAACAGCGTTCGATCAGCTCGCGATCGGAGCGCGGCCCTCGATACTCGCCTTGGAAGAGATCGACGCAGTCGAGCAGATCCTCCGCCGCCGCGGCATTGCGCGCTGCTTCGAGCGCATCGGTCGGACAGATCCAGGTTGCAGCGCATAGCGGTGCCCAGCCGAGTACCGTCAAGCTCTTGCGCAGACGGTCGCGCCGGTCGCGGTTGCCCTCGGCGACGGAGTAAGCCAAGATGCGCCAGCGGCCGTCCCACTCGACCACCGGGCCATAGATGCGCGGACCGATCGTCTCGATGCGGCGCGTGCCGCGCTCGCTGAGCGCGTAGAAAGCGCGACTGCCGCGTTTGCGTGCGATCAGCCAGCCTTGACGCAACATGCGAGATACCGCCTGCCGCACCGCTTGCTCGGAGAGCCCGAACCGGCCCATCAAGCGGATCAGGCTTCCGATCCAGAGTTCGTCGCCGGTGGGATGCGAGCGATGTACGAAATCGCCGTAGAGGGTATAGATGAATGAGTTCGGCCGGGTGACCGGGCGTGGCTCCAAGCGAGAACCTCCGGGGTTAGCTGCCGCTCGTGATCGAGGAGGGGTTCGCTGGGTCTTGGCAGCTGGCCCCCGTGCCGGGCTGCGGGCGCCGCTGCTCCTTGACAGGCTGCGTAGGAGAGCCTAATATAACAGTGTTTTCACGGTATGAGATTTTTCCGTCATATTAAAAGGTGGGGGAATGACCCGAATCGCGACGTTCGACGACTGGATGGATCTGCTTGCGCAGTGGCAGCAGGATATCGGGCTCGACCGGGACCTGATCGACCGCTACATGCCGGGATACGCGTTCGAAGCCAAGTATGGCGAGCTGGCGACCGACGAGATCTACTTCGGTGAGTTCCGGGGCGGGCGCCGCTGGCAGAAGGTTCTCGAGATCCCCGACCAGCGCATGCGCGATGCGCTGCTCAATATGATCGTCTATCAGGGAGATACCGAGTTCGCCTCCAACGAACAGCAGCGCTTTCTGGTGAACAACGCGCCGTCGGAGTACGATCTCGCCGCTTTGGTGCGCATCATGGTCGAAGAGACGCGCCACGGCTACCAGATGTGCCGTCTGTTGATCGACCATTTCGGTGCCGATGGAAAGATCGAGGCGCAGAAGATGCTCGAGCGCCGCGCGTTCGGGAAGAGAAACCGCCTGCTCAACGCATTCAACGAAGACGTCACGCACTGGTTGGACTTCTTCGCCTACACCAACTTCATGGACCGCGACGGAAAGTTTCAACTCACCATGCTCTCGCATTCTGGATTTTCCCCGCTGGCCTCGTCGGTGCTCGCGATGCTGAAAGAAGAGGCGTTCCATATGGGAACCGGCATCTCGGGCTTGCGACGCATCGCTGCTGCGGGCGCCATCCCCGTCGAGTTGCAGCAGAAGTACTACAACAAGTGGATCTCCGGTTCGCTCGACCTCTTCGGTACCGACCATTCGAGTTCGGCGCAGTGGGCGTACGCATGGGGCATCAAAGGGCGCGTCGACGAGGACCAGCTCGCCGGCCGCCCGGCGGACCGCGAGCTGCTGAACGAGCGGGCGCGGGAACAGTTCTGGCAGGAGTGCGGTGCCACGATCGAACGCGTGAATGCCGTCAACGCGTCGCCGACCAAGATCTACCTGCCCGACCTGCGCTTCAACCGCACGATCGGCGAGTATGCTGGGGAACGCTGGAGCACCGACGGGCGACGCCTGACTGAGGATGAGTGGGAGGCCTACGCGCCGAGCGTTCTCCCGGGGCCGCACGACGAGGAACGGCTCGCCCAGTACTTCAAGAATCCGGCTTGGATCGCACCAAAAGGAAAGATGGTAGCCTGACATGAGCACGACACTCGACGCAAAGACCGAGCAGGAGACACCGTTCGGGCGCGAAGCCCGCGCGTTTGACGGCAAGCGCGTCGTCAACTACGCGAAAGACGGCCACGTCGCAATCATCGAGATGGACGATCCGCCGGCCAATACCTATACGCACGAGATGATGCGGCAGATCGACGAAGCGGTGCTCGACGCGCGCTTCGACGACGAGATCGAAGTCATCTTGGTCGCCGGCAAAGGCGAGAAATTCTTCTCGGCCGGCGCGAACATCGCGATGCTCAACAGCGTGACGCCCGAGTTCAAATACATGTTCTGCCTGCATGCGAACGAGACGCTCGTTCGGCTCGAACAGACGCCGAAACTGGTCATCGCGGCGCTCAACGGTCACTGCGTCGGCGGTGGCCTCGAGATCGCGATGGCGTGCGATATCCGCATCGCGCGCAAGGATGCCGGCAAGATCGGGCTGCCCGAAGTGGCGCTCGGCGTTCTCCCGGGCACCGGCGGGACCCAGCGCCTGACGCGCCTGGTCGGCAAATCGCGCGCGATGGAGTTGATGTGCACGGGCCGCACGTTTAGCTTCGAACAGGCGTACGAATGGGGCATGATCAACGATATCTACGAGGGCGACGGCGCGAGCTTCCGCGAGCAGATGCTGGCATACGCCAAGCAGTTCACCTCGCCGAACAAGGCGCCCATGGCCGTCGGCCACATCAAGCGAGCCGTGCAGACCGGCGCCGAACTTCCGCTGCAGGACGCGCTCGCACTCGAGCGCGAGTTACAGTCGCTGCTCTTCAAGAGCCAAGACGCTAAAGAGGGCATCGCGGCGTACAACGAAAAGCGCATGCCGCGTTTCAAGGGGAAATAACCGTTCGAAGGTGATGCATGCGACGTTGGGAGACCTGGCTCGCGCTGCTGGCCGTGACGCTCGCGAGCCTCTCCGCCGTTCGATTCGGCGGGCATCCGCGGCCGCTTCTCGCACTCGCTGCGATCGCGCTGCTCCTTGTCGTCGGCCTCTCGCGCTTGCGCGCGGCGGCCCAGAGCAGACGTGAGAGACCCGTCGTCGACGCGTACGAACGGGCGCTGCGCATCCAAGAGGCACGGGAGCGCAAGTACCGCTAGGACGCGGATAAGCTGCGCGCCTCGCACTGGCGAATGAAGATACGTGAACCCAGGAGGGGCGGAGCCGGGTTATGAGTCGAGTGGCGCGCATCTACGATAATCTCGCCGACACGTTCGGCAATACGCCCCTGGTGAAGATTCCTCGGCTGAACCGCGGCCTGCCCGGCACGGTGCTCGTGAAGATGGAGTCGTTCAATCCCGCCGGCTCGGT
>JAKAPQ010000190.1 GCA_021806945.1 bacterium | reverse complement strand
TCGATGGCGCCGACGATCGTCACGCGGAACGGCAAGATATTCATGGTAACGGGGAGCCCGGGCGGCGCGCGCATCATCACGATCGTCCTCGACACGATCCAAAACGTCATCGACTACGGCATGAACGTGCAACAAGCGGTCAATGCCCCGCGCATGCACATGCAGTGGCTGCCGGACCAAGTCCAGTACGAACCCGGGGCCTTCCCGCCGGGCGTCAAAGCGTCGCTCGCGAAGATGGGTTACGCGTTCAAGGAGATTCCGTCATGGGGATCGGCGCAGGCGATCGTGGTCGATCCGAAGACCGGCGTGCGTTATGGCGGCACCGACCGGCGCCGGCCGTCGGGCCTGGCCCTCGGCTATTGAGGCGGCCGGGCCTCGTCCAGCGCCGCGAGCAAGGCGCCGGTTCCGCCCGGACCGAGCGTCTCCGCCTCTACCCTCGCGAACTCCCGTGCGAGCCGCGCGCCCTCCGCAGCGCCTAGCGCGTGCTCGACCGACACGAAGATCATCTCGTCTTCTTTGCGGATGTGAGCGCGGATGTGATCTGCATAGTCGAGCACTGCTAAGGTTACGGCCGCCGCCGAGCGCCCCGCGATCGCCTTCTCGATCTCCGCGTACAACCGCCGGCCCTCGCCGTGTTCCTCGAGAAGCACCTCTGCTAGATCCGCCAGCCTGGAGTTCTCGCGCATCGCCGGGAAGAGCGCCCGCTCTTCTTTGCCGTGATGGTTTTCGTCGGCGAAGCGGCGCAAGAACTCTACGCAGGCGAGCAGAAACGGCCCCGTGCCGTCGCTTTGCGGTTCCGATACGGCACGCTCCATGCGCTCGACCACCGCGAGAATGATCTCGTGCTCTAAACGGAGCGGGTCGAGCGTGCCGATCATGCCGCTACGCGCTCGAGTCGCCGTTTTGCGAGCAGCGCCGCGCCTAGGGCGTTGACGATCTCCGGGGTTTCGGGAATGTTGATGGGCATTTGAAGCATCTCGGATAGTGCTCGAACCATCCCGCGCTGGCGAGCCATTCCGCCGACCAGCGTGACCTCGGATTCGATGCCGACGCGCTTGAGTAACGCGACTGCTCGTTCGGCAAGCGAATTGTGAACCCCGCGCAGGATGTCCTCGACGCTGCGCCCCTGGCTCACGTGGTTGATGATCTCCGATTCCGCGAGCACCGCGCAGACGCTCGAGATCGTCACCGGGTCTTCACCTGCGAGGGAGAGCTCTCCGACTTCCTCCAGCGTCGTCTCGATGTAGCGCGCCGCGCGTTCGACAAAACCGCCGGCTCCGGCCGCGCACTTGTCGTTCGATTTGAACTCCTTGACCCGTCCGATCTCGTCCACGTGAATCGCGCGCGAACTCTGCGATCCGATGTCGATCACGCAGCGCGTCTTTGGAAACGTCGCCGTCGCCCCGAACGCACCCGCGCTGATGTCGGTGACCTGGGTATCGCGTTCGGGATAGCTCGAGCGCCCGAAGCCGGTAGTGATGAGATAGCCGACGTCTCCGCGCGAAGCGCCGACGGTAGCGAGTGCGGCCGCGAGCGCCGCTTCGACCGTCTCTTCGAACGGCGGCTTGGTTCGTGCGATATGCCATCCACGCAGTTTCCCGCCCCGGTCGATCAGCGCGATCTTCGTCCCGCGCGATCCGATATCTATGCCTGCAATCAAAGTCATGACGGTCCCCTTACGCGACGTTTCCGGTAGAATGCGCGAGCCCGCGTTCCAGAGCGAAGGCGGCGGCCCCGATCGCGCCCATGTAATGCGAGTCCTCGCAGACGTTGAGGTGAAGGCCGAGTTTATCTTCGAGCGCGCGTACCATCCCAACGTTCAGCGAAACGCCGCCCGTGAAGGTGATCTCGGGCTCCAGACCTACGCGCCGCACCAGGGCGACGGTGCGAGCCGCGATCGCGCTGTGGATGCCGCCCAGAATGTCCGGAACCTTCTTGCCTTGCGCCAAGTACGCCATGATGTCGGACTCGACGAAGACGGTGCATACCGTCGATAGGCGTACGGGATTGCGCGCCTGCAGCGCGAGGGCGCCGATGGCGTCGAGCGGCACGGCGAGGACCTCGGCGGCGGTCGCCAAGAAGCGCCCCGTCCCGGCGGCGCACTTGTCGTTCATCACGAAATCGAGAACCTCACCGTCGAGAACTTTGATCCCTTTGGCGTCCTGACCGCCCATGTCGATGACGGTACGCGTGCCCGGAAACATCGAACACGCACCCTTCGCGTGGCAGCTTATCTCGGTGATCTGGAAATCGCCGAAGGTGACTTTGAACCGCCCGTATCCCGTGCCGACGACGCAGAGGATATCCGACCTCCGCATGCCCGCTGATGCGATCGCCTCGTCGAAAGCGCGCTGCGCGGCGCGCGTGACGTTGGCTCCCGTATCGGTCAGCGCGCGCGCCACGATTCGGCGCTCCTCGTCGAGAACCACGCACTTGGTTTGCGTCGAGCCGACGTCGACTCCGGCTGCATATGCCACGTTCGTACTCCTAGGAGCTCGCCGCAGCGGTCAGCTTGCGGTGAGCGAGCGATTCAAAAAACGCGTCGATGCGGGTGCGCATCTGCGCCTCGGAAAAATATCGCGGATCTTCGAGATCGGATTCGACCAGCAGCGTTGGGACGCCGCGCTGCGTGAAGTAGTCGCGCATATCCCCCTGCCCGGCGGAGAAGAGGCGGCAGCTCTTGACGGAATGGATAACGAGCGCATCGGCGTTCCACTCCTTGAGATAGCGGTCGATCTGATCGTACCGTTGTAAGAAGTTGCGGTTGGTCAGATTCCAGGTCAGCAAATGTTCGGCGATGCTCTCCATCGGGTGGTCCGGGTCGTGCGCGAAACCGAACTCCCATAGGCCTCCGACGGTGGAATAGGTCGATGCCACCGCCACGGCGTTCCAGCGGGCGAACATGTCGCGGAATACGCGCAAGTACGGCCACGGAGGCGGGCCCTCGATGACGAACCGGAAATCCTCGCGCTCGAGCGGGCCCTTGCCGTCGGCCGCCATCTGCGCGTATTCGTCGCGGGCGGTTTGGAAGAACGTCAGGCCTTCCTCGGTGCCGCGCAGGCAGTACAACGGCGCCATCATCGTGACCGAATCGAAATATGCGTCGTACGGCGTCGGTGCCGACTTCGTTAGGTGTTTGATCTCTGACCACAGGCGGCCGGTCTGTGAAGAAAGTTCGACGGCCCGGCGCAATCTCTGCGGGTCGAGTCTCTTTCCGGCGATCTCCTCGCACACCGCTACCAACTGCTCGAGCTGGCGCAGTACGTAAGCCATGTCGTCGGAGGACGGCCGTCCGCTGGCGTTGCGGATGAACGGAATGTCGAGATGAAAGGTCGGGCGTTTGGTATACTCGGCCAAATGGTCGAACCAGTGCAGGTAGACGTTGCAGCCGACGTAGTTGCACAGCAGCAGCGATGGCTCCGGAATGGTCGCGAACGGCGTCTTGCGGCCCGCGAAATACAGCCCGATATCCGCTTTGACGTACGCGCAGTTGTCGGTCGAGTAACCCATGCCTTCGGCGGCCTGAATGTGAGCGAGCGATTGTTTCTTGACGGCGAGCTGCAGCGCGTTGACTTCGGGGTAGACGGGAAGGATATCGAGCGCGCGCAGCAGTTCTACCGGGTTGCCGCCGATCAGAAGGTAGGCAGCCGGGACGCCGCTGCCTTCGGCGGCCGCGGTCAGTTCGCCGTAATACTGCGACATCAGATCTTTTTGCAGCAAATGCAGTCGGCCTTGGTACGCCGTTTCCGCCATGATAGCGCCTCCTATGTGAAGAGCAGCGATTCGACGAAGGTCTCGATCTCGGTCTTGACCTTGTCGAAGAGCCACATCTTCTCTTCGAATTCGAGAAAAACGTGGGGCATGCCGGCCTCGTGGAACGCCTTGCGATAGAGCGCGTAGTCGAAGAGCGCGGGCTCGCAAAACTT
>JAKAPQ010000189.1 GCA_021806945.1 bacterium | reverse complement strand
AGCCGGTGCAGGCATTGGTCGAGCACCTCCAGCGCCTCGATCGTCGGCTCCCATCTGCCGGTATGCCCGATCATGTCGGCGTTGGCGTAGTTCATGATGATGACGTCGTGCTTGCCGGCCGCAATCGCCTCGACCGCGTAGCCGGTGATCTCGCGCGCGCGCATCGCGGGAGCGAGATCGTAGGTCGCGACGCTCCGGTCCGAGGCGATCAGATGGCGGTCTTCGCCCGCGAATACCTCTTCGCGTCCGCCGTTGAAGAAGTAGGTGACGTGCGCGTACTTCTCGGTCTCCGCCAGGCGCAGCTGCCGCAGCCCCTCGCGCGCGATTACGTCGCCGAACGTATCGAACTGCGGGCGCGGCCCGAAGAGCACCGGGTTCGGGAACGTCTCTTCGTAGCGCGTCATCGTCGCGAACAAAAAGTCGCGATAGCGATGGACCGGAAACGGCACCGCGGCGGCCCCTTCCGGCCCCTCCGGGGTGAACGCGAGCGTCAGCTGCCGCGCGCGGTCGGGGCGAAAGTTGAAGAAGATGCAGGCGTCGCCGTCGCGCACCGGCTGCGGAACGCCGACGATCGTCGGCCGCACGAATTCGTCGTCCTCGCCGCGCGCGTAACCTTGGCGCAACGCGCCGAGCGCATCGGCCGCGGTAAACTCGGCGCGCCCATCGGCGATGGCGGCGTACGCTTTCTGCGTGCGCTCCCATCTGCCGTCGCGGTCCATCGCGTAGTAGCGCCCGATCACCGTCTTGATCGCGCCGCTTCGCCCGACGCGCTCGAGCTTCTCCTCCACTATGCCGAGATAAACGGCGGCCGATCGCGGCGGCGTATCGCGTCCGTCGAGAAAGGCGTGAATCGCGAGCGGTGCGCCGGCCGCGTGGGCGCTGTCGATGAGAGCCAGCACGTGCACGAGCGAGCTGTGGACTTGGCCGTCGGAGAGCAGCCCCATCAGGTGCAGCGTGCCGCCGTTCGCCTTCACATGCTGCAGGCAGCGCTGCAGCGTTTCGTTTTTGACGAAGTCGCCCGCTGCGATCTCGGCGTCGATGATCGTTACGCCTTGTGGTACCACGCGCCCGCTCCCGAGATTCATGTGGCCGACCTCGCTGTTGCCCATGATGCCTTTGGGTAGGCCGACGTCCTCGCCGCTGGCCTGCAGCGTCGTCCACGGGTAGCGTTCGAGCAGCTCGTGCCAATACGGCAGATGCGCGGCCGCGATCGCATTTCCGTACGCGTCGTTGCTGCAGCCCCAGCCGTCGAGCACGGCGAGCACCATGGGCCGGTAGTTCATTTCGTAACGCACGCGCCCGCGATGAGTGCGGCGAAAGAGTTCGGGTCGAGCGAGGCTCCGCCGACGAGCGCGCCGTCGATCTCGCCGCACGCCGCGTAGGCGGCGACATTTTCGGGTTTGACGCTGCCGCCGTAGAGGATCGGCGCCTCCGCGAGGCCGTCGACCGCGCCGCGGATCGCGCGCATCACCTCGTTGGCCGCCTCCGGGTCGCAGTTGCGCCCGGTGCCGATCGCCCAGATCGGTTCGTAGGCCATCACGATCTTGGCGACGGCGCCGGCGGGCAGCCCGTCGAGCGCCGCTTGCGTCTGCGCGACCACCCGTGCCGCCGTCAGCCCGGCGTCGCGTTCGGCTGCCGTCTCGCCGACCGCGACGATCGGCGTCAAGCCGTGCGCCAGCGCCGCGGCCGTCTTCCGGCGGACGCCGTCGTCGGTCTCGCCGAAGAGCGTGCGCCGCTCGGAGTGGCCGAGAATGACGTAGGCAACGCCGAGGTCTACGAGCATCGGCGGCGAGATCTCACCGGTGTACGCGCCGCAATCTTCCCAATGCATGTTCTGCACGCCGAGCCGCACGCGCGTGCCGCGCACGCGCTGGCCTACGGCGAAGAGCGCGCTGAACGGCGGGCACAACACGATCTCCACGCCGGCGGGCAGCGCGCCCAGCCTATCGAGGAATGCGTCGACGAACAGCGCCGCCTCGTGCGTGTCCTTGTACATCTTCCAGTTGCCGGCTACGATCGTGCGTCTCATGCCATCAGCACCGCAACGCCGGGCAGCGTCTTGCCTTCCAAGAATTCGAGCGTCGCACCGCCGCCCGTGCTCACGTGCGTCATCTTCGATGCGAAGCCCAGCTCGTGCGCCGCCGCGGCCGCATCTCCGCCGCCGACGACGCTCGTCGCTCCGCGCGCCGTCGCGCGCGCGATCGCGTCGCCGACCACCTGCGTGCCCTGCCGGTAGGGCGCCTTTTCGTAGACGCCCATCGGTCCGTTGAATACGATCGTCTCGGCGGGCTCGATAGCGGCGGCATACGCGCGCGCGGTCCGCGGCCCGATGTCGAGAATCATCGCGTCGCCCACCGAGCCGATCTCGGCGACCCGCGCGCCCGCGTCGTCCTCGAACGAACTCGACACGACGGCGTCTACCGGCAGGAGAAGGGCAACGCCGCTGCGCCGCGCCTCTGCGAGGATGCGGCTCGCCGGGCCGAGATCGTCGTCACGCAGCGACCGCCCGACGCCGACGCCTTGCGCGGCCAAGAACGTGTTCGCCATTCCACCGCCGATGCAGAAGGTCCGCACGCGCCGCATCAGATTGGTGAAGACGCCGACCTTGTCTTTGATCTTCGCACCGCCGATGGCGCAGACGAACGGCTGCTTCGGGTCGTGCACGAGCGCCGAGAGAGCCGCGATCTCGGCCTCCATCAAGAGCCCCGCAACGGCGGGCAAGAGGTGCGCGATGCCTTCGGTCGATGCGTGCGCGCGGTGCGCCGTTCCGAACGCGTCGTTCACGTAGAGATCGCCGAGCTCGGCAAGGCGCGCGGCGAACGCCGGATCGTTGCGTTCTTCCCCGGCGTGAAAGCGCACGTTCTCCAAGAGGAGCACGTCGCCGTCGCGCAGCGCGTCGACGGCCTTGCGCGCCGGTTCGCCGACGCAGTCCGTTGCGAACGCAACCGCCGTGCCGAGCCGCGTGGAGAGCGCTCGTGCGACCGGCGCCAGCGAATACTTCGGATCGCGCCGCCCCTCCGGGCGCCCGAGATGCGAGAGCACGATCGTTTTCGCGCCGCGCTCGCGCAGGTAGCGCAGCGTCGGCAGCGCCGCATCGATCCGCGTATAATCGGCGATCTCGGGCGGCGTGCTGCGGCTCGTCGGCACGTTCAGATCCTCGCGCACCAGCACGCGTCGCCCGCCGACCCGCGCCTCCTGCAAACGGGCAAGTTGCATGGATTCGCTCACAGATAGCGCTCGAGCCAGGCGATCCAGTGCCGGTAGACGTCCGCGATGCGCACCGGATCGCTCGGGAAGTGGCCGTGCACCGGCCATTCGTAGAACGCGACCGGCACCCCGCGATCGTGGAGCGCGTGGTAGAAGACGTAGGATTGCGCGGCCGGCACCCGCACGTCGTAGGTGTCGGCGAGGATGAGCGTCGGCGTGCGCACGTTGCGATAGTACGTGAAGGGCGAGACCTTGCGATAGAGCGCCATGTTCTTGCCGACGAAAGGCGAGCCCGGCATCGACTCGCGGTCCGCGCTGATGTCGTCGGCCAGCGAGTAATCGTAGACGAGATCGTTGACGGCCGCACCGGAGACCGCGCAGCGCCAGTCGTGATACTGCGTGATGAGCCACGACGTAAGCATGCCGCCGTACGACCAGCCGCTCGCGCAGACGCGCGTCGGATCGATCGGGGCCAGGCGCTCTACGGCGGCGAGACCGGCGCGAATGTCTTCGCCCGGCCCGCGCGTGGCGTCGATATAGATGGCATGCTGGTAAGCGTTGCCGAGGTTGTCGCTTCCGCGGTAGTTCGGTTCGAAGACGAACCACCCGTGAGCCGCCATGATCTGCGCGAGCTGATCGAACGATGCGGTGCTCGCGCCGGTCGGGCCGCCGTGGATGAGCAGCACCAGCGGGTAACGCTTCGCGCTCGCTCCGCCGCGCGCGTGCGGGA
>JAKAPQ010000188.1 GCA_021806945.1 bacterium | reverse complement strand
ATGCGCGCCAATATCGCGCGGGTCTTGGGGCTGGCGCTCGATCGCGTGAGCGTGAAAGCGAAGACGAGCGAGGGCATGGGCTACACGGGCGACGGTACCGGCATCGCCGCGTACGCCGTTGCCAGCGTCGAACTCGGAGGATAGGCGTGGGCGCGTTCGATAGTGGTGAGCCCCGCGACGAGCGCGCGCGGTGTCTCGCCGAAGCGATGACGGCTCACGGCCTGCTCGAGCAGCCCCCGCCCGAAGCCGCGCTTCGCTGGATCGACACGTTCCTCGAGGCGTACGGCGAGCGGCTCCAGACGCTCGAGCAGGCGCTCGCGACCGTCGCCGAGCTGCGCGCGGAAGCGTGTACGGTTCCTGCGCTGGAATTAGAACGGCTGCGCGCGCGCGAAGTATTGTTTTTTTTGGATTCCGTCGGTCAGTATGTCGACGCGCAGCCCGAGCTGCGCGGTCTGCCCCTGCAGCACGATCTTCCCGAGATCGCCCGGGAGTTCGGCATCGCACCGGGCGATGGGTTTCACGCCGTTCGCGTCGCTCTGACCGGCCAGACCGAGGGTCCGCCGCTGGAACTGCTCTTTGCGCTCTTGGGGCACGATCGAATCCTGATCCGGATAGGCGCCGTCAACTCGCGGTTGCTGCACGGTCGCGGGCTAGAGCCGATCGCCTTCGGACCCGGCGGCGAGCCGTTCGAGGCGATCCACGGCCAGCGGCCGCCGGACGGAAAGTAGCAACCGACGCTTGACGATCCCGGTTACACTCGTAGGAAGTCATGCTGAAACCACTTGCTACGTTCCTCGCAGACCTCAACGCCCCGCTGCAGCGCGATCCTGCCGCGACCGGTCCATGGGACGTCGTGCTCTCGTATCCCGGTTTTCATGCCATAACGGCGCATCGCTTCATTCACGCGCTCCATCGCGCCGGAATTCCGGTGCTGCCGCGCTTTCTCGCCCACATCAGCCGCTTTTTCACGGGGATCGAGATCCATCCGGGCGCCGAGATCGGCCCCGGCCTCTTCGTCGATCATGGTATGGGCGTCGTGATCGGCGAGACGGCTGAGATCGGTGAGAACTGTACGATCTATCAGGGCGCTACGATCGGGGGCACGAGCCTTTCGCACGGCAAGCGCCATCCGACGCTCGGGCGCAACGTCGTCGTCGGCGTGAACGCCGCAGTGCTCGGTGCGATCGTCGTGGGCGACAACTCGCGGATAGGCGGCGGTTCGGTCGTCGTGAAAGACGTGCCTCCGAATGTGACCGTCGTCGGCGTGCCCGGGCGCATCGTGATGCAGGACGGTCTGCCGATTCGCGCCGTACCCGGGCGTCCGCAGGTCGACATGCCCGATCCGAACGCGCAGGCCGTCGCCGCACTGCAGGTGCGTATCGACGATCTCGAAGGTGAGATCGCCGGCATGCGCGATGTCATCGCGAGCCTCTCGAAAGATAGCGGCCCATCGAAGGGCCTCGGAAGCGACGATGTCTCTGAAGCTGTATAACACGCGAACGCGCAGCGTCGAAGCGTTCGCGCCGTTGGATCCGCCGCGGGTGCGGATCTACGTCTGCGGGCTCACGCCGTCGGCACAAGCGCACCTGGGACACGCCCGGTCGTTTTTGTTTTTCGACGTCCTGCGCCGCTACTTGATCCACCTCGGATTCGCGGTGACCTACGTGCAAAACGTCACCGACATCGACGACCGCAGCATCGAAGCCGCCATCGCGACGGGTACGGATTGGCGCGCGATCGTGCAATCGTATTACGCATCGTTCAAGACCTCGATGAAGAGGCTCGGCGTCCGCGAGCCCGATCGCGAGCCGTTTGCCACGCAGTTCGTGCCGCAGATCTGCGCGACGATCGCGCGCCTGATCGAGGGCGGGTATGCCTATGTCGCTCAAGACGGCGTCTACTACGACGTCAGGCGATTCGACGGGTACGGGAGACTCAGCAACCGCAAGCTCGACGAACTGGAGGCCGGCGCGCGCGTCGAGGTGGGCGAGTTCAAACGAGATCCGCTCGATTTCGCACTCTGGAAGTTCGCCAAGCCGGGCGAACCGAGCTGGCCGTCGCCGTGGGGTGACGGCCGCCCGGGCTGGCACATCGAGTGCTCGTCGATGTCGCACGAGATCCTCGACCCGGAGGGCCGAGGCTTCGACATCCACGGCGGTGGCGCAGATTTGATCTTTCCGCACCATGAGAACGAGATCGCACAGAGCGAGCCGCTCATGGTGCATCCGCCGATGGCCAACGTATGGGTACACGGCGGACTCTTGCTTTTCGACAGCCGGAAGATGAGCAAGTCGCTCGGGAACTTCGAGCCGCTCGCCGATCTGCTCGACCGCTACGATCCGCAGGCGCTCCGTCTGCTCTTCCTGCAGACCGGTTACAGTAAGGTCATGAACTTTACCGAAGAGTCGGCCGCCGCTGCGAATACGGCTCTGCGCCGCTTGCAGGCGTCCTGGAGGAAGCTGCACGCCGCGGCCGGCGGGCCGCCCCTCGCGACCGGCAAGCCGCCGGCGCCGGCGGCTCTCCTCGAACGCGTCGAGCGGGCGCTGGACGATAACATGAACACGTCGCTGGCTCTCAGCGAGCTCTACGCGTGGCCGGTCGATTCGGTGGCGCTCGGGCGCGATCGTGCGGCTTTGCAGGCAGCGCTCGGCGAGTTTTCATACGCGCTCGATCTGCTGGGGCTGACGCCGGATTCTTCGTGGCTCGAGGAGCCCAAGGCCGAGCTGCCCGCGGACTTCTTCGATCGTCTCCGTATCGCGCTCCGAGCGGCTCAGGGTGACGCCGCCGCACGCGTCGAGCTCGACGGTGCAGATGCGAAGGAGGCGATCGCGCGGGTGATCGCCGCGCGCACGCGGGCCCGAGAGACCAAAGATTGGGCGGAGTCCGACCGGCTGCGCGATGCGCTCGCGCGGTGCGGAGTCGTGCTCGAGGATTCGAAGGAAGGCACGACGTGGACCATCGCCGTCTAGCGCACCGCAGCACATTAGACCTCGACGACGTCATCTACGGCGTGCATGCCGTGGAGGAGTCGCTTGCCGCCGGCGAGCAGCTGCGGCGCATCCACGTTGGCGACGAGCGCAAGCGCGATCCAGCTCTCCGCAGACTCTTGGAGCAGGCAAGAGCGCTCGGCATTCTGGTGCGTTTCGAAGAGCGCGGCTTCTTCACGCAGTTCCCGTATAAGGCACATCAGAGCGTCGTCGCGGTCGGCTCGCCGTTCCCATACATCACGCTTGACGAAGCGATCGGGCTACGTCGAGGGCGCGGCGCGGCCCTTTACGTGGTGCTCGACCACATCACCGACCCGCATAACGCGGGTGCGATCATCCGCAGCGCCGAGTGCGCGGGGGCCGACGCCGTCGTCCTGCCCGAACGCCGCGCGGCCGGCGTGAACGCGACGGTGCGCAAGGCAGCGGCCGGCGCGACCGCTCATATCCCCGTGGCAAGGGTCGCGAACGTGGCCGACGCTCTTCGGAAGTTCAAGAAGGCCGGCGTTTGGGTAGCGGGCGCGGCGCTCGGAGAGGACGCGCAGGACTTCACGCAGGCCGACCTGGCCCGTGACCTAGCGATCGTGATCGGCGCGGAGGGCAGCGGCCTCTCGCAGGTGGTCGAGAAGGAGTGCGACTACTTGGTTCGGATCCCGGTGCTTGGGAGGGTCGCCTCGCTCAACGCCTCGGTGGCTGCGGGCGTGCTGCTTTTCGAGGCCCTCCGCCAGCGCGGGGCCGCCCGGGCTCTCGCGCCTTGACGCGCAAGGAGGTCCCTCCTATACTGTTCAGGATGCGTTGC
This sequence comes from bacterium, assembly GCA_021806945.1. GTDB lineage: Bacteria > Vulcanimicrobiota > Vulcanimicrobiia > Vulcanimicrobiales > Vulcanimicrobiaceae > JAJYFL01. The sequence goes on along the minus strand of JAKAPQ010000188.1, from coordinate 157 downwards.
GCTCGACGGGCCCAGGCCCGCGACTGGCGGCGCGTCGGACCCCTGAGGGCAAGGCAAATATGGCAATAACCCATCCCGTCGCGGCGGATGGCGTCGAATATCACGAGCGGGTCGACGAGGACCTCGTTGCCATCGCGAAGTCGGGCGACGACCTGGC
>JAKAPQ010000033.1 GCA_021806945.1 bacterium | reverse complement strand
TTCGCGCCTGCTCGAGCGCGCGATCGATCTGCGGGTTGCTGTAGAAGCCGACATTGTAGCCGCCGTTCTCGCGCGTTGCCTTCGAATCGTAGTCGGCGTAGTCGTCCGGCCACGGCTGGAGGATGCGCCCTCGCAGCGCCATCTGAAAACGGCTGTTCTGGAGGTCGTTGAAGAACGTCTGCAGTTCTTCGTTTTCGAGAATGCAATCGATGCCGACGGCGCGCAGGTTCGCCTGGATGAGTTCTGCGATGTCGCTCGCGACAGCGTCGGTCGCCCCGCCCGTCTTGAGCGTGAAACGTAGCGTGCGGTTACCTTTCATGCGGTAGGCGCCATGCATCCGCCAGCCCGCAGCGTCGAGCAGCGCGCGCGCTTTAGCGGGGTCGTAACCGTAGACCGGAACGCGTTTGTCGTAGTACGGCGAAAAGTTTGGGAGCGGTCCATTGAGGATATCGGCCTGGCCGGCCATGATGCCGTTGACGATGAATCTCCGGTCGATCGCGTACATCATCGCTTGCCGTACGGCGCGATCGTGCATGAAAGAGATCGACGGATCCTTATAGTTCGGCAGCAGCATAAACGTGACGTTCCACGGCCACGTGATGAATTTATGATTGCCGCGCAAGCGGTCGTGTACCAGCCACAGGTTCGGCGGGATATCCGTGACGTCGACCTCGCCGGCGTCCACGGCCGCGTAGAGCGAGTCTTGCTCCGGATAGACGCGGAACGCGATCCGTGCGATGTGCGGTTTGGGACCCCAATAGAGCGGGTTCGGCGCGATGATGACGTACGAGTCGGGGACGCTGCGCTCGATGCGCCACGGGCCGCTGATCACCGGGTGCTGCGCGAAAGCGGCGTCGCCGTTGACGAACTTGGCCTCTTGCGGCGAAGCGGCCGGATATTTGCCGAGGATGTGTTTCGGCAAAGGATAGGCTTCGCTCAAAGCGTTGACGAGAAACGGCGGCGACGGGTGGCTCAGGCGGAGTTCGACCGTATAGCGGCCGAGCGCGCGCACGGAGCGCATGAGGGAGAAGTCGGCGGAGTAGGCGGCGATCAGGCCGGGATTGGAGGCGAGTTTGAGTGAGAAGACGACGTCGCTCGCGGTTATCGGCACGCCGTCGGACCAGCGGGCGTCGTGCCGGAGGTGCAGAACGTAGCGCGTCCCGTGGTCGGTGATCGCGTACGCATACGCGAGGCTCGTTGAGAGGCGCGGCAAGAGATTCGGACCGACGTCGATCAGCGGCGTATAGATCAGATCCTCCATCATGCGCGATGCCGAACTTACGGAGGTGTACGGATTGTAGCCCGCCGGTCCCGCGATCCACGCTACCACCAGCATATTTGGGTTGCGAGTCTCCGCGCTGCGCGCGCCGCATCCCGCGAGCCCCAGCAGCAGCGCACCTAGCAAAGCGAACGGTCTGAGGTGAAAATGGCGCATCCGCGCTGCGCGCTGCGCGCCCCCCGCCGGCAAAGCCGCCGGGGCCCCCGGCCTTCGGCCCTCGCGCATTTTCATCCGCTTGTCACGGATCCGCCAGCGCCCGCTCTTGGCGCTCTCGCAGCCAGTCGCCGATGAAGTTGAACGAGCAGACGGTCGTGAGGATGGCGAGGCCCGGCGGCAGAATGAGCCAGTACGCACCAGCGAAGATATCGCTCTGCGCGCCGCTGAGCAGGTTCCCCCACGATGGCATCGGAGCGCGCACGCCGATACCGAGGTAGGAGAGCGCCGTCTCGGCGAGCATGGCGCTAGCCACCATGAACGTCGTCGTCGTTATGATCGTACCGGCGGCGTTGGGAACCAGGTGGCGGAAGATGATGCGCCCGTCGCCGGCGCCGAGCGAGCGCGCCGCCTCGACGTACAGGCGCTCCTTGAGCGTAAGCACTTCACCGCGTACGAGGCGAGCCGGGCCCAGCCACGACGTCGCGCCGATGACGATCATGAGCGTCACGAGGTTGCCGTGGAACATCGCGGCGAGGAAGAGCAGCAAGAAGAGCGTTGGAACGCTGAGAAAGACGTCGACTACCCGCATCAGCAGCGTATCGAGCCAACCGCCGTAGTAGCCGGAGGCCGCGCCGTAGACCGTCCCGATCACCATCGCCACCAGCGCCGCGACGGCGCCGACGGAGAGCGTGATGCGCCCGCCGACGAGCAGCCGCGCGAGTTCGTCGCGCCCCAGCGCATCGGTGCCCAGCCAGTGGGCCGCGCTCGGGACCGCATAGGCATCGGCGACGTTCGTCGCGGCCGCGCTAATATGAAAGAGCGCCGGCCCGACCGCACAGGCGAGGACGGCCAGCGCGACCCAGGCCATGCACGTCGCGGCGATCCACGGCAGCCGCATGCGCCGCCGCACGAAAGTCGTGTCACCGTCGTCATCCGGAGCCCGTCGGTTGTCATCCTGAGCCTGCCGAAGGGCGTTAATCATAGCGGACACGCGGATCGACGACGGCATACATAACGTCGGCGAACAAGTTGCCGAGAACGACGAGCGCCCCGGTAAGAACCGTCATTCCAAGGAGCGTCGGGTAGTCGCGATCGATTGCCGATTGCCAGAAGAGCTGCCCCATGCCGGGATATGCGAAGATCTGTTCGGTGATGATCGCGCCGCCGAAGAGCGCCGGAACCGTGGCGCCCAGCAGCGTGATGAACGGGATGAGGGCGTTGCGCAACGTGTGGCGGAAGAGCACGCGCCGCGTCGAGAGGCCCTTGGCGACCGCGGTGCGCGTGTAGTCTTCGCGCAGCTGCTCGATCATGCTGCCGCGAATGTAGCGGCTCCAGCCGGCGACCGAGACGATCGCGAGCGTCGCCGCCGGCATCACGAGGTGCGCGATGCGCGTGGGCCAGTCGAAGGCGGTCGTGTCGATGGTCTGCAGGCCGCCGACGGGAAACCAGCGCAGCGTTACGGCGAAGATCGCGATGAGGATCGTGCCGAACCAAAACGTCGGCATCGACCATGACAGGAATACGAAGACGCTCGCAACGCGGTCGAAGGCCGTGTTGCGCCGGTAGGCTTGGTAGACGCCGAGCGGCACAGCCAGCAGCACCGACGCAAGCAGGGCGCTGCCCATCAAGAGCAGCGTCTGCGGAAGGCGCTGCGCGACGAGGAGCGCCACCGGGGACTGCTGCACGTACGAGAAGCCTAAATCGCCGTGCAGCAAGGCACCGAGCCACCGTGCGTATTGGACGTACAACGGCCGGTCCAGCCCGAGCGCGTGCGTGACCGCAGCGATCTGGGCGGGCGTCGCCCGCTGGCCTGCCAGCGCGAGCGCGGGCCCGCCGGGGGCGATGTGTATCAGAAGGAACGTGAGCATCGTGACGCCGAGGAGCGTCGGGATACTCCACAAGAGGCGCCTGGCGATGAAGGTGCTCACCGAAAACCGCTACCAGCGATAGTTCGCGAGCGCATCCCACTGGTACGGCTGCGTGCCGTCCCAGTCGAAAAAGCATTCGCCGATCGCGCCGAGTTCTTTGCTTATCTGCAGGCTCGCGGTAATCTCATCCGCCGGAGGGTTTCCGTTGCGCCCTTCGGCGGTCGTCTGCCCGCCGATGCTGATCGGTATCTTGCGCCCGGCGTCCCGCAGCAGCGTCTCGTACGATCCGCGCAGCAGGATCTTCACTTCGGCCGGCGTCGTCGGTTTGCGGCGCATCATGCGCCAGTACGACATCGGCTGGAGTACGCTGCTGTAGCGCGCGATGGTGCGGTAGGGGTACTCCGCGCTGCGCAGATGTTCGAGATAGGGATCCTCGACGGTGGCGACCAGCAGATACTTGCGCCCGAGTGCCTCGCGCAGGCGCTTCATGTAGGTGCCCAGCGCCGGCAGGCCGTGCGGGTCGTCGCCGAGGAACTCGTCGCCGCGTTCGACGTCGACCGCCAAGCCGGCGAGCGGCGTCCCGTTTGGAGTACGGTAGTAGGCCGTCCGCACGCTCGCTGCGAGATCCTCGAAGGTGATCGCTCGCGGAACGGTCCAACCGATCGTGCCGATGCCGTGCGCGGCGAGCCCGTCGATGATGGCGTCGATGGTCGGCTTGGCCTGCGGCGTGACCTGCCAGTACGCACCGTACGCGGTGCGCAGTTCGACGTAATGCAGCCCGGCGCGGACGGCCTGGGCGACGATCGCCTGCGGGTCCATCTTGCCGACGTAGTTGTCGTCGAGGGGGCTGGTGGAGAAGAATAGCCACATGCCTTTACCGCCGGCGTTCGCGATCTTGGTGGCGGGCGGAGCTGCGGGCGTGGTGACCACCGGAAGGGCGACCGGCGGGCGGCCGGAGCGGTAGACGAGATAGCGGTAATGCCGGCCGGGGAGCACGCTCGTATCGCGGTAGGTCGAGCTCGGGCCGTGCAGGACGGCGAGCGTCTTGCGGACGTTCCGGCCGTCGACGCGCACGACGCGCACCGGACGGTGCGCTCGTGGGAACCAGCCGATCTGCACCAGATCGGGTCCGAGCGCCGCAGCGACCACGCGCGGGCCGCTCCAGTAGCGCGTGTTCGTCGTTATGCGTACGCTCGGGAGTTTCGGCTGCGTCGCTCGGACGAGCAGCGATAGCGGTCCGTTGCGCCTGGTGCGCACGATGGCGGCGGGCTGCCCGTAACGGATGCGCGTCTGCCACTGCACGAACGATGCGTGCGGCGATATCCAGTCGAGATTGCTGTTGGCGAGAATCTCCGTCGGCTTGCCGCCGGCGTCGAAGAACTTGCTGACGACCAGCCACCGGGCGTTCCCGTCGGCATCGAAGCCGAGCGGACGCGCGTCGACGGCCATGCGCACGGCCGGGTTGCCGGAGTAGACCGGAACGTTAGGCGTCGGCGTCGGTACCGGCGCGAGTACGGCAAAGAGCAGAGGCAGTAGGTTCAGCATTGCGATGGCTCTCTTCGCGAAAGAATGGGGCGATGCTTGCGCACCGCCCCATGGCCTAGGTCAGAGGAATGCGATCTTCATCACATTTTCTGTTCGATGAAGAACTCCAACTCCATCGGGTTCTGGCTGAAGGTCTGCTGATTGATGTAGCCCGTCTGGCCGACAATCCCCGACTGCGGCCCGTTGAAGGGGTAACAGCCGGTGCCGCCACTGTAGCAGGGCTGCGGCGGGCTGTTGTTGTTGAAGAGGTTGGTGACGCGGATACCGACGTCGGTCTTCTGTGAGGGACCTAGATGCTCGAGCAGCGTCGCGTTCATCTGCCAATATCCGCCTGAGATCTGCTCCGGTTGCGAGATATACGGCAGAACGTTGTTGCCGTTCAGCTTCGTGCTGGTCCGGCCGACGTTGTAGAACGCTCCCTCTTGGTAGTAGATGAACGGTAAGAGCCTGAAGCGTCCGCTGTGCATATCGGCGGTCAGCGAGGCGCTGAAGATCGGGTCGCCGGTATTGCGGAGCAGGATCCCTTCGCTCACGATGTTCGAAGGTTCCGGGAAGTTGACGAACGCTGCCTGTCCACCCGAAGTGGTCCAGTAGTTGTCGAGCGTCGCCGAGAGCCAGTAGGAGATCCCGACCGGCCGGTGGTCGACGTGATCGAGTGCGAACTCGAAACCGACGGCATGGTTTTGGCCCTTTTCCCCGGGGACTGCGGGGCCGTAGTGCGCGGTGCCGTTCGCGTTCGTGCCGATGATGGGCTGGTAGAACTCGTAGTAGTTATTGGTCGATTCGTACCATGGGCCGACTCGCATCGTTGTATTCGGCGAGAACGCATGTTCCCACATCAGATCGCTGCTGACGTTCTTTTGGGGCTGGATCGATGCGCCCGGCTGGTTGGGGTTGTAGAAACTCGATCCCGAACGGTAGACGTATCCCGAACCGACGAAGCTCGAGGTGTCGCCGTATGAGAAACGCACGACGTTCTTCGGATCGAAGGTGTACGTGCCGGCGAAGGTCGGGTTCAGAACCGAGACGCTCGCGCCGCCCCCGGGAAATCCATAGTGTTCGCGCTGCCAGCGTAAGCCGGGTTCGAGAACGAACTTTCCGACGTGGAAGGTCGGGTCGATGTAAGCATAGGGAATCGTCGTCGGGTAGTTGGACTTCAGATAGTTGAGCGGCCACGTGCCGTTCGAATTGAACAAGAAGGTCAGGTAGTAGCTGAAGATGTTGTTGTCGTGCTCGTTGCCGACGCCGAGCTTCAGCTGCGTGTTGGCATTGATGTCATTCGTGTAATCGAGCGCACCGATCCACATATTCGAGCGACGGTCGCCGTAGAAAACTTCCGTAATGTTGGTGCACCAGGCACCGGTTGGAGATACGGCAACGGGCTGACCCACCGCGTAGGGGTAGGTCGGGCAGTCTGGGCTGACGTTGTATGGATCGCCCGGGTTCTCAAGCGACGGAATGTTCGGGTCGCTGAGAGGCTGGTCGAAGATGTACTGGTTGAAATTCTCGGCAAAGCGAAGCGAGAAGAACGAGTTCTCGTTGATGTTGTGGTTCCACTGGATCTTCCCGATGCCGGAGTAGTGGTGCCAAATGTTACCCGAGCCCGGCGAGACCGAGCCGAAGTAGAGACCGGAGGGGCACGATTGCCCGTTGGGGGCGGTGCCGCCGCCAAAGCCGGTCGGGCTCGTTGTGCTCGGCACGTTGCCGCTGCACGGTGCGAACGATAGCGGCGGGGGCTGGCCGGCTCCGCGCGCGAGCAGATAGTCGAAGTTGAACTCGCCCAGTCCGTTTTGGATCAGGAACTGGAAATCGTTCTTTGGGTCCGGGCGGTAATGGAAGTTGCCGATGAAGTCGCGCGTCTTTACGGTTCCGGGTCCGTCATATCCGCCGAAGAGCACGTTAAGGAACGTCGGCTGCCCGTACATGTACTGGTTGCGCGAGTTCACGATGTCGCCGCTGAGATAGTAGCTGAACTTCCGGTTCGGCGTCATGCCGCCGTATTCGAGCGTCGTGTAGTTGTTCTGATCGGGTGAGGTGACGCCGAAGGTGACGTCGCCGAAGGACGGGTAGGTACCCGTCTTAACGACGGAGTTGATGACGCCGGTTCCGTTGGCGGCGTTCTCAGCCGTCAAACCGCCGGTATAGACTTCAACGTTGCTGATGCCGACGCTCGACAGGTTGGTGGTGAAGAAACCCGTGATGCGGTCCTGAATCGGAATACCGTCGAACTCGTAGCCGAGGTCGGTTACCTGGCCGCCGCGGATGCGCGGCTGCGAGGGATAACCGTCGGCGGTGACGCCGGGGAGTGCCTGCATGTACTGGTACAGGGTCTTGTGCAGGTTGTCGCCGCCCGAGATCGCGGTCAGCTGCTGACCGGAGACGGTGTAGACGTCGGTCGTGACGTTGGATTTCACGAGATTGGACGATCCCGACGCGCGGACGCTCGCGATGGTTTTCAGCGTTCGGCTGAGCGCCTGGTTGATCGTGACGGGGAGGTCCTGTTGGGCCGTGATGCCCGGTGCGCTCATCGGCTCGTATCCGTTGGCTTGGAACGAGACGGTGTAGGTATCGGGGATCAGGCTTTGCAGCGAGTAGAACCCCTTTGCGTCGGTGGTCGTTGAATAGTTTCCACTGGGTGACGACGCGGTCACCTTGACGTCGGCGATCGGTGCGTGCGTCGACGCGTCCGTCACCGTCCCGAGAATCGTGCCGGTCGTGCCGGCGAACGCGGGTTGCGGCACCATCAAGCCGGTGCCGGCAAACGCCAGCGCCAACATTGCGGCGATGGTACGCCACAGGCCTAGCTTAGTTTTCATAGTTCATGCATCTCCGTCATGTCGGAAAAGCGGCACCGGTGTTCCTTCATAGCATCCCGGTCGCGACCCCTTCGACAAAAGAAAAGCGACCGACGTGATCCCACGCGCGTTCGCCACGTTTGCATAACTACTCGATGGGGGAGATTTCACCTGCGATATTTCCGGCAACCTTGCGGAAAGCCGGGCCGGCTCCTAGACCATAGCTTTAGCCAGCCCCCGGGGGGCGTCGCTTTCGACGAACCGGGCCCGTCCGGCGTGGAGCGCGATCATTTGGCTCGCGACCAGCCACGCCAGGGTGTTGAAGGCCTCGCCCACGACTGGGCCGAGCAACGGGATATCCCCAATGTGACCGCCGATGACGTAGCGCAGGCTCTCGGCCTGGACCGCCTCGAGCAACGGGCGGTTGACGACGTTGCGGGCGACCTCGTCCACGATACCGATGATGGCGCAGGTCGCGTCGAGCATGGCGGCGCTCCCGTGCCGGAACTCGCCGGCCGAGAAGCCCTCGGCGTGGATGTAGCTGGCCTCCTTGAGTTTCAGGGCGAACTCGTGGGCCACCGGCAGGCCGTATCCGGTGGCGACGATGACGACGCTGCGCCGCCGGGCGATCCGCGCCGCTGCCTCGCGCACCCGCTCCACCTCGAGGCCGTCAAGCCAAGCGCGCACGTCCTCGGCCGTCTCGACGAGCATCTGCGCGTTGCGGGTGTGCGAGCCCGACATCAGCCCCGCCGCCCATAAGAGGATCGCGGCGGTCGCCGTGACGCTCTTGCTCGCGGGCACGGCGACCTCCGGGCCGGAGCCGACATCGATGCAGATATTCGCCCGGTCCGCCAAAGGCGAGTCGCTGGTGTTGGTGAGGGCGATCAGGTCCGCAGGGTGCAGGACGTCGAGGGCGTGGAGCAGGTCGGCGGAGCGCCCGCTTTGCGAACAGGCGATGACGGCGGCCTCACGGTAGGCCGCGTTGTCGAGGGTGGCTTCGGTAGCGGCGAGCGCGTGCGCGCGGATGCCGCGCCGGCGCAGCGCCAGCGCGCCCAGCTGCGCGACGAAGAGCGAACTGCCGCTGCCCAGCAGGACGACATCGCGGTCGCGGATCGCGTGCGCCAACCTCTCCGCCTTGTCCGAGCGGGCGATCTCGCGCCAAACGTCCGGCTGCTCGCGAATCTCGCGTTCGAAATGAGCTCCAAGCATTACTGCATGGCGAGATACGAGAGGATAGCGCCGCGGGCCTTCGCCAGCGCCGCGTAGCCCTTGGGCCGGCTGCCGCCCATCCAGTCGTTGACGAGGAAGGAGAAGGTGACCGGACCGTGGCTGCGAGTCTTCACGAAGCCCGAAACCGTTCGGACGTGGCTGATGCTGCCCGTCTTCGCCCAAACGTTGAACTCGGCCGGGGTGTGGAGGTAGGCGTACTTGAGGGTTCCGCGGACGCCGGCGACCGGCAGGGCGTCGAGGACGACGTTGCGGTTGGGGGATCTCCAATCGTACTGGAGGATGCGCACCAGGTCATAAGGTGTAATGCGGTCGTACGACGAGAGGCCCGAGCCGTCGGCGATGGTGACCGTGTTCGGGTTGACGCCCACCGAACGCAGGAACGCTTTCTCGAGCACTTCGCCGTGCGCGTCGGTGCCCGGGGTGCCTCCTTCGACGACGCCGAGTTCTTTGAGGAAGAGCTCGCCCATCAAATTGTCGCTGGGGTACCAAAAATCGGCCATGAGTTTCGGCATCGCTTCGGAATGGTGGACCCAGAGCGTGGTGGCGGCAGGCGGGGCTACGCCGTCCTGGACGCCGCCTTGCACGGTGATGCCGCGAGCGTTCAGCGCGCGCAGGAAGACGTCGCCGGCGTAACGCTCCGGATTGGGCACGGCGGGGAGGATATCGCCCGATTCTTTGGCGCCCAGGGGATAGGTGCCGGTCAACTCGATCGTGTGCGGGTGGTTCCACGGACGCACGATGTTCGAGGTATCCTTAGAATCGGCAGGCCCGGTCGTCAGCAGGTTCTCGATCCTATAGGCGCTGCTCTCCGGATCGATGCGCAGCTGCACCGGCGCGCCGACCGCCGGTCCCGGCGTCATATAGATGTTGACGGTGCCCTCGTCGAGCTCGAGCGCGGTCACCACCGGTGCGTAATAGTACGGCAGGTCGTCCCAGGACCAGCCGAGTCCAAAGCGCTGGTTGTCGAAGTAGGACGCGTCGGTGATCAGGGCGCCGCTTACGGCCTTTACGCCGCGAGCGGCCAGGGCCGCCGCCGCATCGTCGAGGTCTTTGGCCGTCAGGTGCGCGTCGCCGCCGCCGTGCAGGTAGAGGTTGCCGTTCAGCGTGTCGCCCGTTATCGGGCCGCCGGCCAGGACGGTCGTATCGAACGTGAACTCCGTACCGAGGTGCTCCAGCGACGCGGAGCCGACGATCAATTTGAAGTTCGAGGCCGGCATGAACTCGTCGTGAGCGTCGTGCGCGTAGAGGGGCGTGCCGCGCACCGTGTCGATCGCCAAAAGGCCGACGTGCGCTCCTCGAAACGCGGGCGCCTTCATGAGCGCGTTGATGCGGCGGTGCAGCCGCGCGATCTCCGCCCCGGTCCACGGCTTGCCGCCGGGATGGGGCCGCACGAGCGCGGCTGCCGGGGAGATATCCGCCGCGCGCGCGGGCAGGGCCGTTGCGAGGGCCGTGCTGCAGGCGATGAGGAGGGCGAGAAGTTTATGCATCGCAATCATTCCTTAAAACGTCGTCGATCGTTTCGCGCCTCGCGATCGGCCGGTGCCGGCCCGACTGCACCGCCACGACGGCGGGGCGCACGAAGCGGTTGTAGTTGCTCGACATGCTGTAGGTGTAGGCCCCGGTAATACAAACGGCGATTAGATCGCCCGGCCGAACGCCGGCCGGCAAGGGTGCGACCACGATCTCGTCGTTTTCGCACGAACGGCCGCAGAGCACGGTCTGCTGCGCCGCAGGCGATTCCCGCGAGGCGAGGATCGGGTGGTGGTAGGCTCCGTAGAGCGCGGGGCGCGGGTTGTCGGCGAGGCTGCCGTCGACCACGACGAACGGCCGCCCGAACTGGCGCTTCACCGCCAGCACGCGATAGATCGAGGTGCCGGCGCGGGCGACGAGGGCGCGCCCCGGCTCGACGCCTAACCGCGGGACGCGTATTCCGGTCGCCCAGGCCTCCTCGGCGACGGCGCTCGCGATCCCGGCGATCGTCGCCTTGAGGTTCAATCCCGCGCCGTCGCCCGGATCCATCTGCACGCCGAAGCCGCCCCCCACGATCAGCCGTTCGCTGACGAAGCCGAGCCGGTCCAAGCCGGCGGCGACCCTGACCAGCGCCCGGGCGTTCTCGACGAACGCCGCGCCCTCGTAGATCTGCGAGCCGATGTGCGCGTGCAAGCCGGTAAACTGCAGGTTGGGCGCGTTCCGGAGGATTTGGGCCGGCTCGTCCAGACCGTCGGGTGAGATCCCAAACTTCGTCTTGTCGCCGCCCGTGCGCACGAACGCATGGGTGTGCGCCTCAATGCCCGTGTTGATGCGAAGCACTACGGGGAGCGGCCGTGCGCCGGCGGCCGCATCGGCCAGGCGGCGCAGTTCGTCGGCATTGTCGACGATCGTCGTCCCAACTCGCCCGGCAACCACGGCGGCGAGTTCTTCGCCGGTCTTGCCGCATCCGTGCAGCGCGATGCGCTCGGCCGGGAATCCCGCGCGCTCGGCGGTGACTAGCTCCCCGATCGAACAGACGTCGACGCTCAAGGGCGTAGCCACGAGATGCCGCGCGAGCGCGACCAGCAGCAGCGCCTTTCCTGCATAGGCGATCTCCACGCCGTGCGGTTCGCATGCGGCGCGGAAATCCGCGATAGCCGCGTCGAGCACGTCGAAATCGATAGCGAGCAGCGGCGTGCCGTACGACTCTGCCAACTCTCCGGCAGAGACGCCCCCAACCGTCAGCTCGCCGCCGCGGCGGCGCTGGCCCGGCGCTAATCCTTCGTGCCAGTACAGCAGCGGATCGTCCTTTGCATTCATGGATTCCGGGTAAGGTTTACGGACGCGCGTGCCAAACTACTCTTTTTTATGGAACGTGAAGCACGGAATCGTATCGACTCATACCCGCATCGCCGCCTTTCGGAATGGACGGCGGATCTTCCCGACGGCCGCATCGAGCGCATCTACACGCACTGGTCTGCGCACGATTACCATTCGGTCTTTCCGGCGTATCATTTTTGTGTCGCGCTCGACGAGGGTGGCGAGATCGTCGTCGTCAATACGCACGACGTTCGCGAGAATATGCGCGACGTTTACGACGATCCCGATGCGCCCTACGCGGCGCACACGCGCGGCCGCAACTCGCATGCGCTCGGGATCTCGATCATGAGCATGCAGGAGGCAAAGCCCGACGATTTCGGCGCGTATCCGCTTACGGAACCGCTGATCGACGCTCTCTGCCTGGTCGGTGCGCGCCTGGCTGCGCGGTACGGCGTACCGATCGATGCCGACCACGTTATGAGCCATGCCGAAGCCGCCGTACGCGACGGCTATTTCGGGAATGTGGAGAACGGGCGTTGGGATATCGCGCGGCTGAAGGCGGATCCCCGCCCGCTCGTGCCGCAGGACGCCGCCGACGTCGGCGAAGAGTTACGCCGCCGGATGCGCGGGCATCTCGAACTGCCGTAAGAAACGTTCGATCGCCGGCTGAGGCAGGCGCGCATCGCGCAGGCGCCGCTCCACCATGCCCGGCTCGGCGGGAGGTGCCACGCATAGGAACGGCGTGGCTGCGGCGCGGCTGCGGATGCGGACGCTCTGCGCTGCAGCCGGCACCAGCGCGGTTTGGTAGGGCGCGAGCTGCGCCGAGCCGCCCTCGCAGGCCAATTCGAGCCCCGATGCCAGTGCCATGAGGATCAGCGGACGAGCGTGCGTACCCATCGTGGTTGCCGTTTGCGTTGCGACGGCCAGCTCGACGAAGAAGTGCGGGTCGGCGATCAGCGCCGTGCGCGCGAAGCCTTCATAGGTGTAGGCGAGCTCGTCGAGCGCTCCGGCGGTTCCGCGGTCGTAATCGAGAACGTCGGCCGCTTTGTCGAGGTGCAGTTGCCGTGGCGTACCGTCCGGGCCGACGCGGTTCCAGTCGAAGATGCGGTAGGTCAAGTCGCTGGCCTGTTGCGTCTCGAAGACGACGATGCCGGCACCGATCGCGTGCAGCGTGCCGGCCGGCAGGTAGAACGCATCGCCGCGCGCCACCGGAACGCGCCGCAGGATCTCGCCGAGCGAGCCGTCTTTGACGCGGCGCTCGTATTCCTCGCGGCCCGTCTCTTGCGTCCATCCCAGCACCAACTCTGCACCGGGATCGGCAGCCAGGACGTACCAGCACTCCGTCTTGCCGTTGGGCTGATGCTCGACACGCTGCGCGTATGCGTCGCCGGGGTGCACTTGCACCGAGAGCGCCATGCGCGCGTCGATGATCTTCGTGAGGATCGGAAAGATGCGCGCAGCATCGAGGCTGCCGAGAAAACTCGCGCCGAGCTCTGCCCGCAGCTGGGCGACCGTCCACCCAGCGAGCGGTCCGTTGCAGACGGCGTTCTCATCCCAGCACTCCCAGGATTCGCCGATCTCAGCGTTGGGGTCGCCGGCTTTGCCATAGACCTTCACGAGCGCATGGCCGCCCCAGATCGCGGGTGTCAGCTTCGGCTGCAAGAGATAGGGATAAAGGGAGGTATCGGGCACAGCCCGGCGGCTCTTCGCCGGGCATGCATTTTCATCCGTTCGGAAGCAGGCAGCCTGGCCGTGGCGAAGCTGGCCGCGTGCACCAGATCTACGTCGGCATCGGCTCGAACCTGGGAGATCGCCAGGGCACTATCCTCGCCGCGCTCCAGCGCCTGCGCGCCCGTGCCCGCATTCTGGCCGTGTCGGCCTTCTACGAGAGCGCCGCGGCCGATGGCGCCGACGGGCCGGCCTTTCTCAACGTAGCGGCCGCGCTGCAGACGGAACTCGACCGCGCGGCCTTCGAACTCTTCGCGCGCGAGGTCGAGATCGCTCTGGGCCGCGCCAACCTGCACAAGCTGGCCGCGCGTCCCATCGATATCGACGTGCTCGCCGTCGACGAAGAGTACGCGCACCCGCAGCTTGCCGAGCGTTTCTATAATCTGCTGCCGCTTGCCGAGATCGCCCCCGGGTTGCGCGAGCCCGCAACGCACGCAACCGTCGGCGAGCTGGCGGCATCGCTTGCGCCTAACGGCGTGCGCCGCAAGACGCGCACGCTGCATTTTGTGGCGGACCGTCAAGACGAGACCCCCGACGTACGGTTATCGCTCAGCCGCGTGGGCGTTTCGGGCGTTCGCCGCGTCATGCGCTTGAACGTCGACGGGAAGGAGCGCGTCTACAACGGCGAGTTCACGATGGTGGCGGATCTCGCGCCGGATAAGGCCGGCGTGCACATGTCCCGCTTCGGCGAGATACTCGAAGAGGCGGCGCTCGACGTGCTGGCGCGCCCCGACGCTCCCGCGCGCATCGAGCGCGTGGTCGAGGCGATCGCTCGCGAGATCGTCCGGAGCCAGCGGGCGATTCGTGCCGACGTGCGGCTGCGCGCCGACTTCGGGCTCGAGCGGTGGACGCCGGTGAGCGGCAAGCGCGCCGAAGAGACCTACACGCTCGTCGGCATCGCGCATGCGGACGAACGCGGTTCGCGCCGCGTCGTGGGCGTGGAGGCCGAGGGCATGACGGCCTGCCCCTGCGCGCAGCTCATGATGCGCGAACACAGCGTGCGCGAGCTGATCGAGGCCGGCTTTTCGCTGGCCGACGCGCAGCGAGCGCTCGACGCGCTGCCGGTTGCAACGCACAATCAGCGCGGCAAAGGGAGCGTGCTGCTCGGCGTCGCCGGCGCGCACGCCGACGCCGTCCGAGCCGAAGATCTGGTGGAGATCGTCGAGAACGCGATGTCGAGCGAGACGTACGATCTGCTCAAGCGCCCGGACGAGTTTTTCATCGTCAACAAGGCGCATCACAATCCGAAGTTCGTGGAAGACGTCGTGCGCGGCATTCTCGCGCGTGCCCTCGACGTCTACGGCGATCTCGGAGACGATACGTTCGTCGCCGCGACGCAAGTGAACTATGAATCGATTCACAAGCACGACGCCTTTGCCGAAGCGTACGGCACGTTCGGCGAGTTTCGCGAAGAGTTGCGCACGGGAGCCTACCTGACGCAGAAGACCGATCTGGTTGCGTGGCTAGGCACGCGCCCCTCATCGGTCGTTACGTAACCTCGCGGCCGACTCCAAGGCTGCGATCCGCTTCTTGAGCGACGGGTGCGAAGCGAAGAGAAAATCGAACCATGGCGGCTGCTCGTCTTCGGAGAGATTCTGGTCTCGCAGCCTGCGGAATGCCTGCGCTCCGATAGCGGGCGCGTGCGTCGCTGCCAGCGCGAAGCGGTCGGCGGACCATTCGCGGGAGCGCATGAATGCCAGCAGCGCCGGACGCAGCGCGGCCGAGACGAGCGTCATCCAGAAGTAGAGTTGGATCAGCGTTTCGGGCTCGTGCACGCGCGCCCGCCGGCCGGGCGGTAAGAGCAGCTCGCTACCGAAGAGGATGACGGTCGTAAGCGCGCCGCCGAGCCCAATGATTCGCCAGCTGTCTTTGGCGACGTAGTGCCCGAGTTCGTGCGCTACCACGAAGGCGATCTCGTCGTCCGGAAAATGTTCGAGCAGCGTATCGCCTATGACGATGCGGTGCGTGTTGCCGATGCCGGTGACGAACGCGTTGGCCTTGGTCGTCCGGCGGCTCATGTCCATGCGCAGGATCCGCGCCTCCTCGACGCCGTAGGGCTTGGCAAGCTCGCGCAGGCGCCGCTCCAGGGGGCCGCGCAGCGGTTCGAAGCGGTTGAAGAGCGGCAGGATGTACACCGGTACGACCAGGTTCACGAGAGCGAACAGGCCGAATCCGCAGAGGCTGGCGACGAAGGGCCAGAGGCGCGGCAGACGGCGCGTGAGTTCGGCGAAACCCGTAACGATCAGCGCCGCGAAGAACGTACCGAGCGCGGTCTCCTTGGCGCGGTCGATCAGCCAACCGTGCAGCGGCTGATGCGTGAGGCCGTACCGGCGCTCCAAGGCGTAGTCTTCGAAGAAGTCCACCGGCAGTTCGACGGCGGTGGTGACGGCCATCGTCGTCGCGACGAAAACCGCGGGATGCAGCCACGTATGTTTGGGCGGGCGGGTGAGCTTGGCGATGAACCCGGCACCGCCGCCGAGCGCGAAGGAGGCCGAGATCGGGAAGCCGCGCAGCATGCCGGCAACGGCATAGAGCCGCCGCTGGCGGCCGTAGGAGGCGGCATCTTTCGGTTTGACGGGGGCCGGCGCTCGCAGCTCGCGGGAAGCCTCGAACGCGCGCACGGCGACATAGCCGAACGAAAGACCGACCCCAAGTCCGACAAGAAGATCGCGCTTGGTCACCGTATGTTCGACTTCAATGAAGCTCCTTACCAACGCGCGGGTCTACCGCTACCATCCCGAGCGCCGCAGCTACCAGCGGTATGGGGCGCTCCTGATCGGCGGCTCGCGCATCCTCGGCTTCGAGCCCTCGGCGACCGGCCTCGGCGCCGAGCGCATCGATCTCGGCGGCGCCACGGTGCTTGCGGCCTTCGCCGATTGTCACGTTCACTTGACAGACACCGGATACTTCCTCGGCGAGCGAAATTTATGGGCGGCCGGCTCCTATGCTGCGTTTGCGGCCGCGGTCGAGCGGTTGCCTCGGGAGCGCTATGTGCTCGCCGGCCAGTATGACGAAAGTTCGTGGGCGGACGGCGGTACGGCGGATGCAGCTCCGCTCGAGCGGCACTTTCCCGAAGCCTACGCCATGCTCGTGCGCGTTGACGGTCATTCGTGCATCGTCAACCGCAAGACGTTCGCATGGCTGGATCTGCCTACTGCGACGCAAGGTATAGAACGCGACGAACGCGGCGCGCCGAACGGCCGCCTCTCGCTCGACGCCAACTGGAGAGCGCAGGCCGCGTTCCTCGCCGCGCTCCCGCTCGCGGTCAAACGGGCTGCCGATCGCCGTGCGACGGAGCTCGCGCTCTCGCGCGGGGCGCTTCACCTGCACGCGCAGTTCGTTGGTTTCAAGCGCGACGAGTACGCGGCCGAGATCGAGGCTTTGCGCGATCTGCCGAAAGCGAAATGGTATCCGAAGATATGCGAACCGGACCCGCAGCTCGCGGTCGAACTCGGCCTGCCGTATATCGGAGGCGACGTCTTCCTCGACGGTTCGATCGGCAGCTGCACGGCGGCAGTCTCCGAACCGTTCCTGCTCGTACCCCCCGGCGGCGGCTCCGGTACCGGAGGGCTCAATTACAGCGACGAGCGCCTCTACGATTATTTCGCACGGGCCGAGGCGCTTGGCATATCGGCCGGCGTGCACGCGATCGGCGACCGCGCGATCGAGCAGTGCATCGCAACGTGGGAGCGCGTGCTGGGCGGTAGGCGCAGCGAGCGCGGCACGCGCCACTTCATCGAGCACTTCGAGATTGCCAAGCCCGAGCACATCGAGTCCTGCGCTCGCATGGGCATCTACCTCTCGATGCAGCCGCAGTTCGACCTCCTGTGGGGCGGGCCGGGGCGGATGTACGAAGCGCGTTTAGGCCAGAGCCGGATGCGCTCGATGAACGCGCTCGGGCGCATCGAGCGCGCCGGCGCCGTCCTCTGCGGCGGCGACGACAGCCCCGTCTGCGAACTCTCGCCCCTGACCGGCATGCAGGCCGCCCTCGATCATCACGAACCGGGGGAACGGCTCACGCCCGCGCAGGCCCTCACGATGTATACCTACAACGCAGCGCGCCTCGCGCACGCCGAAACGCAGACGGGCGTGCTCGCCCCCGGATACGCGGCCGACTTCGTCGTGCTCGACCGCGATCCGCTCGCCGGCGGGGACTTCTCCGCGTGCAGCGTTCTCGAAACCTGGAGCGACGGCGAACGTCTCGCCGGCCCTTGAGGGCCACATGGATGCGGATGAAGATGCGCGTAGCGCGCAGCGCGGATGCGCCATTTTCACCTTAG
The DNA here is from genome assembly GCA_021806945.1 of bacterium. Taxonomy (GTDB): domain Bacteria; phylum Vulcanimicrobiota; class Vulcanimicrobiia; order Vulcanimicrobiales; family Vulcanimicrobiaceae; genus JAJYFL01. The sequence goes on along the minus strand of JAKAPQ010000033.1, from coordinate 778 downwards.
CAGGTTGCGGAAAAACCCGCGGTGTCCGGATCGGGCCCGAATGTTTCGTCGAAACGAGGAGCGATGAGGAAGCAACGCCGTAGCGTTGTGACCGAAGAGCGACGAAGCTTTCGGCGGAACAGGCGGGTTCGAGACGGCGGCGGGGGTTCTTCCGCAACCTGTTAGATCAGCGAGATCGTCTCCTTCGGTTTCGGGTGCGCTTCGAGCGCGTGAATCAGCGCTTCGGCGAGTTCGTCGCAGATCGGGTCGTCGATCTCCTCGATGCGGCCTTCGTCGGCGAGCAGGGCCTTCCAGGGATCGATCGGCAGGCGTCCGAGCACCGGTGCGTTCGCCAGCTCCGCGACCTTCTCCGCATACGAGGGGCCGAAGATCTCGTACTTCGTCCCCGTATCGGGCGCGACGAAGTACGACATGTTCTCAACGACGCCGAGCACGGGTTTCTTGAGCTGGCGAACGAGGTTCGCAGCCTTGCGCACGATCATCGTCGCCAGCGCCTGGGGCATCGTCACGAGCACCACGCCGTCGATCGCGAGCGACTGCAGCACGGTGAGCGGCGCGTCCGAGGTGCCCGGCGGCAGATCGACGAGCAGATAGTCGAGATCGCTCCAGAGCACCTGTTCGTAGAATTGGCGAATGACGCCGGAGAGGATCGGTCCGCGCCAGATCATCGCGGTGTCTTCTTTGTCGGTGAGCAGGTTCGAGCTGACGATCTCGATCGCGCTACGGGAGACGGCCGGCACCATCAGCGGCTGGGGGTTGCCTTGCGGCGTCGCGGGCG
>JAKAPQ010000187.1 GCA_021806945.1 bacterium | reverse complement strand
GATAAGATCGTTTCACGGTTGGTGTACCTCCGTAGATTTTGTGAATAATCCACGAGTTACACCGCCGCCTTTTCATTTCCCGGCGCTAGACGGCTCCGGGAATTCCCCCGCAGATCGAAACGAGCTCTTAGCAGCCGGCTTTTGGGGATACGTCTATTTCGGGAAACCAATTCTCTTAGCCATCGTGGCGCTAGCGGTATACGCACGTATTTTTCCTTCGGCGAATCTATCGCAACGCCTTGGGAGTATCACATTTCTCAAACGAACGGCATTGTGGGCAGTTCTTTCGGGAGTGCTTTGCGGTGTTGGCATCCAGCTGGTCTTTTCGGGTCTCTCAATTCGAGTGGCACCTTAAGAGGAGGTCGCCCCGATCTCCGCAAACGGCATCGTCACACGCGCGGTCCAACCAGATCGCGCAACGCCTCGTGCTCCTGGTTTGGAGCCCAGGTCGCGGTCAGCTCGCCGCTACGCAGCAGGTGTGCGAGGGGTGTGCTGACGTGCTGACACAGATTCTCGTCGGCGCTCGTGACGATGCCGCGCAATTTGAGTGCGACCATCTGTACGCGGTGAATTTGTTCGTCGGCACATCGTCGAAACGTACGTTTCCTCGCTTGAACAACTCTCCAGGAGAAAGGCGACGCACGTCGACGCTACTAGCTTCCAAAGGACGGTGCTGCGGCTAATGGGGAAGTCACTAAATATCGAATCGCTGATGGCGTCGAAGGATTGGTCGGCGGCAGAGAGGCAGATCCGCTTGGCGCTAAGGACTGAACCGCATTGCCATTGGCTATGGGAGCGTCTGGGCGCAGCGTGCTACGAGCAGCGCCGTTATGAAGAAGCGCTACGCCATGCCGAAAAGGCATTAGAGATCATGCCGGGGTGTTCTCTCGCGTTATGGGATAAAGCCGGGGCCCTACACATGCTCGGGCGCGTGAGCGAAGCCATTGACCTCTTTCGAAAATTGCTTCGCAAGGGCGTTGAGGGCATCGCGCACGAACCGTGCAGCGAGGGGCGAGCCTGGACGCGAGCCCTTGTGAGCGATATCTATTATCGTTTGGGACTTTGTTACATGTCGACCCATGAAAGAATCAAGGCAATCAGAGCGATACGTCAGAGCCTCGACCTAAGGGGAGCAGGGGTCAAGTCGATCTACCCTATTGCGATGGTCCGTGATACCTTGTCGCAAGTGCGGAAAAACAAGAGCGGCGCCCCCCCCCGTACCGCATCACCTATGACGCGTACGGCCGGATAACCACGTACGCGATTCCTGCGGGAGCCTACAGCGCGTTCACCTACGATGACGAGGGCGAGCCGACCGGCTATAGCGCCTTCGGCGGCGTGGCGGCAACGATCGCCTACACCAACCGCGGCGAACTCACGAAGGAGGCCTTCTCGAACTTCATCGGCGGATGTCCGAGTGCGGGCACGCAAAATCAGGGCTACGCGGGGATGCAGCAGACCGATGCCAACGGCTACATGGTCCCCATCTCCTATGGTCCGCTCGACTCAAGCGGCAATACGTGCGGGTGGACCGACAGCGGGCAGCTCTTCGACGCGCGGACGGCCGCGGATACCGGCTCGAATAGTCCGGACGGCAGCAACGACGTCTACTACACGTTTGACGCCGCCGGACGGCAGACGTCCGCCAGTCAAAATTACTTCGGAACCTTCACCTGCGGCGATACCCAGTGCACCGTCAGCGGCTCGGGCAGTTTCACCAAGCAGTACGATGCCGAAAACCATCTGCTCGGCCAAACCTACACCGGATGGGAGACCTACGGCGGAAGCATCGCGTGCGCTCCGGACCGCACGGTCAGCGCGAAGGACTGGGGGCCCCTCGCGTCCATCGGGCTCAGCTATGTCTGGGGCCCCAATGGGCACGTGATCGAGACCGGCAACAACGCGACCGGCACGATGGCCTACGAGACGCTGCACTGGGACGGGGGCAGTCTGCTGTTCACGACCAACAGCGCCGGCGCGCTCGACGACATCAAGATCGGCGGGCTGGCGAATTTCGTCGTCTCGTCGGGGACCGTCAAGGTCGCGTTCAACGATCGCGACTTCTCGGGGGCGATCGCCTCATCGCACACCAGTGCCGGCGCGGGGACGTGGTACCCGCCGAACCCCAACCGGCAACTGTGCAGCAGCGCCGGCACGGGCGACCCGATCACGCAGCCCGGTCCGGACGGCGTCACGGACGGCATCAACATCTTCCAAGGCGCGCGCGCATACGACCCGGTTCTCGGGAACTGGACCGCCCCGGACGCCTACGCCGGCAGCGTGGGCGACCCCATGTCGCAAAAGGCCTACATGTGGGATCGAAACAACTCGTTCTTGTATACGGATCCGAGCGGCTACTGCCCCGAATGCATCTGGATGGCCATCGAAGTGCTACTGGAGGTGTTGGCACCGATACCGGTTGCCGATGATTCCCGGCACGGCGTACCGGAGAGAGCCTACAACGTAGCCCGGTTCATTATAACTCACAATGGAAGTCCGCCGCACGGTGTAAAGGGCGGACGTGTCTACAGTAACAAAACAAAGGAGTTGCCTGAAAACGGGGATTATCGAGAGTACGATGTGAATCCACCAGGCCAGGAGGGGCGGGGCACAGAACGCCTGGTGCGCGATGTAAAATCGGGGAGGTGGTATTACACGAATAGCCACTACGACAAGAAATCGCGTGGACAAAACTTTCTAGAAATGAATCCGCAATGGCTTGAAGTTGATCCAGAGGCGCGGAATGCAGACTGAGAGTGAGTTTCTCCTCACAAGCGTTGACAATATATTCGTTTACGCCGCCGAGGGATGCGACGGTCCCTATTACGATCCGGCTCTCAACTCGGCTGAGCGCGTGCTTCGGATAATGCGCGGGGAACGCTGCGGGACCGTTTCGTCATTATATCAGGAGTGGGCGGCGGCATTGCAGTTTCCTTCGTACGCGACAGGCGGACGGTGGGACTCTTTCCACGAGTGCGTCATAGATCTCGACTGGCCGATTTTTGCATCGGCGGAGCGCATAACGCTCTATCAAACCCATACCTCCCGAGTGCTCTGCCGTGAACCCCAAGAGCGCTCATCATTTTTTGAAATTATGCGTGTTGCGCCCGGACGCTTTGTTGATGGGCGCCGCCGAGATGCGTTGACGCTAGACTGCCCGCCGCGGGTTGACGCGAGGCTTTCTATTGTCTTTCATTCGATTCCAGAAGAGCTGCCGGCAGTAGTCGCACTTCTGCGTGAGCATGAAGTCTATGTCACGATTCCGCATGCATAATCCACCCACACCTGCGCCAGTGTTAGCGCTTTTGTGGATGTAGGCATGTACTTGGTGCGGCCGATTGTCGTTTGCTGCCTGATCGTATTAGTCTTCGATACGGTGGCGTCTGGTATATCAAAGCTAAGCGGGATTCCCTACGGGTGGTTCTTTATTCCTGAATGCATCATGTATGTATTGTTCGGTGTCGCTCTCTGGAGAATAATACGAAACGTAAGAACTACGCTGGGCGCTCTTCTTTTCCCGGCAGTCGTTGAGACAACACTGGGATGGGCGATTTCGGCAGAGATCGGCCCAGGAAGGCTGCCGGATAACTCTCTGTCCCTCTGGCCCGTCGTAACCGTAGTCGTAATCATTACTGTTGTCGTTGCAACTCTATGGAACGTGATGCTTGGTGGACTTGGAATGTTCATAGCTCGGAGGCTCACAGATCTGAAGTAAATCGCGCAGTAAATCGCGCAATGTGGCACGTTCTCACGGTGTCGGGCTCGACTCGCGAGCCACGCGCGTATCGGGCTCGCGGGCCAGTAGCGCTAGTCCTTGGCGAAGATGCGCGCTGCGCCGAGAACACGGCGGGCGCGGTCTGGCCCGGCCCCCGATAGACGGTTGACAGCGTAGGCGGTCGAAATCCCCCTCAAACCGACGAGGGAGATGATCGTGGAAGACAAGCGAACCCAACAAAATGACGAGGTCCGCCGGGGGCGGCCGGG
>JAKAPQ010000186.1 GCA_021806945.1 bacterium | reverse complement strand
CGGCGGGAGGCGCCAAGATGGCGATCGCTCGTTTGCGCCAGCGCTCGTCCATGCCCGCGGTCAACACGCGATTGGCCGCGTCGTAACGCGGCGCGATCGTCGCGAACATATCGCGGACGTAGGTCCCTTTGTCCATCATACTCTGCTCTACGCTTTCCAAGAGTCCCCCGGCGTTCCTGTGCGCCGAAAGTCGCCCCGCAGGTTGCGCTCCGAACCTCCCGTCGCAGTGGAGCGCTATGATCTCTCTGGTTGCGACCGCGGATCTGCTCCGGGCCGTCGGCCGAGCGCGCGAGGTAACCGTGACGGCATATACGCTCGGCCGCGGTCCCGTCTTCGATGCGCTGGCCGCTGCCTGCCGCCGCGGCGCTCGCGTTCGGCTTCGGGTTGAGGACCGGCCGTTCGGGGATCCGCTCGGCGGCATCCAGCACGCCAACCGGTCGGCCGTTGCGGTGCTGGCCCAGGCCGGTGCCGACGCCCGGATGGTAGACGCGACCGACGCAGACGGCCCGCCGGTTCACATGAAAGCGGCGATCGTCGACGGCGTCGCGTACTTGGACGACCGCAACTGGACCCAAGCCGGGGACACGATCGTGCGCGACGATTCCCTACAGGACGTGCGCGCGCTGCGGTCGGCGATAGCGGGAGCGGTACCGCGCTCCGGGCGTTCGTTTTGGACGCGCAAGGCGGATGCCGTCGCGGGCGAAGCGGCGCTCTTGCACGGCGCGTCGCGTGCGCGCTGCGTGGAGGTGGAGAGCGAAGCGTTCGGCACGGCCGGAAAGGCGTACGCCGCGCTGAAGGCGTTGGCTGCAGGCGGCGTGCGCTGCCGCCTGATCGTCTCGGCGCGCGATCTGAAGCCGCAAGCGTTCCACGGTCTGCAACTCCTCGCGCGGGCCGGCGTCGGCATCCGAGTCGGCCGCTCGACCGAAAAGATGGCCATCGTCGACGGGCACCGCGCGTGGGTGGGTTCGGCCAACGCGACGTCGTCGTACTTCCGCGGCGATCAGCTCGATTGGGGGCTGCGTACGAACCGCGCATCGATAGCGCGCGCGCTCGAGCGCCGCTTCGAAGCGGCCTGGGCTGCGGGCAAACCGCTGCGATTAACCTAGGAGACTGTCGGGGTTAAGCACGTTTCCGTCTTTGGGCCGCCTTTTGCCCGAATACTTCGTTGCTCATCAGTCACGAAGCTACGGCTTCGCTCCTTCTTCGCGCCTCGTCTCCGAACAAAATTCGGCGCCAAATCCGAAAACGGCTCAACCCCGACAGTCTCCTAACCCGAAGAGCGCGACCGCCGTGCGCGTGGTATGTTCGGCGACTGCGCGGAGGTCCAGCGCGAGCAGATCGGCGAGCGCCGCGGCGGTCTCGGTAACGAAGGCCGGCTCGTTGCGCTGGCCGCGATGCGGGACCGGCGCGAGATACGGGCAGTCCGTTTCGAGCACGAGATGCCCGATGCCGATCGCCCGCACCGCCTCCCGTACCGGCTGCGCGCTCTTGAAGGTCAGCACGCCGCCGATGCCGAGCTTCAGGCCAAACTCCTCGACGTAGGTCCCGGCTTGCAGCAAATCCCCTGTGAAGCAGTGGATCACGCCGCGCATCCCATCGCGCCACTCTTCGCGCAAGATCGCGACGAAGTCGTCGAAGGCGTCGCGGAGGTGGAAGATCGCCGGCAGCTTCCGGTCGCGCGCGATCCGAATCTGCTCGCGCAGAACCCGCTGCTGGGCGTCGCGGGGGCTATGGTCGTAGTAGTAGTCGAGGCCGGTCTCGCCGATCGCGACGATTTCGCGATGATCGAAGAACGGCGCGAACGCGGAGGCGAGGTCCTCCGGCGCGTCCTTTGCCTCGTGTGGATGCACGCCGACCGACGCGTGCAGCCCGTAGCGCAGCGCGCACGCGAGGGCGCGATCGCTATCGGTGAGGTCGCAGCCGACCACGATCGTCCGCTCGACCCCCGCGGCCCGCGCCCGTTCGACTACGGCGTCGCGGTCTGCGTCGAAGGCCTTGTCGTGGACGTGTGCGTGCGTGTCGATCATCGCCTGCGTTTTCGCAAGCAAGGTGCATCCTTCATCCGAGAGCGAGGCCGCCTTAAGGCCGTACGGAGATTTTCCGTACGGCCTTAAGGCTATGTACGGATGATTTGTGTACAATATCTCTATGAAGCCCATGGAGGACCAGGCCATGCGTCAGATTCAGGAAGACGATAATACGCTCGCTCGGCCACGTAAGCGTACGAGCACTCGTATCGACTTCCGACCCAAGCCCGATCAGAAAAAACTCTTCGAGCGGGCAGCTGCCCTTGAGGGACAGACGCTCACGGAGTTCTTGATCCGCGGCGGCGAGGAACGCGCCCGTCGCGTTCTCCAGGAACACGAAGTGCTCGAGTTGCGGGGGGAGGCTAGTGCTTTATTTGTCGATCTCTTGATGAACCCGCCGCCTCCGAACGACCGCTTGCGCGCGGCGGTCAAGCGGTACGAGACCGACGTAGAAAGCCGATGAACCATGTCGAGCCTCTCGATACCCACCACAAGCGCCTCGCCTTCACGTCAGGCAACGAGGTCCTCGATCGCTATCTGCACGAGATTGCGTACCAGGCTAAACGCAAGAGTCTTGCGGCCATATTCGTCGCGGTCGGCGAAGACGATCCCGCGACGATTCTCGGCTATTACACGCTCTCCACTTACACGATCGAGGGGCTCGATATTCCAGCTGTGCTGCGGACGACGCGTAAATTGCCGAGCCACCGGGTCGGCGCAACGCTCCTTGGGCGTCTTGCGGTCGCAATGCACGTGCGGCACAAGGGCATCGGTGAACTCTTGTTGATCGATGCGCTGAAACAGGCGCACGAGGCTTCCCGCACGGTCGCTTCAACGTGCGTCGTGGTGGATGCGATCGACGAGGCGATCATCCTCTACTACGAACGCTTCGGATTTGTGAGAGTTGCACCTGATAGCCGACGCCTTGTTCTCATGATGGAGACGATCGCGCAACTCTTTTCGCACGGCGTTCACACGACCGCCGCCACATCGCACGAACGTCGCGACCGGCTCCGGGGAAAACCGCGCGCCGCATCTTGGTAGGCGACGGGAGTTCGGCGTAGAAATAGCGCTCGTGGAACTCTACGACATTACGGTAATAGGCGGCGGCCCGAGCGGGCTGTTCGCTCTGTTTTACGCCGGTCTGCGCGGCGCCAAGGCCAAGGTCATCGAAGCGCTTGCCGAGCTCGGCGGCCAGCTCTTCGCGCTCTATCCCGAGAAGTACATCTACGATATGCCGGGCTTCCCCGCGATTTTGGCGCGAGATTTGGTGACGGGCTGCGTCGAGCAGGCCATGCAATGGCCGCACGCGGTCTGCCTGGAAGAGCGCGTTGGAAACATCGCGGTGCGCGAAGATGGCACGTTTGAGATCGTAACCGACAAGGGCAGTCATTTCACGCGCAGCATCGTGCTCTGCTCGGGCATCGGGGCGTTTACCCCGCGCAAGTTGCCGGCTCCGACGGCGGCGTCCTTCGAAGGGCGAGGCGTCCACTATTACGCGAAGAATTTCGATGCGTTTTCCGGCAAGCGCGTCGTCATCGTGGGCGGCGGCGACTCGGCTTTGGATTACGCCCTGGCTCTCGAACCGCGCGCGGCACACGTACTGATCGTCCATCGTTCCAAGTTTCGCGCCCACGCGCACACCGTCGCGCGCGTCGAACAGTCGACCGTCGAGGTTCGGCAGCCCGACCACGAGCTGCTTGCCGTGCACGGAAACGGCGCGGTGGAGGCGGTAACCTACGTCAATCGCAAGAGCGGTGAAGAGACGACGGTTGCGTGCGACGCGGTCCTGGCCGCGCTCGGTTTCGTCTCCGACGTCGATCAGCTGCGCACGTGGGGGATCGCCACCGAGGGCACCGGCGTCGTGGTCGATCCGCTCACGATGCAGACGAGCGTCAAGGGCATCTTCGCCGCGGGCGATATCGTCGCGCACCCAGGCAAACTCAAGTTGATCGCATGCGGCGCCTCCGAAG
>JAKAPQ010000185.1 GCA_021806945.1 bacterium | reverse complement strand
CCGCTCTCCGGGCCGGCGTAGAGCGTCTTGCGCCACGTCTTGCCGCCGTCGAAGGTTACGTAGACTCCGCGATGCACCGAGTTCTTGAACGGATCGCCGAACGCGCCGACGATGACGTGGTTCGCGTTCTTCGGGTCGATGAGGATCCGCGAGATCGACCACGTCGCATGCAGCCCGAGGTTCTTCCAGGTCTTGCCGCCGTCGGTCGATCTGTAGACCCCGTCGCCGTAGCTCACGTCGTTGCGAGGGTTGGCCTCGCCCGTGCCGACCCACACGACCTTTTCGTTAGATGGATCGATCGCAACGGCGCCGATGGCCGCGACGGGTTCGTGCGCGAAGACCGGAGCCCAGGTCGCACCGCCGTTCTCGCTTTCCCATACGCCGCCGCCCGCCGTGCCGATGTAGTACAGATTCGCATCGGCGGCCGTACCTGCCACCGCTGCGACGCGGCCGCCGGCCACCGCCGGCCCGATCGAACGCCACTTCAAGTGGCCAAAGGCCGCTTGGCTCGCCCAGGCCGGCGATGGGGCGAACGCTACGGCGGCGAGCGCGGCGAACAGCGCCGCAACGCGGCGCACTTTAGATGCCCGCCGTGACGGTCGAAACGCCGCCAAGTGCCTTGAACCCCGCCTGCTTCAAGGCCGCATCCACGGCAGTGAGCGAACCGACGTAGCGATTGTACCTGGCGACGGCCGCCTTATACTCGAGATCCACGCGTCCTCCGAGTTGCAGAACGGGCGCCGTGACCAAACCTTGCGACGAGTACATCATCGTCTGAATGTCCTCGCGCAACGCCCCAGGCCGCTCGATCGAGTCCTCGTCGTTTTGGAAGTTCGCCGTAAGCACGTTGAAGAGCGCGGTGCGCGCCGTGAGGGCCGCATCGATCTGCGTCTGCAGCGCTACGTCGTGCTTCTTGACGGCTTGCTCCCGCGCCGGTCCGAGCCCCTTCTCAACGCGGTCGAGCGCGTTGAGCATCGTGTCGACCACCGAGAACTCGTGGTAGTACTTCTGCGAAAGCGTGAAACTCTGCACGAACTCCCGCTGCGTGAACTTCGTGCGCGGATCGGCCTTGACGTCGAACCACTGCGTCTGCGTGCGGCCCGCAAAGGTCACGCGCACGCCGTAGCGGCCCGGCGGAACGCCGGGTCCCTCCGGCGGCCCTTGGTAGCGTTTACGTGCCGCACCATACCATTTTACCGGCCCGTTTACGTTGAAATCCCAGACGTATTGGTTGATGCCGGGCTTGTTCGTAACCCACGGGACGCTCTTCCCGTGTACCTTGTGCGTTCCCGAGACGGTGCGAATGACGCGCCCGGAGCGATCGAGGATCGCGACCGCCGGTCCGGTCTTACTCGGCGTCTTTTGGTAGAAGCGCACGAGCGTGCCGTAGGGTGGATTGGGAGCCGAATAGTTCGTGTAGGTGCCTTCGTCGTTCTCGTGCAGAGTGTATTCGTAGGCGGTGCGCACGGGGAAGAGCATCGCGCCGGAGGCGATGGCGCTCTGCAGATCCTGAATCGGCGTAACGTCGTCCATGACGTAGATCGAGCGGCCGTGCGTCGCGATGAGGAGGTCGTCGAACTGCGGCTGCATGCGGATATCGCGAACCGGGACGGTCGGAAGATTGTTCTTGAAGTTCTGCCATCTGCCGCCGCCGTCGAACGAGATCCACATCCCCTCTTCCGTGCCGGCATAGACGATATTCGTATCGCGAATGTCGGGGCGCACGGTCCGTACGTACTGGTCGAGCGGAAGCCCGTTCGTGATCTTCGTCCAGTGCGCGCCGAAATCGTGCGTTACAAAGACGTATGGTTTGTAATCGCCGGAGCGATGGCGGTCGATGCTGACGTAGGCCGTGCCGTCGCGCAGCGTCGATGGAGCTACCGTCTCGACGCGGCCGTAGGGTGGCACGCCGGGCGGCGTAACGTTCTTCCAGTGCTTGCCGCCGTCGAGCGTGAGTTGCACGAGCCCGTCGTCCGTGCCGACCCAAATCTCACCCCGGTGAAGCGTCGAGCCCTCGATATCGAGGATCGTATCGCTATACTCGGCCCCGGAGACGTCGTCGGTGATGGGGCCGCCCGAAGGCTGCTGGTGCGACTTGAGGTTCAGCGTGAGATCGGGGCTGACGATCTTCCAGTGCAGGCCGCGGTCGGTGGTTTGGAAGACGACGTTGCCGCCAAGCCAGCCGATATGGGGGTTCCACGGCGCGAACGCGATCGGAGAATCCCAGTTGAAGCGGTACTTGCTTTTCGCAAGATCGAAGCTCTCGAGCGAAGTCTGCAAGTACGGCTGCGCATACCACGAATCTTGGGTTCGCTTGTTGTAAACGAACAGCGCACCGTTCTCCGAATCGCTCCAAATGTAATTCGGATCCGACGGATCGGGAACGGCCCATTCGCCGTCGCCGCCCGCAGAGACTATCCAGTATTTGTTCAGGATGCCGGAGGGATCGAGCGAGTCGACCGGGCCGCACCACGCGTTGTTATCTTGGAATCCACCGCAGACCGAATATGGGTTCCCTCCGGAGAGCCCGATGTGATAGACCTCGCCGATCGGAACGTTGAGCGAGAAGAACCAGTTCTTGCCGCCGTCCACGGTCAGCGCGAAGCCACCGTCTTCACCGAGCAAGATGCGGTTGGGATCGTTCGGCGCGATCCATATCGCATGAAAGTCCACGTGGACTTGGTTTGCGATGATCTTGAACTTCTTGCCGCCGTCCGTGCTGACCGACGTCATCTCCGATACCGCGTAGACTTTCTTCGGGTTCTTCGGATCGACGGCGACGTGCGTGAAGTAGAACGGGCGCTGATCGACCAGCGTGTTCTTCGTGGTCATCTTCCACGTCTTGCCGCCGTCTTCGCTGCGCCAGAGAAGCCCCTGCGTCGACTCGATGAGCGCGTAGACGAAGTTGCCGTTGCTCGGGGCGACGGCCAAACCGATACGCCCGGTGTACCCGCTCGGCAGTCCGTGGCCCACGAGTTTCGTCCAGGTCTTGCCGCCGTCGGTCGAGCGGTAGAGGCCATCGTCCGGACCGCCGCTGTGGAAGGTCCACGGCTTGCGACGGAACTGCCAGATGCCGGCGTAGATGACGTTCGGATCCTGGAGGTTCATCGCAAGGTCGGAGGCGCCGCTCTCGGGGCCGACGTAGAGCGTCTTGCTCCAGGTCTTGCCGCCGTCGAAGGTGACGTAGACGCCGCGGTGCGTCGAATTTTTGAAGATATCGCCGAGGGCGCCGACGATGACGTGATTCGGATCCTTCGGGTCGACCAGGATGCGCGAGATGTAGCGCGTGGCCTTGAGGCCGACGTTGGTCCAGGTCTTGCCGCCGTCGGTCGACTTATAGACGCCGTCGCCGTAGCTGACGTCGTTGCGCGGGTTGGACTCACCGGTGCCGACCCAAACGACCTTGTTGTTGGTCGGGTCGATCGTGACCGCCCCGATCGCAGCGACCGGCTCCTTCGCGAATACGGGGGTCCAGGTCTGCCCGCCGTTCACCGTCTTCCAGACGCCGCCGCCCGCCGCACCGAGATAGTACAGGTTGGGATCGGTCGCCGACCCGGCCACCGCAGCTACGCGGCCGCCGCTCGCCGCCGGCCCGATCGCTCTCCACTGCATATTTCCGAAGGGCGGACCGGGGGTCGGTGAGGGTGTCGGCTTGGGCGCGGCTTTCGCGGCCGGCGCGGGCGAGGCGGCTGCAGGTGCAGCTCCGGCACGAGCGCCCGGCAGCGCACAGACGATGAAAGCAGCCACGCATAGCGCAGCCGGAAGAAAACGTCGCGTCATCGAGGACCTCCTACGCCGAGCGGTCCGGTACGCACGCGATGCATTCCTGCGTCCGCTCTCTCAAAGTTCTTTCAAAAAACGAACCCGCAGCCTATCTCCGCTCGAGTTTGCGTTCGTAATACGGCACGTTATGATGGATGGCGTACCACTGGCTCCATGCGATCATGCCGCACATCACCACGAAGAACGCGACGATCCCAATCTCCCACGCACGCCGCCTGCGTG
>JAKAPQ010000032.1 GCA_021806945.1 bacterium | reverse complement strand
GGCCGCGTGTTCGGATCGACCAAGGCCGAGATCGTCGCGGCGCGATCGTGTGCCGAGATGCCGGTGGTCGTGCGGCCGCGCGCCTCCACCGAAACGGTAAAGGCCGTCTCGTGCACGGCGCTGTTCTCGTCGACCATCTGCGGCAAGTGGAGTTCGTCCAACCGCTTGCCGGTCATCGGAACGCAGATCAGACCACCCGCTTCCTTGCGCATGAAATTGATCGCTTCGGCCGTCACCATCTGCGCCGCCATCACGAGGTCGCCCTCGTTCTCGCGGTCCTCGTCGTCGAGCACGATCGCCATCTTGCCCGCGCGGATATCTTTAATGGCGCCCTCGACGGCGTCGAAGGGCGAATTGCGATCCAGCGTCTCGCTCAGCTGCGGCAGCACCTGGGTGAGTTTCTGCAGCGTGCGGTAGGACGGCTCGCGCTGCCCCGACCGCAGGTAGGAGATCGCGGCCTCGGTCAGACCGCTCCGTTCGGCCAGATCCGCCGCGCTCATGCGGGTGCTCTCAAGGGCGGCGTTGAGCTCGTCGGCAAAGGCGTTCACCCGGCCAGCGTACCCCCGCGACTTAACAGATGTCAAGCGGGTATGATGCCCATAATCCACCGCCGGACGTGGGCGGCGGCGCGGCGGGGCTGATTTTACTCGCTTTGCGGCGCGCCTGGGCCCTGCTTGACCTGCCCGGGGCGCCTGTCGTTGCAAAAAAGTTCCCGCGCGGGTCGCCACGTGTCGGCAAAGGTAAGCTCGCGCCCGCGTACACCTTGCGGTGCCGCGACCCACTCAACCATTTCCCTGCGGTTGGGCTCAGCCTGAGGGCACGGCTGCTAGAGCCAGGATGCCTTGGCGAACGCGAAGGAGCAGTTGGTTCGATGGATGCCTGCTCCAAGTCGCACGATGAGCGATCGCGCGTGATGCATCACTCGCATCGCTTTCATACGGCGTGCTGCCCACGATTCACCCAGCACCAAGCGCTTCATCATGACGTTGAGATTCATCGCTACGATCATGAGCGTCCACCACGCGGCGTTGACGCCGAAATCGGCTGAAGGCAGCTGCCCAGTGCGCCAGATCGTCTTTCATCACGGCGTGAGCCTTCTCGCTGTTGCCGCAGCGCTTGCGATGCCACCAAATCACTTCGTCGCCCGGCATCTCGAAGCGATTGGTAACCATGCCGAAGAGCTTGTAGCGCCCCGCGCCTTGGAACTCTTGCGTGGGGAAAGGAAATGTCGGCTCCGCGATGTGCGGAAGGTCCAACTGCCGTAACGGCTCGCGTATGGCAAGGAAGCGGTACTCCGGAGCGCCTTTGCGGCCGTTAGCGATCCAAGACGGCACGAAGGCGACCTCGGCATACTCTTGTTCGCGCTCGTCCTGATGCTCTTGCGTGGCGCCCGCATCGTGCCGGGGCCGCAGGGGCTTCCATTCCACGTCCGCCGCGAGAGCGGCTTTGCGAAACTCTGCATTCACATCGGCCGCTACGGCGAAGTCAATCACCCCGAAACCCTCGTCGTGCCCTTCAGCACAATACTTGAGCAGGTCGACCTGGTATCCGGCGGAGTCCGAACGCAGGAAGACTTTTTCCACGCCGTCGGGCAGCATCGCCAACGAACGCTTTGTGCGGTTCCCGTTCTTGTTCTTCGTGTGCGGCATGAAATGCCGAGAGGTATCGGAAGACCGACGAAGGCGACGGCGTCGCGCTCGTGCGCTCCTTGCGCAGCCGGCGCAAGAAGGCACGCCGTTCACGGCGCGGCATGCCGTGGGTTTCCACGCGGCGCAGCACCTCGGAGAAACCAGGATCGCCCTGCAAGATCGAGAGATCGTCGACGCAATCGCCACCGGCCAGATTGAGCAAGATCAGCGACATCAGCACCTGCCTATCGCTCCACCCTTGGGCACCCCGACGAACGCCGACGTGCCTTTCGATCGACTCACCCAGGCCGCAGACGGCGGCCAACTCCAGGTAGGTCGGCAGCCCGGCCAGCGCGGTCATCCCGCCTCGACTTTTCTCTTCCCGGACTCGCCGCAACGTTTGCTAAACGCAATCGACGTGTATTGGCTTCCATGATCAAAATGACGCACGACGTTCGTTGGTCGGCGTTGTGCTATCGCCATGTCAAGCGCATCAACGACGAGTTCCGCCTTCATGTGCGGAGCCATCGCCCAGCCGACGACGCGTCGGCTGAACACGTCGAGCACGATGGCGAGAAAGAGAAAGCCAGCCAGCGTGGGGATATACGTGATGTCAGCAACCCACAGCTGATCGGGAGCGTCGGCGGTGAAGGCCCGCTCGACGAGATCCGATGACGGCTTGGCGTCCTCGTCACGAATGGTCGTAACGACGTATTTGCGCCGCGTAGCACCGACAAGGCCGCGCTCGCGCATCAACCGCGCAACGCGACCATCGCTCGGGAAGATCGCCGCTTCATGCAGATCGGCCTGAATGCGCGGACGACCATAGTTGTTGTGCGATTTGCGATAGAACGCCTCGACCACGTCGCCGAGTGTGATGTCGGCAAGCTGCCGCACCGACGGCGGACGTTGCAGCCATGCGTAGTACCCGCTCGTGGAAACGCCGAGCACGCGGCACATCGTGAAGGCGCGGTATTTGGCCTGGTACGACTTCACGAACTCGAACGCTTGTCGGGGATCGAGTTGGTTTCCCGGGCGAACCAGGCCGCGGCTTTTGACAGTATCTCGTTTTCGACAGTCAGCCGTTTATTCTCGCGGCGCAGCTTCGAGAGCTCAGCGCGCTCGTCGCTCGTCAAGCCGTCGCGACGCTTTACGGCGTCAAGCTCGTATTGCTTGACCCAGTTCCGAATCGTCTGCGCGGAGACTTCAAACTCGCGCGCGAGATCGTCGATCCCTCGACCGTTCTGGACCAGCTCGAGGATCGTCTGTCGAAACTCCGGTGGGAAGGTGCGGGGATGCTTTTTGCCCATTGGGTGGACCTTTCTCGGCTAAGCCGGACGTGTCCACCGAACCGAGCCAGCATCAATACTGCCGCAATACCCCCGTTGCGCGATTTCCCGATGGAGAACCGTCGCGTCAAGATGAATCTCGCCGGCCTGTTTGAGGCGAAATCGCAGATGGTCTTTGTGCGTGTCGAGGATACTCGGCATCGGCCGACGCGGGCCGTACCGTTCGTGGGCCTCTCCGCGCAGCACGGCGCGGATGGTATTCCGTGAGGCGCCGGTCTCCCGCGCGATCTCCCGGATGCTCTTGCCCTGGCGGTGTAGGACATGGATTTCCACCTGATTCTTCTTGCTCAGCATCACGAACGAATGTTTGCGATCGGGTCAGGTGGGTCAATTTTCAAAGCCTGGGGTGGGTCAATTTTCGAAGCCCGCTAACAACTGGGGTCAACCCAGGTCGGCGGATCGCCGAGGACGAACGGAACTCCGCAGTTCGTCTCGCGCTTTGGCGCGATAGCATCCGAGTACGTCGCAACGCGACGGTCATTCTCGCTCTTAAGAAAACGAGGGACATGGTGACCTTGAGATCCTTGCGCTTCGCTGCCTTCGCTCTTGCTCTCGGCGCAGGCGGCTGCGGCGCATCCCGTCCGGCTTCTGCGGCCGCATTCAAGACCGTGACGATCGACGACCCCATGTTCCAGATGCCCGCCGTTACCATGCGCATTCCGGCCGGTTGGAAATTTCAAGGTACCATGCTCGACAATGCGCCCTGCAACCCATCGCCTTCGATCGTCTATCGGGCTTATTCGGCCGACGGGCTCTCTGAGATGCGCTCGGCCCCCCGCTTCGACTGGACGTTCTGGACAACAAATGCCCCGCTGCCGGCAAGTCAGTGCCCTCCGCTGAGAGAAGAACTAAGCGCATCCGAATTCGCAATTTATTACGCGCACATCATTGGAGCGAAAGTGCTCGGACCGATGAGCGTCGCTCCTGCCACGCGGCAACGCATCGACGCGGCGCTTGCAGAACGGCGAAATTCTCCGCTGCATCCAGAGATCACGGGTGGAGTAGCGGCGGAACGGATCCTATCGAGCAACGGAACGTTTCGGATCGAGGGGCGCCTTCAAACGACGGTCGTTTGCTCGAGGCTGACTATCGGGCCCATCCAGGGATTTACCCAGTGTCAAGCGTTCATTCAGCTGGCGCGCGCGCCAAAGGGACGCCTCGATGCGCTCCTGCGAGAGATCGACGAGGACAAGCTCGGTCTTGGTCATCCGCTCCCGGCCTATCAGCAGCGGCTCGCGCAGTGGAGGGACGCGAGGTTTGCAGCCTTCCGGCGACAGGGACGGCGCGAAATGCAGCGCTCGAACGAACTGATACGCTCGAGCTTCGAGCAATCGATGGCGGTGCAGCAACACGAACACGAGCAGTTCATGGCTCAAATGCAAGCGGCGACCAACGCCTCGATGAGCCGTACGAATGACGCGATGAACGCGCGCTCCACGGCCGCATCAGATTGGACCGATTACGCTCTCGACCAACAGACCGTCACGGGCTCGGGCGGAACCGTCAAAGTCTCGAATTCGTATAGCCAAACCTGGTCGAACGGCCGAGGTCAGTGGTATCAGACGAACGATCCGAATGCCAACCCGAACGGCGCGCTTTCCGGAAATTGGACGAAGCAGACCGTCGTCCACGGAAATGGGACTCCGCACTGACTCGGATCGGCCCTGAACTCGGAGTCAAGCGGGTATGATGCCCATAATCCACCGCCGGACGTGGGCGGCGGCGCGGCGGGGCTGATTTTACTCGCTTTGCGGCGCGCCTGGGCCCTGCTTGACCTGCCCGGGGCGCCTGTCGTTGCAAAAAAGTTCCCGCGCGGGTCGCCACGTGTCGGCAAAGGTAAGCTCGCGCCCGCGTACACCTTGCGGTGCCGCGACCCACTCAACCATTTCCCTGCGGTTGGGCTCAGCCTGAGGGCACGGCTGCTAGAGCCAGGATGCCTTGGCGAACGCGAAGGAGCAGTTGGTTCGATGGATGCCTGCTCCAAGTCGCACGATGAGCGATCGCGCGTGATGCATCACTCGCATCGCTTTCATACGGCGTGCTGCCCACGATTCACCCAGCACCAAGCGCTTCATCATGACGTTGAGATTCATCGCTACGATCATGAGCGTCCACCACGCGGCGTTGACGCCGAAATCGGCTGAAGGCAGCTGCCCAGTGCGCCAGATCGTCTTTCATCACGGCGTGAGCCTTCTCGCTGTTGCCGCAGCGCTTGCGATGCCACCAAATCACTTCGTCGCCCGGCATCTCGAAGCGATTGGTAACCATGCCGAAGAGCTTGTAGCGCCCCGCGCCTTGGAACTCTTGCGTGGGGAAAGGAAATGTCGGCTCCGCGATGTGCGGAAGGTCCAACTGCCGTAACGGCTCGCGTATGGCAAGGAAGCGGTACTCCGGAGCGCCTTTGCGGCCGTTAGCGATCCAAGACGGCACGAAGGCGACCTCGGCATACTCTTGTTCGCGCTCGTCCTGATGCTCTTGCGTGGCGCCCGCATCGTGCCGGGGCCGCAGGGGCTTCCATTCCACGTCCGCCGCGAGAGCGGCTTTGCGAAACTCTGCATTCACATCGGCCGCTACGGCGAAGTCAATCACCCCGAAACCCTCGTCGTGCCCTTCAGCACAATACTTGAGCAGGTCGACCTGGTATCCGGCGGAGTCCGAACGCAGGAAGACTTTTTCCACGCCGTCGGGCAGCATCGCCAACGAACGCTTTGTGCGGTTCCCGTTCTTGTTCTTCGTGTGCGGCATGAAATGCCGAGAGGTATCGGAAGACCGACGAAGGCGACGGCGTCGCGCTCGTGCGCTCCTTGCGCAGCCGGCGCAAGAAGGCACGCCGTTCACGGCGCGGCATGCCGTGGGTTTCCACGCGGCGCAGCACCTCGGAGAAACCAGGATCGCCCTGCAAGATCGAGAGATCGTCGACGCAATCGCCACCGGCCAGATTGAGCAAGATCAGCGACATCAGCACCTGCCTATCGCTCCACCCTTGGGCACCCCGACGAACGCCGACGTGCCTTTCGATCGACTCACCCAGGCCGCAGACGGCGGCCAACTCCAGGTAGGTCGGCAGCCCGGCCAGCGCGGTCATCCCGCCTCGACTTTTCTCTTCCTCGTACTTGAGCGGGAGCACGCCCTGTGCCATACTTGATTCACCCCGTTGGTGCTGAAGTTTTTGAGAGCGTTGACTACTCCAAAAACTTCAGCACCAACGGGGTTTTTCATGCCCGCTCAAATTCTTGATGCTTGATGGTGGATCAGGGCAGGGCCGGGCTCGCCGAAGTCGATGATGGGCTTCACGATGCGCGCGCCGGCCAGCGCCGCGTAGGCGGCCGGCGCCTGCTCGAGCGGAAAGATCGAGGCTCCAAGGCGCTCGGCCGTCACGACCCCGGCCGCTACGAGCGCGAGCGCCTCGCGCGTATCGTCCGGACCGCACGAGTAGCTCGCCGTCAGCGTCACGTCGCGGAAGTAGAGATCGTCGGCATCGAATTGGAACGCGACGCCCGGCTCGAGCGGCGTGAACATCACTATCGTGCCGCCCGCAGAGACGGCGGCGAGCGCGTCGCGCAGGGCCTGCGGCGTGCCCGGACCGCAGATCGCGGCATCGGCGCCCCGGCCGTCGGTGAACGCGCGCAGCTCGCGCTCGGCGCGGTCGGGGTGAACGGCATGCACACCGTAGCGCGCGGCCGCTTCGCGACGCGTCTCCATGAAGTCGCTCGCAATGACGCGCGCCCCGCGAGCGGCGCCCGCGAGAGCGTGCATGAGCCCCATCACGCCCAGGCCGATGACGTAGAGGGAGTCGCCCGGGCGCAGGCGGCTGCGGCGCAACGACTTACAGACGCACGCCAGCGGCTCCACCAGCGAACCGTCGACGAACGAAACCCCGTCGGGCAAGGCCAGCGTATCGGCAACGTTCTCGCGGGGAACGCGAAAGTATTCGGCAAGCCCGCCGGGATCGATCTTGCTCGCGCGCCAAACCGCACACTGCACGTAATCGCCGCGCTCGCAGTAGCGGCAGGCAAAGCAGGGCGCGTGATGGTGAACGAAGACCCGGTCCCCAACCGCGAACGGCGGCTGCGCCATGCCCTCCTGCACGGGCCCGGTCGCCACGACGACGCCCGCGGGTTCGTGCCCGAGTACCAGCGGCGCTTTGCGCCGTACGTACCACGCCATCACATCCCCGCTGCAGATGCCGCTCGCGCCTGTCCGCACCAGCAATTCGCCGGGGCCGGGCTGCGGTATCGGCCGCTCCTCGATGCGTATGTCGTCGACATCGTACAACACCGCAGCTCGCATGACGCTCATGGCTCGATCGCAAACTTGATGCCTTCGCCGCCATCCAGGCAGGCGAAGGCATCGGCAATCCGTTCGAGCGGAAACCGGCGCGAGATCAAGCGCTCCACGCCGAGCGTTCCCGACGCGAGCAAATCGAACGCGCGGCGCACCGCACCGGTCGTGAAATGAAAGGGGGCGAGCAGGCGGACCTCGTCGTAGTGCAGGCGCGCCGCCGAGAAGCAGACACCCTCGCCGTCCGGCAGACCGCCGAAGAACGAAACCGTGCCGCCGCGTCGAACCAGCGACGGCGCCGCCTCCCAAGCCTCGGCCTTCCCGGTACATTCGATCGCGGCATCGGCCCCCCGTCCGCCCGTTTGGGCCGGCACGGCCTCGCGAAAATCGCTTGCGCGCCCATCGAACACGTGGCGCAAGCCAAGTTCGCGCGCCAGCGCCAAACGTTCCGGCCGGCGCCCGATCAGCAGCGCAACCGCGCCCTGGGCTTCGAGCAGAAGCGCGTGCAGCAACCCGAATCCGCCGTCGCCCAAAACGGCGACGGTCTGCGAGCCGGAAAGCGCCGTGCGAGCGCCTGCGTACAGGATATCGAGCGAGTGCACGACGCAGGCGAGCGGTTCGAGAAACGCCGCCGCGGCGTATGAGATCTCCGGCGGCTTGCGATAGCAGTTGCGGGCAACGATATGCTCGGGGATCTCGACGTACTCGGCGTACGCGCCTAAGATCTTCGTACGCATGACCGATTCGCAGAGTTCTTCTTCCGCCCGCTCGCACCAGTAGCAGCGCCCGCAGGGTGCCGAATGAACGCAAGCCACGGCATCGCCGATCGCGAAGCCCGGAGCGGTTTCCGCAGCGCGAGCCGGGCCGACGGCGACGACGTCGCCGGAGAACTCGTGCCCGAAACGCGTCGGCATCGGCATCTGCGGATGGCCGCGGCGATACGCCTTCAAATCGGTTCCGTCGGTGAGCGCCGCTCGGACGCGCACGACGATCGCACCGGGACCCGGCGCCGGGATCTCGATCTCGTGCAGCTCCAAGCGCTTGGGAGCGACCAGCACGGCGGCGCGCATCGTCACGGCGTTCCCCGGGCGCAGGCCGCCAGAGCGGCGCGCAGATCCGGCGGCAGCGGGCGGCTGCGATGCGTCTTGCGGTCCATGCACGCTACCGTCAGCGTCATCGAGGCGCCAACCTCACCGGTGCTCTCGTTCGAGAGCGCGGTGGTCCAGCGCACGGACGACGAACCGACTCGCTCGACGTGAGTGCGCATCAGCAGCCAATCGTCCATGCGCGCCGGCTTGTGGTAGCTCGCTTCGACGTGCACGCGCGGAAGCCACATGTCGTAGCGGTCGAAGATCTCGACGTACGGGAAGCCGATCTCGTTGAACATATCCATCTCGGCCCGCTCGACGAAGCGCTGGTACGCCGCAAAGTACATGATGCCGGCGATATCGATGTCGGCCCACTGCACCCGCTGGCGCGTCTCGAAGATGCGCGCCCCGGGCGGCGCCGCGTCGCGATACTTCACGCACGCGCCTCGAACGTACGCGTCGCAGCGACCGCGTAGCGTGCGACCGGGTCGATCTCCACGTTTACGCGCTCGCCCACGCTGCGGCGGCCAAGCGTCGTGCGCTGCAGCGTCTCCGGAACGAGCGCGACCTCGAAGTACTCCGCGCCCGTTCGCGCAACGGTGACGCTCACGCCGTCGACGCCGACGTATGCCTTCTCGCAGAGGTATGGCTCCAACCCCGGCGGCAGCGCGATGCGCAGGCGCTCGCCCTGCCCTTCTGGCACGCGCGAGAGCAGCGTGGCCGCAGCGTCGACGTGGCCGTAGACCAAGTGTCCGCCGACGCGGTCCCCCAGGCGCAGCGCGTACTCGAGGTTGACCTGCTCGCCCTCGCGCAGCCCGCCGAGCGTCGAACGTGCGAGCGTCTCCGGGACCACGTCGAAGTCGACGACGTTGTGGTCGACGCGCGCCGCCGTCAGGCAGACCCCGTTGATCGCGATAGAGTCTTTCGGCTCGACGTCTTCGTCCGAAGCGTTCGGGCAGCGCAGGCGCAGCGACGCGCCTCCGCCGGTGAGCGGCGTTACCCGCATGACGGTTCCGGTATAGGCGATGAGCCCGCTAAACATCAGGTTGCAGCGATCCCGTGAGAAGTATGTCAGGCCCCAGCAGTTCGACGCGCTCGAAGCGCAGGCCCGGTCGGATGGCCGGGAGATCCGCGCCGCCCAGCGCGGGGACGGCGCCCTCGCCGCGCAGCAGCCGTGGCGCGATCAGCCAATGGAAGCGGTCGACGAGCCCGCTCGCGATCAAACGGCCCGCGAGCGTCGGCCCACCCTCGCAGAGGAGGCTCTGCACGCCGCGGGCATGCAGAGCGCGCAGCGCTGCCTCGAGATCGAGCTGCCGCGCGCGCGCGTCACCCACGAAGATCGTCTCGGCCGCGCCGCCCAGCGCATCGAAACCGTCGCGCGCGCCTCCCGGGGCGAGCACGACGGTGCGCGCGTAGCCCGAACGCTCCTCCAGCACGCGGCTGGCCGGATCGATGCCGCCGCTCTCGCACGCTACGACGCGCAGGTAGTCGTGCAGGCGGTGGTGCGCCGGGCGAACCGTGAGCTGCGGATCGTCCACGCGCACGGTTCCCGCACCGACCATAACGGCGTCGTGTTCGATACGCAGCTCGCGCACGAACGCACGTGCCGCCTCGCCCGTCAACCACTCCTGCCGGCCCGCTGCAGAGGCCATGTAACCGTCGAGCGACGCCGCCAATTTCAGCGTCACGAACGGCCGCTCGCCGCGAACCGCAACGGCGAAGCGCTCGATCAGCGCGCGCGCGCGGGGATCGTCGGCGATCTCCACCTCGATCCCCGCTTCGCGCAGACGCGCGGCGCCGCGCCCGTCGGTCGCCGGATGCGGATCGGCGGCTCCGATGACGACACGCGCGATGCCGGCAGCCACGACGGCACTCGTGCAGGGGGGCGTGCGTCCGGTGCGATCGCACGGTTCGAGCGAAACGTACAGCGTCGCTCCGTGCGCACGGTCGCCGGCCGCGCGCAGGGCGTGCACCTCCGCGTGCTCCTCGCCGGCGCGATGGTGGTAGCCTTCGCCCAGCGTCTGCCCGTTGGCCACGACGACGGCACCCACCGTCGGATTCGGTGTGGTATTACCTATCGCGCGCGCGGCGAGTTCGCATGCGCGCGATAGGTAGATGCGATCGAGCGCGTCCAGGGGGTATCGTCCTTTCTCAGGCCCAGGCGACGACGACCGCCTCATCGACGATGCCGCCCGCCGCGCGGAGGGTCGCCGCGCAATCTTCGAGCGTGGCTCCGGTCGTCGCAACGTCGTCGAGCAAGACCACGCGCCGGCCGCTCAATGATTCGCCGCGCCAAGCAAATCGCCCGCAGGCCGCCAGCCGCGCGGAGCGGTCGCGACCGCGCTGAGCGTCTCCCGCGATCTGCTCGAGCGAGGGAAGGACGCACGCGTTCGCGCGGTCCGCCGCGATCTGCGCTAAGAGCGCAGCCCCGTCGAAGCCGCGCTGCAGGCGCCGCGCGCGCGTCGTCGGCACCGGCACGAGCACGGAGGCCGGCTCGACGCACGCAGCCAGGCGCCGGCCGAGTTCGGCCGCCACGTCGCGCCGCCCCGCTTTCAGCGCCAGCACGGCCTGCCGCAACGACGCTTCGTAGCGGCCCAGCGCCGCGAGGCGCAGCGTTCGAAGACGCGCGGTCACGCGCGCGGCGCCCTCCGGCGCACAGCGATCGCACAACCCGCTGCCGACGGCGTTGCAGACCGCGCATTGCGGCGGAAACAGCGTCGCGAGAATCTCGTACAGCACGCGCACCGTTCACGACGAACGGCGCACCAGCAAGCAACCGCTGGAGGCTCCTAGACCGGCTCCGGCTCTCCCGCGACGATCGCTCCGTCGAGCGTCGCCCCGTCCGCCACCTTATAGCCGATGCCGACGATCGCGTCGCGTAGCGCGGCACCCGCGCCGACCGACGCATTCTCCCACACGATCGATCGCTCGATCGTCGCCCCGGGACCAACGCGCACGCCGTCGCCGATCACCGATGGCCCGACGACGCGCGCGCCCGTCTCGATACGCGCGTTGCGCCCGATCCAGACGTCGCCTTCGACGATCGCGTCCGGCGCGATGCGCGCGCTCGGATCGGCACCGCGGGCGCGCGTATCCGGGATGCGGAAAGCCGCGGAGAGCACGTCGCTGGTCGCGCGCCGGTACTCGGGCGGCGTCCCGATATCGCACCAATACGCGCCGCGCGCGTCGAAACCGTAAAACGCCGCGCCCGTGCCCTGCAGTGCCGGAAAGACGTCCTTACCGAAATCGTAGAACTCGCCCGCCGGAATGTGTTCGAAGATCTCCGGTTCGAAGGCGTAGATACCGGTATTGACGAGCTTGCTGCGCTCGGTGCCCTTCGGCGGCTTCTCTTGAAACCCGGTGATCCGCCCCGCACCGTCGGTGACGACGACGCCGTAATGCTCGACCTCGTCTCGCTCCACCAGACCGATGGTCGCGAGCGCGCGCCGCTCTCGGTGCGCGGCGAGCAATTTTTCCAGCGGGAGATCGGTAAGATCGTCGCAGCCGACGACGACGAACGTGCCGCTGGAAAAGAACGCCTCCATCTGCTTCACCGCGCCGGCACTTCCGAGCAGCACCGGTTCGTGCAGGTACTCCAGGCGCACGCCGAATCGCGAACCGTCGCCGAGCGCGTTCCGAATCGCGTCGGCCAGATAGTGCACGTTGATCGCGATCTCGTCGAAGCCGGAGGCGGCCAGATACCTCATCAGGTGCACGGCATTGGGTTCGCCGGCGACCGGCACGAGGGGCTTCGGGACTTGTCTCGTCAACGGGTAGAGGCGCGTGCTGAGCCCACCCGCCAGTATCATCGCTCTCACGAGATCACGTCTTTCCCTTCGAAAAGCGTGCTCGCAGGCCATCGCCCACGATCAGAAGCACGAAATATGGAAGCGCCAATTGGCGCCGCCACCGCCTGGGTTCCTTCAGCAGACGGTACAGCCATTCCAGACCCAGGCTCCGCCACGCCGCGGGCGCGCGCCGCACGCCGCCGCTCAGAACGTCGAACGAGCCGCCGACGCCGATCCCCGCGCCGCAGCCGGTTCGTCCGAGGTATTCGGCGAGCCAGAACTCCTGGCGCGGCGAACCGAGCCCGGCCAGCAGCAGCTGCGCGCCGCTGCGGCGGATCCGCTCGCAGATCGCCGGCGATTGCGGCGGATCGAAGAATCCGTCGTGCGTGCCGGCGATCGTCATCTGAGGGTAGCGCCCCTGCAGCGCGCTAGCCGCGCTCTCGGCCACGCCCGGTGCCCCGCCCAGGAAGAAGATGCGCAGACCGCCCGTTGCCGCTCGCGCGCAGACGCGTTCGATCAGGTCGATCCCCGTAACGCGCTCCTGCAACGCCGCTCCGCGCGCTCGCGCCGCCGCGAGCAGGCCGATCGTATCGCAGAGCGAGAGCGCGCAGCCGTTGACGATGCTGCGGAAACGCTCGTCCTTCTGCGCGTGCACGATCATCTCGGTCCCGAGCGTTACGATCTGTTCGCCGCGCCCCTCTCGCGCGTATCGCAGGATCGCATCCGCAGCCGCGCCGGCATCGAGCAGATCGAGCCGGCAGCCCAAGATCACCACGCTGCCCCACCTTTCAACGGTAGGGCTCGATCAACGGGCCCAGCCGGTCCGCGAGCGCTTGCGGCATCGCGTCGAGCGGCAACCGGCATGCGCCCGCTGCGAACCCGACGCGGTTCATCGCCCATTTCACCGGGATCGGATTGGTCGCGGCAAACAGCGCATCGAAGAGCGGCACGAGCGAGAGGTGGATGCGAGCGGCCTCCTCCACGCCCCCAGCTCGGTAGGCGTCGTACATACGCCGGTACTCTTCCGAGCAGAGATGCGACGCGACGCCGACGACGCCGTCGGCCCCCATCGCCAGGCACGGCAGGAAGAGATGGTCGTCGCCGCACCATACGCGCCACCCTTCGGGCCGCTCCCGCAGCAGCATCGCGATCTGCTTGAGATCGCCGCTCGACTCTTTGACGCCGGCGATGTTGGGGTGGCGGCGCGAAAGTTCCATCAGCGTCTCGGGGAGCACGTTCGCGCACGTCCGCCCGGGGATGTTGTAGACGACGACGGGCAGATCCGTCGCGTCGGCGATCGCGCCGAAATGCGCGAGCATGCCGCTCTGCGCCGGTTTGTTGTAGTAGGGAACGACCGCCAAAATCGCATCGGCGCCCGCCGCCCGCGCTTCTCGTGCCGCTGCAACCGAGGCTCTCGTATCGTTGGTTCCGGCGTTGAGGATCACCGCAGCGCGGTCTCCGACCGCCTCCTTTACCGCGGCGCAGAGGCAGGCGCGCTCGCCGTTCGAGAGCGTCATCCCCTCGCCGGTCGACCCCGCAACGACCAGACCGTCGTTCCCGCGGTCGACGAGCCACGCGGCCAGCCGCGCGCCTTCGCGTGCGTCCAGTTCGCCGCGCGCGTCGAACGGCGTCACCATCGCCGTGAGGATCGTACCGAGTTTCACGAGGGCACCTCCCGTTCGATGCGGTCGAGGTGGAACCGGTCGTGCACGACTTGCTCGGCGCGCCGCGCATCGGCGACCGGCACAAGCACCGAGACCGTGATGTTGCTGTCGGTGCAGTGGATGATCTCGACGTTCGCTTCGGAGAGCGCCGCCACGATCGCGTGCACGACGCCCGGAAGATACCGCATTCCGGAGCCCACGACCGAGAGTTTGGAGCAGCCCTCACGCACGCGCACGGCAACGTTCAAATCGCCCAGCAACTGCCGGATCTCGGCGCCGCGGTCCCCTTCGACCACGAACGCCACGCCCGCCTGGTTGATCGTCACCTGGTCGATCGAGATGCCGCCTTCGGCGATGCGCGCGAACATCTGCAACTCGGTCTCCATGCGGCGCTTCGGATCTTCGATATCGCCCCGAATCACGCGAATCCACGTGACGCGCCCCGAGGCCGTGACCCCCGTCACGGGCCGCTCCTGTTGGACCGTGTCGTCGACCGTCGTCCCGACGCCGCTCCGCAAGCCTTTGATCGCATACGGCGTCTGCGTGCGCCGCGCAAACTCCGCCGCCTTGTAATGCATGATCTTGGCGCCGTGTTCGGCGAGCTCGGTCATCTCGTCGAGATGCGCTCGTTCGATCGTGTGCGCGCCCTCGATGCGCCGCGGATCGCCCGTCATCGCCCCGCTCACGTCGGTGTAGATATCGATGCGTTCCGCTCCCAGTGCGTGGCCGAGCGCTATCGCCGTGAGATCGGTTCCGCCGCGGCCGAGCGTCGTGACGACGCCGTCTTCGGTCGCCCCTTGAAAGCCCGCTACGACGGGCACGCCACCCGCATCGAGCACCGCCAGAACCGCCGCCGGCTCGATGCGCAGCACGGTGGCGTTGCCGAACGCCGCGTCCGTCACGATCCCCGCCTGCGCGCCCGCCAGCGCGACCGCGTCGAGCCCGCGAGCGCAAAGAGCGGCGGCGAAGACGGCCGCCGATATCAGCTCCCCGCACGCCAGCAGCGCATCTGCATTGCGCGTGCCGCTCGCGTCTGCGAGGAGCGCGAGGAGCGTGTCGGTCGCATACGGCTCGGGCGCGCGCCCCATCGCGGAGACCACGGCGACCGGTGCGTACCCTGCGGCGAGCGCTTCCTCCACGCGCCCGACGGCCACGCCGCGAAGTTCGGACGTTGCCAGCGACGATCCGCCGAACTTCAAGACCGCCGGCCGGCGCGAGATCATGCCGAGGTTACCGCACCGCGCGCGATCGCGAGTTCGAGAATCTGCACGGCGTTGGTCGCGGCGCCTTTGCGCAGCTGGTCGCCGACGATCCACATCTGGAAATGCCGTTGCGGTTCCCGCGGATCCGGCTCGAGCGCGGCGCCGCCGCGCAAGCGAGCGACGTGAACCGCATCCGTGCCCTCGACCTCGCGTGGGGTGACGATCCCTTCGGCGTGGTACGCAACGCCGGGCGCTCGCTCGAACGCAGCCGCCAACTCCGCCACCGACGTCGCGCGTTCCGTCTCGAAGAAGACCGCCTCCGAATGTGCGGTCCGCACGGGCACGCGCACGGAGGTTACCGCAATCGCAAGATCCGGCAGATCCAAAATCTTGCGCGTCTCGGCGCGCACCTTGTTCTCTTCGCCGCTCCAACCGGCGGCGTCGAAAGATCCGATCTGCGGAATGACGTTTCGCGCGATGGGCGCGGCAAAAGCCTGTGGATGCGCTTCCGGCCGGCCCTCTGCAAGCGCGCGTTCGCCGGCGGCCAATTCGTCGAGCCCCGCTCGTCCGGCACCGCTCACTGCCTGATAGGTCGCTACCTGCGCGCGCACCAAGCCCGCCGCGGCGCGCACCGGA
Source organism: bacterium (assembly GCA_021806945.1). Classification (GTDB taxonomy): domain Bacteria; phylum Vulcanimicrobiota; class Vulcanimicrobiia; order Vulcanimicrobiales; family Vulcanimicrobiaceae; genus JAJYFL01. Next base: position 3,141 of record JAKAPQ010000032.1, on the reverse strand, counting down.
GCCAGCGCCACGCACAGAATGATGGCGGTGCAGTTACCGACCGGAAAGAGGCGGTGCGTCGGCAGCACGGCGTGCGGATTCACCTCTGGAACGATCAGCGGCACGCCCGGCTCCATGCGATAGGCCGCGCTGTTGTCGATGACGATCGCGCCGCGCTCCAGCAACGCGGGGACGTACCGTTCGCTCGCCTCGTCGGAACCGGCGAAGAAGACCGCATCGTATCCGCGCAGCGCAGCCTCGCTGGTCTCATGCACGTCGCAGCGCCGTCCCCGAAACGCCGCCGCATCCGGACGAAAACGCGAAGCGAAGGCGCCGAGCTCGCTCACCGGAACGCCACGCTCCTCGAGCACGCGCAGCAGCGTCTCCCCCACGGCCCCCGTCGCCCCAACCACCGCAACCTTCACCGAACCCCCCTCATACATCGTCACTGACCTGAAACTGGCGCATCCGCGCTGCGCGCTGCGCGCCCCCCGTCGGCAAAGCCGCCGGGGCCCCCGGCCTTCGGCCCTCGCGCATTTTCATCCGCTTCCATGTGGCCCCTTAGGGCCATGGCTTACTAGTTGCAAACCCACGGAAAGCCCACGCAGCTCGCGCACGTGCCGGACCGCGTACACGATACCGGCGGCAAACGATTCGCGTGAAAGCGAATCGTGCCGAATCGTCAGCACCTCGCCCGTATTGCCGAAGAGCACTTCCTGATGCGCGACCGCTCCGCGCAAGCGCACCGAATGAACCGGCACCTCCGCCGGCCCGCCCGCCGCGGCGATGCGCTCGGCGGTGAGCTTCGCCGTTCCGCTGGGTTTATCGCGTTTGCCGTCGTGGTGGATCTCCACGATCTCGGCCGTGGGAAAGAACCGTGCCGCCTCTTCCGCGAAGCGCATCATCAGCACCGCGCCGATCGCGAAGTTCGGCACGAGCATCGCGCCGACGCCACGTTCGATCGCGGCGCGCTCGAGTTCGCCGCGCTCGCGATCGCTCCAGCCCGTCGCGCCGACGACGGGGCTCACACCGTGCGCTATGGCCGCATGCGCGACCTCGAGCGTCGTGGGGTAGGTCGTGAAATCGACCAGCACGCCGGGCGCGGCGGAGGCAAACAGCGCTTCGAGATCGTCGACGATGCGCTCTTCGGGCACGCTGAGACGCGCGAAACCGCCGACGTATTCGAGACCCTCGGCTTCACGCACGGCCGAGCGCGCGATGGTCCCCATGCGCCCGAGCGCCCCTGCCACGGCGACTCTGATCATCTGCCAAACGGCTGCGGGATCTAGATTTTTTCGAGTGGGGCGTACTTGAGCATGACCATCTTCTGCCCGACGTTCGGGAAGTTGATGGTCACGAGGCCGTCGCCGCCCGCGCCGATGACGTTGGCGATCTTTCCCTCGCCCCACTTCGGGTGCCGCACGCGATCGCCCGGTTGCAGATCCATGCCGACGCCGGCACCGGCACTCTCGTGGATCGCGACCTCGCGCCAGCGCCCACCGGCCGGCCGCGGTAAGACCACGCCGCCCAGCATCTCGATCTCGGGCATCTCTTCCAAGAAGCGCGATTTCGGATGAGCGAAGGTGTTGCCGAAGAGCGTTCGCCGTTCGGCGTAGGAGAGGAAGAGGCGGTCCATCGCGCGCGTCACGCCGACGTAGGCGAGGCGGCGTTCTTCTTCTAGTTCGACCGTATCGACGAGCGCTCGGCTGTGCGGGAAGACGCCCTCCTCCATGCCCGTGAGAAAGACGTTCGGAAACTCCAGGCCTTTCGCTGCATGGAGGGTCATCAGCGTCACATACGACGCGTCGTCGTCGAGCGTATCCAGGTCGCTGACGAGCGCGATGTTGGCGAGAAAGCCTGCCAGCGTCGCGTCCGGCTCGGTCGCTTCATACTCGCGCGCCACCCCGACCAACTCTTGGAGGTTCTCGAGCCGAGCGCGGGCGTCGACCGTATCCTCGTTGCGCAACTCGCGCAGATAGCCGGAGTCCTCCATCACGGCGATCAGCAGATCGGCGATCGAACAGCTGCCGAGGCGCTCGCGCAACGCCGCGACGAGCTCGGCAAAGCGCTCGAGCTCTCTAATCTTCTTCGGCACGGCGTGTTTGAGGAGTTCTTTGTCGAAGATCGCCTCGCCGACCGACGTGTGCGCCGCCGTGGCAAACTGCACCAGGCTCGCGAGCGTCTGCTGGCCGATGCTGCGCCTGGGGACGTTGACGATGCGCTTGAACGCCAGCGCGTCCGCAGGGTTCATGACGTAGCGCAAGTAGGCGATGATATCTTTGATCTCGCTGCGCGCGTAGAAGCCAACCCCGCCGACGACGCGATACGGTATGCCTTCGGAGAGCAGCGCCTCTTCAAAGACGCGCGACTGCGCGTTGGTGCGGTAGAGGATCGAGAAATCCTTATAGGCGGAGCCGTCTCGAACGAGCTCCTTGATCTTCTCGACGACGTAACGGGCTTCGGAACGTTCCGTATCGGCACCGTAGGCCGAGACCGGCTCTCCTTCGGCGCGCTTGGTATGCAGCGTCTTGGGCGCGCGCGTCTTGTTGTTGGCGACCAGCGCGTTGGCGACATCGACGATCCGCTGCGAGCTGCGATAGTTTTCCTCGAGTTTGAAGACCGTGGCTCCCGGAAAATCCTCCTCGAAGCGCAAGATCATGCGATAGTCGCTGCCACGCCACGAGTAGATCGACTGATCGTCGTCGCCGACGACCGTGACGTTCTTGTGGTCGGCAGCCAGCATCGAGATGAGCCGGTACTGTGCGAAATTAATATCCTGGTATTCGTCGACCAGCAAGTACTGAAACTGCTTGCGCCATTTCTTACGCGAGGTCGCGTCCTTTTCGAGCAGATCGATCGTTCTCACGATCAGGTCGTCGAAATCCAAGCTGTTGGACTCGCGCAGGCGGCGCTGATACTCCTCGTAGACCTTGCCGAAACGCTCGCCGATCGCGGAACTATTCCTCTCGCGGTACTGGTCCGGCCAGATCAAGGCGTTCTTGGCCCGGCTGATCTCGGTCAGCGCGGCGCCCGGCGCGACCTGCCGCTCGTCGTAATCCAGATCGGCGACGATCTCGCGAACGATCTGGCGCTGGTCCGTATCGTCGATGATGGCGAAGTTCGGCGAGATGCCCGCCCGCGCGCCGTCGCGGCGCAAGATGC
>JAKAPQ010000031.1:4958-18832 GCA_021806945.1 bacterium | reverse complement strand
GGGCCCGTCATGCCGACGTCGCTGAGATAGGCGGTCCCGCCCGCCAGAATATAGTCGTCGGCGGTTTGAACGTGCGTGTGCGTGCCGTAGACTGCCGAGACGCGGCCGTCGAGGTAGAGCCCGAGCGCAACCTTTTCGCTGGTCGCTTCGGCGTGGACGTCGACGACGACGATCTTCGTTCGGCCGTCAAACTGCGCGAGCGCCGCATCCACGGAGCGAAACGGATCGTCCACGGGCGGCATGAACGTGCGCCCCATTACGTTGAGAATGCCGACGGTTACGCCGGCGACCGCAACCTCCGCCTGACCTCGACCGGGAACGCCCGGCGGGTAGTTCACCGGGCGGATAACGCGGTCGGCCGTCTCCAAGTACGCCTTGAACTCACGCTTGTCGAAGATGTGGTTGCCGCTCGTGATGAAATCGACGCCCGTTGCGAACATCTCGTCGGCCGTCTGCGCGGTCAAGCCGAAACCCCCAGCGGCGTTCTCACCATTGGCGATGCACAGATCGACACCGTACTGTTCGCGAGCAAGGGGAAGGCAGCGCTTGAGCGTGTCGCGGCCCGGAGAACCGACGACGTCCCCGATCGCGAGAATAGTGAGCGTACTAACGGCGGCCCGAAGCCTTTGCTTTCTTCTGCGATTTCAGGAAGTACACCAACACGTGCTTCTCTTCGCGGAAACCTACCAAACTCTTCGACTGGGCCGGATCCCGCAACGCGTCGATCGCATGCTCGGCGAGCTCCTCCTGCGCGACGGGGTCCTCGTCGGGGTGCTCGTCGGGCACCGCGTTGCGCACGAGCACTTGCCCGAAGCGGTCGGAGAGCAGCCCCACCAGCATCACGAGCTCGTCTTTGCTGAAGGTCGCGATATCCCGGGTGATGTGGATGAAGGTCATGGCACGATCGGACTCGCACTCGATCTCGACTCGCGCCGGCTCCTCGCCGCCCAGAAACCCGAACCCGCCTACGTGGGCTTCGATCGCGTCGGCGGTCGCTCGCTGCGCGGTCCGATCGATGCGCTGCGAGACCGCAAACGAGAAGCGCACCGTGCCGGCGCCCGGCATCGAACGCATCGAGGCGATCTCCGGGAAACGGACCAGCAACGCACAGACCAGACTAACGGTATCGGTGTTTTCGACGGGTAGCCGCGTGCTCATGATATCCACGACGCATCCTTTACTGCACCGCGCCCGCGCCGAAGGCATGGCAGCGCCCGGCGGGGCAGGGGTGGGGCCCCGTCTATTAGACGCGGGTACCCTGCCACCCCTTGCACCTTCACGACATTCCCCGCCGCGCCAAGCTGGAGCCGAGAAGGCAGGCCGGCAGGTTCCTGCCGCGCGCCTCCAAAACGAGAAGATCCTGTGAAGAAGCCCTTCCCGGTCTGGATCGCGGCGGTGCTTCCGGCTACGCTCGCCGGACACGCGCTCGCGTACGCGCTGGCAGGCGAGGCCGCCGCCGACGGGCGCCACGCCTATCTCGCTCCTACCCTCGCGGTATCGGCCGGCCTCCTCTCGATGATCGTCGTAACCCTTCTCGGCGGAGTCCTCTTGCGGGCCGGCTGGGTCGCCGTACCGAAGGGCGAAACCTCGATTTTGAACCTCTGGGCACGGCTGGCGCCGGCTCAGATCGTGCTCTTCGCCGCCCTCGAGCGCGCCGAAGGATACGCACCCTCCTTGCTAGGCTGCGGTTGCCAGACCGCCGTAGCTCTGGCAACCGCAGCCGCTCTCGCGGCCTTCGCCCTACTGTTGCGGCGTTGCGAACGCGGGGCTGCCGAGGCCTCGCGGTATCTCGAAAGGCTTCTCGGCAAACCCGCCGACCGATACGTACGGCGGGCGGCCGGCAGATATGCTCTCGCGCTGTGCACCGCCGCGGGCACGCGCCGCTTCCAGCGCCCGCCTCCACGCCCGTAGCGCCTCTCAAGACCCTCCTTAACTAGACGCGCTACGCCCGTTACACGGAGGCCCCTTTGTTGCAACGTCTCAACGCTTGCGCGCGCGCGCTCTTCGCGAGCGCACTCTTGTATCTCATCGTTCCGGCGAGCGCATCGGCTATACCCGTCTTCGCTAACGGCCAAGGCGTTTCGTGCGAGCTTTGCCACACCACGTTCCCGGGCATGACGCGTTATGGCATGATGACGATGATGAGCAACTTCCAACTGCTCAACCGCCACCTGCAGGACAAGGCTCTGCCGATCGCCATGCGCCTCTACATCACCTCGGTACTCGGGAACAAGAGCAACCCGGCTTCGACGACCGTCTCGGATCTTTCGTTCTTGGGCGGTGGCTTCGCCGGCCGTAACTTTACATGGTACACCGAGCAGCACGTGATTACGTCCGGGGCGATCGGCGACACCGAACAGATGTGGCTATCGTGGAACGGCCTGCTCGGCGGCACGAACTCCCTGCAGGTCGGTAAGTTTCACACACCGTTTCCGTTCATGCCTGCGCACGCATGGACGCTCGGTAACTACCTGCTCGCCACGCAGACGACCGGACAGAACCCGTTCAATCCCAACGATGCGCGCTGGGGCGTCGCGTTCAACGGCATGTCGAACGAGTTCATGTACAACCTGTCGTACCTCACCGGCTCCGGCCCGTTCGGCGACGCGCTCGATTACAACGCATCGCGCAACCCGCGCACGCTCGATTTCAACATCGCCTACGGCGGCATGTCGCAGCCGTGGAGCCTCGGCTTGGTCGCCCTGCGCGGTTTCGCGCCGCTCCACGACCCGATCACGAACGCCTTCGTCGCCAGCGACGCTTTCACGCGCGAAGGCCTCTACTACGGGTACCAGACGTCGAAGTGGCATCTGCAGACGATGTACTACCACGGTTTCGACGCGCACCCCGGCTTGGCGGAGCGCAACGTTCCGCTCAACGGGTACATGATGGAAGTCGAGCGAGACATCGGCTGGCGCAACCACGTGCTCGTCCGCTACGACGTCGCCGCCTCCGACACGCTCAATCGCCAGTACATCTTGGATATCGCGCATAACCTCCAGCCCAACATCGCCCTCGTCGGCGAGATCCTCGCCGGGCCCGGCCAGCGGCCGCAGATCGGGCTGCAGCTGGCGATGGCCGGTCCGTACCAGTATGGAAAGCGCTACCTCTGGAGATCGCCGGTCGGCGTGAAGGTCGTGCCGGCCAACGTTGCCGACACGGGCGCGGCCAACCGAGGCGCGAAACTCGTTGCGCAGAGCGGTTGCGAGGGATGCCACGGCGCGAACTTCCAAGGCGGCGTCGGCCCGAAGCTCTACGGCATCGAGCACCGGCTGACGCCCACGCAGATCGCGGCTTTCATCCGGCATCCACGCGCACCGATGCCGGACTTCGGCTTCACCGGTGGGCAGATCTCAGATATCGTCGCCTATCTTTCGGCCCTCGACGGCGGTGCTGCAGGCGACCGCCCGACTATCGCTTTCGAACCGGCAAGACCGACCACGAGCACGACGATCGTCGTGCATTTCCCAACACCCCCGCGAGAAGCGACGGCGACGGCGATCATGCAGATGGGACGCTCGACGCACAACGTCGCTACGCCGCTGAAGCCGACGGCCGATCCGCACGTGTGGACCGGGGAGTTGAAGTTCTCGATGGCCGGTCCCTGGACGATCCAGATCGAATACGATGGCACCACGATCGAAAAGCCGATCGAGGTAGGAGGCGGCCAATGAGGCGTTCCACGTTCCTCTACTCCGGCGCCGGCGCGATGCTCGCCGTAACGCTGCCGGCCATGCGCAAGCGTGCGCTCGCCCAGGATGTCGTCGATCTCACGCTTACCTCGGCGCCGCTGCAGTTCGCCCCGGCAAGCGGCATCTCGTTCGCGGGACTCGCCTATAACGGTACGATCCCGGGCCCTTTGCTTCGCGTCACGCACGGGCAACGCGTCCGCATTCGCTACGTCAACCACAGCGGCGTTGCGACGACGGTGCACTGGCACGGCATGATCTTACCCAACGACATGGACGGCGTGGCCGGCATCACACAACCGGCCGTTCCCGAGGGCGGCAGCTTTATGTACGAGTTCGCGCCCGGCCCGCCGGGGACGCGCTGGTATCACGATCACGCGGCGCATCTTGCGGCCGTGCGCGGGCTCTTCGGCATGTTCGTCGTCGACGATCCTCACGACCAACCGGCCGGCGCGGAGTTTGCCCTGGTCTTTCACGACGTCCCCAGCATGCGCAGCGTTTACGCGGCGATGAAGGGGACGAGCAACGCTCCGATGGTCGATCCGATGGGATCGCCCGAGATGGACGAGATGCGGCCAGGCGATCGCATGGGCGACGAGGTAACCTATCCCGCGCATTGCATCAACGGCGCGAGCTATCCCGGCACGAAATCGCTCGCAGTGAAGGTCGGGCAACGCGTGCGCTTGCGCATCCTCAACGCCAGTCCCACGCAGACGCGCTACGTGCGGCTGGCGGGGCACCGTCTGCTCGTAACCCACTCGGACGGCAACCCGCTCGCGCGGCCGGTCAAGACCGAGGCGCTGCGCATCGGCGTCGCCGAGCGCTACGACGCGTGGTTCGAAGTTACGAAACCCGGTGCGTGGCTGCTGCAAGGCATATCGGCCGACCCGCTCGAGTTCGAGCAGGCCGTGGTCGTGCACACCGAAGGGATGGAAAACGCGCCGCCGATGGGCAATCCGCAGACCCTCGAGGGCGTCGACTACTTCACCTACGAAAAGGCCGGCGGCATCGGGAGTTCGGTGGACGAGGCCGGCGTCACGCTGCGCCAGCCGTTCGTGCTCGGCGGCGGGGGATACGGCTCGTCGATCTGGTCGATCGACGGCAAGCAATGGCCGAACACGCCCAAGATCCGGGTGCGCCACGGTGACCGCGTTCTCGTGCGATTCACGAACAAGACGGACATGGAGCATCCCATGCACCTGCACGGCCACATCTTCCACGTCGTCGAAATCAACGGTAAGGCGCTGGCGCGGCCGTTAGCCAAAGACGTGTCGCTGGTTCCCGCGAACGGCGGAACGCTGACCTGGATATTCGACGCCGACTCGCCGCCCGGGCGCTGGCTGCTGCACTGCCACAACGACGTGCACATGATGGACGGAATGATGACCGAGGTTGATTATATCACGTGACGCGCGAGGGAACGATGGTGCGGCGCGTCGGCCTGGGGCTGCTGCTGGGGCTGCCCGCGGCGGTGCTCGCGCACGTCGCGGTCTTCGGCAACGAACACGTCATCGGCGGCACTCGGCACGGATCGCTCCTCACCGCTACGTTCGTCGCGGCAGCTGCGGCGCTCGCCGCGCTGGCGTTCGCCGCGCTTCGCTGCGCCCGGAGCGTCGCCGCGGGATCGGTTCTCTCGGCGCGCCTGCGCCCAACTATCCCCTCGGCGGCTGGACTCTTCGCCGCGTCGGCGCTGTGGTTCGCCGGTATCGAATCGCTCGAAGCCTCCCATGCGATTCCGGGCCTGCTCGCGGCGTCGGTCCTGGCGGCGGTCAGTTTTGTCATAGTCGCGGCGTCACACGGATTCGTACGCGCGCTAGCCGCGGCCGCCTTGACGCTTTTCGCGCCGCCATCATCCCGGCGCGCGCCGCTCGCGCTGCTGCGGCGCGCGGCTCGCGCCGTTCGCGTGCGCCCGGCCGGCGAGCGCCGGTACCTCTTCTCGCGCCCGCCGCCCCGGCAGCCGTTCGGTTTTCCGGGGATCCTCTAACTTACAAACAATTTTTTAGGAAGGCTCTTCATGCGCAATCCACTTGCGGCCGCGTGCGCGGCCGTGCTCTGCGTTGCCGCCGCCGCGCCCGCACTCGCCACGACGGCAGGCTTGGTACGCGGCAACGTTCTCCTCAACGGCGCTCCGCGCGCCGGAATCCAGGTCGTCGTCAAAGGCGACGGCACGCTCTTACGCACCACAACCGATGCATCCGGCAACTTCGTCTTTCCACGCGTTCCGTTCGGGCATTACACGATCGTGGCCCACGCACGCGGCGTCCCGGATGCCGCGCGGCAGATCGACGTCGCCAGCGACTCCGTACTCTCCATCGACCTCCTTCTCGGCACGCTGCGCGTCATCGCACAGACCTCGGTATCTGCAAGCGCGGGCGCCTCGGGGACGCCGGTCTCCGTCAATACGATCGGGCACCAAGAACTCGCCGCTCTGCCGACCAACGGTAATCTTGACCAAGTCATCGAGACGGTCCCGGGGATCATCCCGTTCTCCTACAACGAACCGATCGCCAACGGCTTCCACGGTATCGCCTACGAGATCGACGGCGCGCCGATCCCGCTCGCGACCAGTTCGAACTTCGCGCAACTGATCGACCCGAGAAACGTCGGTTCGGTGGAGATCATCACGGGAGCGTTTCCGGCCGAATACGGCGGCAGCCGCATGGGCGCGCTCATCAACATCGTCACCAACCGGGCGAACACCCTCAAGCGAGCCTTTTCGGGAAGCCTCTCGGGCGGCATCGGCAACTACGGCCAATCGCTCGCGAGTCTGAGCGAGCGCTCGCGCTTCGGAAAGACCGACGTCTTCTTCAGCGCCAACGCGCAGCGGACGCTGCGCGGATTGGATACGCCGACATTCGTTCCGCATAACGATGCGAGCTCGCAATCCGATCAGTTCTTACGCAGCGTCACCACCTTCGACGCGCGCCAGTCACTCGCGTTCGATTTTTCGAACCAGCTCTCGCAATTTCAAATTCCGATCAACACCAATCCGAACGACCCGAACGACCCGCAGTATGCCGTACCCGGAACCAACGACGTGCAGATCGAGAACGACCGGTTTGCGAATCTGAACTTCACGTCTATCTCGAAGGACGGAGACGGGGTCTTTCAGGTGATACCTTGGTATCGTTATACGCGGGTCCGCTATCTCGGCGATCTCGCCAAGGACGTACGCGCGGTGCAGCCCGACCCCATCACCGGCGTCCCCACCAACCTGATCGGCTTGCGGCAAGACCTGCACGCCGCGTATGCCGGGCTGAACGTCTCCGACTTCCGAGCGACGGCACATCACGCGGTCAAGGTAGGTATCGACCTGAGCCGCGAGACGTTCGGATCGCACCAAGAGTTCGCACAGCTCGGTCAACCCAACGTCTTTACCGCCGTCAGCCATCCGGGCTTCCAACTCGGCGCGTACGCGCAAGACAAATGGTCGCCTTCGCGTTACGTAACGGTGAACTACGGGCTGCGCTACGATCATTCGACCGGGTTTACCGGCGGCAGCCAACTGAGCCCCCGCATCGGCGTCAACATAGCTCCCGACGCCAAGAACGTCGTGCACGTCTACTACGGGCGGCTCTATGCGGCGCCGCAGCTCGAGGACGTGCGCCAGGCCTGCGTGGCCCTGAACGGCTGTCCGGTCGTGCCCGTCTACAACCTCAAGCCCGAGCGAGACGCATACTTCGAGATGGGTCTGGCGCACACGTTCGGCGGGCGGCTCAAAGGCTACGCGAACCTGTTCGAGCGCACGGCCGTCAACGTGCTGGACACGACGCAGTTCCTCAACACGCCGCTCTTCGCCGTCTATAATAATGCGATCGGTCGCGACGAAGGGCTCGATCTGCGGCTGCAGGACGAACTCGCCGGCGGCGACTCATGGTTCCTCTCCGGTACGATCTCGCATTCGGAAGCCGCGGGCATATCGGGCTCGACGTTCCTCTTCGGGCCAAACCCAAATCCGCCGGGGCCCATCACCCCAGCCGACTTCCAGCCAGAGGACCACGACGAGACCGTGGCAGACAACGGGGCGTATACCCATCGCTTCGGGCTGGACCGCAGTCTCTTCACGACGCTGCAGGCCGTCTACGGTACCGGATTCCCGGTCCAGTTCCAAAACGGTCCGGCGCGCCTGCCCACGCATCTGACCTTCGACGTCTCGCTCGGGAAGCGCGCCGGCCAGGGCGCCGGCGGACGGAACTCGCTCGGCTTCGATCTGCAGATCCAGAACCTGCTCAACCATCAGTACGTCATCAAGATCGCCAACGGCTTCAACACGACGCAGATCGCCACCGGGCGCCAAATCCTCTTCCAGGTAACGGCACCGTTCTAGAGACCTAGGAACCCAGCTCCACCCTCCGAGGCGCCGGGAATGAGCTCCGGCGCCTCGGAGGGAATCCATCGGCGTTGATGCACGATCTCTCTCGCGGACAACTCGTCGTCACCGGCGGCGCAGGACTCATTGGGAGTGCCCTTATATGGGCACTCAACCGGCGCGGGCTGGACGATATTCTCGTCGTCGACCGGCTCGATTCCACCGAGAAGTGGTGCAACCTCGTACCGTTGCGCTATCGCGACTACGTAGATGCCGACGATTTCGAGCGCCGCCTGCTCGAGCGTCCCGAACATTTCGGAGAGGTTGGGACGCTCTTCCATTTCGGCGCCTGCTCGTCGACCACCGAATGCGATGCGGCCTTCCTCATGCGGAACAACTACGCGTACACGAAGAACCTCGCGCATTGGGCGGCGCAGCGCGAACTGCGTTTCCTCTACGCATCGTCGGCGGCGACCTACGGCGCACTCGAGGACAACCTCTCCGACGAGTGCGATCTGGAGACGCTGCGGCCGCTGAACATGTACGCCTACTCCAAGCACCGCTTCGATCTCTACGCCGCGCGGACGGGTCTAGCGCAGCGGTCGACGGCGTTGAAGTACTTCAACATCTTCGGCCCCAACGAGCAGCACAAGGGCGAGATGCGAAGCCTCGTCGACAAGGCGTTCCGGCAGATCCAAGAGACCGGCAGCGTGCGGCTCTTCCGCAGCCATCGGCCGGCATACCGCGACGGCGAGCAGCGCCGCGATTTTCTGTACGTCGTCGACGCGGTCGAGATGACCCTCCACCTGGCGCAAAGCGACGCCCGCGGCATCTACAACATCGGCGCGGGAGAAGCGCACACGTGGCTCGAGCTCGTGCGCCCAATCTTCGCAGCGATGGGCGCCCCGGAGCGCATCGAGTTCGTCGAGATGCCGGCGCAACTGCGTGGGAAGTACCAGTACCTCACCTGCGCGCGCATCGACCGCTTGCTCGCGACCGGATACCGGCGGCCCGTCACGCCGCTGGCCGATGCCGTGCGCGAGTACGTGCGCGAGTACCTGATACCGAACCGGCAGCTCGATCCCGCGCAGGCTCTAGGAACCGCTGCGGTCAACTAACCAGCCCATGAGCACTCCGAACTCCCGCGCGGAGCGTCGCCGCCACTCGAAGGGCTCGGGCGCGCCGCCGCAGAGGCGCGACCCGATGTTCCCGGTTTACGTCGGTTTCGGCGTCGTCATCGTACTGATCTTCGCCATCTTCGCAATCATGCGCGTCTATCAGCAGCACCAACTGGTTGCGGCGTACGCCACGCCCTCGCCCGGGCCCAACGCGACGGCACGCCCCATCCAATTAGCCGATGGCGAGAGCCTTGGGAAGCCGATGCTGCCGATGTTCGATACGCCGCAAGGCGGCCACGGCGCGCCGGTCGACGGTATCCAGTGCGAGACCACGGAGGGCGTGAAACTTCACATTCACGCACACCTCGCGCTCTTCGTCCGCGGCGTGCAGATGCAGATTCCCAAGCTCATCGGATTCCCGAGCCCGATGGCCCAGTGCCTCTACTGGACCCACACGCACGATGCGAGCGGAATCATCCACGTCGAGTCGCCGCATCTGGCGGCGCCGAGCGGCGGCCCCTTTAGGCTCGGCATGTTCTTCGACATCTGGGGAGAGCCGCTCGGTCACCACCGGGTCGCAACCTTTACGGGGAATGTCACGGCGTTCGTCAACGGTGCCCCGTACGACGGCAATCCGCGCGAGATACCGCTGTACTCGCATCAGGAGATCACGCTCGAAGTCGGCAAGCCTGTCGTCCCCCCGCCGAACTACACCTTCCCGCCCGACGACTAGAGACGCAGGTGACCGCGGACCCAACGCAACTCTCGCCGTTTGCAGTGGCTCTCGTACGCGCGACCGCAAACTACGCCATATTCATTCCGGCGGCAAGCGTCGCAATCGTCGTGCTGTGCCGGCGTCTATGGCGCCTAGACCTCATCGAAGCGGCCGTATCCGGCGTACTGACGATCGCTCTGGTAAAACTCGGCGCGGCGTTCTACGCGCATCCGCGCCCCTTCGTCGTATTCCATGCGGTGCCGCTCGTAGCGCATGCAGCCGACAATGCGTTTCCGTCGGACCATCTCGCCGCCATCGGCTTGGCCGCCGGTTACCTCTGGACGCGCACGCGCGCACTCGCCGTGCTCGCGCTCGCGGTCGCGCTGGCGGTCGGCTCGGCCCGCGTGCTCGCGTTGCTGCACTGGCCGATCGACGTCGCCTGCGGCTTCCTCTTCGGATTGGCCGCCGCCGCGATCGGGCACTGGATCGTGCGGCGCAGCCGGTCTATCGCATAGCTTTTCGCAGCTGCGCCGCGAGCGCGGCTTCGGAGACCTCACCGCTGTTGATGTAGGTCACGACCTTCTTCTCGTTGATGACGACGATCGTCGGATAACCGCCTTGCAGGTAGAGCTTCGCGACCCTCAGCCCGGCATCGTATGCGATCGGATACCGCACGTGGAAGGCGTCCGCGAAATTCAGGACGTCGTCCTGACTCTCGGGCGACCGGCCGTCGCCCCCGACCGCGCTGCCGGATACCGCTACGAAATCAACACGCCCGGCATACTTGGCGTAGAGCGCGTTGATGACCGCCGTCTCGCGCTGGCAGTGCGGGCACCAGGTCGCGAAGACCTCGAGAAAGACCACCTTCTTCGCCTTGGCAAGATCGAAGAGCCCGTGCGTCGTCGAGACCGCGAACTCGGGAGCCGGAGCGCCGATCGCGGCGGTGCCGAGGAGCGGGGCCTGCGAGGCCGAGCGCGAGACCGCGTTCGAGTGATTGGCCAGATAGATCGCGATCAGGATCGCGACGGCAATGACGGCGAGCGTGATATTGACGAGCGTGCGACGGTTCATGGATTCCTCATGCGGCGGTCGAGCGAATAGAAGCCGGGCGCGAAGATGGCTACGAACGCGCACGCCGCAGCCAGGAGCAGATCGAAGCCGACGTGCGGCCAGTCGGCCGGGGCGCGGTCGGCCGCGCCGAAGCAGCCGCAGTTCGCCGGGATGTGGCGCAGCACGGCCGAGGCGATGGCGGCGGCGTAGATTGCGAACTGGAGCGCGGCGACGCCGGCGGCGGTGCGCGTGAAGAGGCCCAGCACCAGATAGAGCCCCAAGCCGACCTCGAAGAAGGGCAGCAATATTGCCGCCGGTGCCACCACCGCAGCCGGCAGCACGCGAAAGCCGGCGATGGCCGCAGCGAGATCGTCGAAGTGCCCGATCTTCAGGGCGCCGGCCAAAACCAACAAAACTCCGGCGCCTACGCGCAGAATGAGTACCACGACCTGCATGCCTCGCATCATATACGCCGGGGTTCCGGCCGGCGCCCTGCGGACCGGCGCATAAAGCTCTTTTCTTGAGCGGCTTTTTAGGCTAACCTTACAAAAAAATCAGTTCGCCCTTACGAGGTTGCATGTCGCTAGCATCCGCCACATCGTCGCGCCGGGGTCCCTGGGGCACCGTGCTCCGCTTTCTGGCCGTCGTCGGTCCGGGTCTCATCGTGGCGTTTGCCGACACCGAGGCCGGCAGCATTACGACTGCCGCGACCTCGGGGGCGCAGTTCGGGATGAAGCTCGTCCTCCTGCAACTACTGCTGATCGTTCCGCTCTTCATCGTTCAAGAGATGACCGTTCGGCTCGGTACCGCAACGGGGAAGGGGCACGCCCGCCTGATTCGCGAGCGATACGGGCTCGGCTGGGCCTGGGTCTCGCTCGGCACGATGCTTGCGACCAACGTCGCTGCGCTCGTCACCGAGTTCGCGGGCATCGCCGGGGCCGCCGCTATCTTCGGCATCAATCCCGACCTGCTGGTCGGCGCTGCGGCGCTGCTGCTGATCGGCGTCATCACCAGCGGCACGTACAAGCGCGCAGAATACATAGCGCTCGCCCTCTGCCTGTTGGAACTGCTCTTCGTCCCAGCGGCATTCGCCGCCCACCCCGGCTTGCACACGATCGTCCGGCAGGGCATCTTCGGGTCGCAGCCGCTGGGCAACAACGCCTACCTCCTGCTGATCGCCTCGAACATCGGTGCCGTGATCATGCCGTGGATGATCTTCTACCAGCAGAGCGCTACCGTCGATAAGGGCCTGGGGTTGCCCGACCTCCGATTCGCGCGCATCGATACGGCGATCGGTGCGATCGCCACGCAGATCATCATGTGCGCGATCATCGTTACGACCGGCGCAACGCTCTACGTCGAACACGTTCCGGTCTCCGACGCCGCACACGCCGCGCTTTCGCTCGTTCCGCTGATCGGGCCCATGGCCGAGATCGCGTTCGGCATCGCCCTCGTCGGCGCGTCGCTCCTCGGCGCCTTCGTCGTCTCGCTCGCGACGGCGTGGGCGTTCGGCGAGGCCTTCGACTGGCCGTGCTCGCTCAACCATTCCTGCTTCAAGGCCAAGCGCTTCTACGGGCTCTATGCGGCCTGCGTGGTCGTAGCGGCGGGGATCGTTCTCGTCCCGCACCTGCCGCTCGTGCAGATCACCATAAACGTGGAAGCCTTCAACGGCTTCGTACTGCCGATCGTGCTCGGCTTCTTGCTCGTCATGGTGAACGATAAGAACATCCTCCCGAAGAGCCTGCGTAACAATGTCTTCTCCAACGTCATCGCGCTCGGGCTCTCAGGCATCGTCATCGCGCTCGGAATCTGGATGGCGGTCATCACGCTGATCCATCCCACCGGGACGTCCTAATGCTCCGCCCGCTCGCGTCGGCAGCACTCGTCGGCGCACTCTGTGCCTGCGCGCGCACGGCCCCGATCGATCCGCACGCGGTCGCCGGCATGGTGCTGCAACCGCCACCGCCCGCCGCGGCATTCGCGCTCACCGATCAGCACGGCCGGCGTTTTACGCTTGAGGCGCAGCGCGGTCATGCGGTCGCGGTCTATTTCGGCTACACGCACTGCACCGACATGTGCCCCGATACGATGGCCGCCTTCGCCAAAGCGCTGCGGCGCGCGCATTTGAGCGCGCGCAACGTGCGCATCGTCTTCATCACCGTCGATCCGCGCCGCGACACGCCGGCGGCGATCGGGCGCTGGCTGGACCGGTTCGACCCGCGATTCGTCGGTCTGACGGGCACCCCCGAGCAACTGCTTCCCGTCTACCACGCCTACCATGTTTTTTACAAGAACGATTCGCCCGCTTCGATCGAACACGGCACGACGATCTTTTTCATCGATCCGAACGGAAGATTGCGCATCGTGCTCGACGCAAATGGCGCCTCTGTCGACGATCTCGCACGCGATCTGCGAGCGGTCGCCGGCGCGTAGCAGGCTGCGGAGGAAGTACAAACGCGCCAAAGCTCGAAGCACGCTCGGGTCATGCCGGCGAAATCCATCGCAGCGATCCTTGGCCTGCTCGGCTTACTGGCCGTTGCGCGAGCGCCGGGCGTCGGCCTCTCACAGGCGGTCATCCCCGTGCACGGCGTCGTACTCGACCCCGACCATAACGGCCTGGCGGTCGTACGCAACGACCCCGTGACCGGCATGCTGCCCTCCGAGATTCGCGGATATCGTATCGTTCCGCACCTCAAGCTGGCCTCCGGCGTCGGCATCGACGGGTTCCTCGATCGCTCGGCCAGCCCGCCGCGCTGGTACGACGCCGCCGTCGCCGGAAAGTTCGATCCCGGCCAGCCGAACCCGGGCGACGTCTCTCCCATAGACTATGGCAGCCTGGTACCGAACGCGCCGCTGGTCGACCAACGCGGGCGCATCGTTCGCCTCGACGGCTTCAAGGGCAAAGTAACGCTCCTCAGCTTCGTCTTCACGCGCTGCAAAGACAGCGACGAGTGCCCGCTGGTATCGAGCAAGTATTCCTTCCTCCAGCGCAA
>JAKAPQ010000031.1:0-4858 GCA_021806945.1 bacterium | reverse complement strand
AAGGCGACCTACAACTTCGCGTACCGCTTGACCCGCAATGAAGCCGACGCCGCCGATCTTACGCAGGAGGCGTTCCTTCGCGTGTACCGGGCCTGGCGGAGCTTCCAACCGGGAACCTCGTTCCTCTCCTGGGTCTACAGGATCGTCACGAATCTTTACCGGGATGAACTTCGGCGCAAAAAAGGACGTTTCCAAGAGGAGATCCCGGAAGACAACGAGCCGCAGCAGTTCGGCGGCGAACGCCCCCTGGCGGTCACGCCGATCGAAGATTACGTCGAGAACCAACTGAGCGAACCGCTCGCACGATCGCTTGCACGGCTCTCGCCCGATCAGCGGCAGGTCGTGATCCTGGCAGACATCGAGGAACAGAGCTATCAGGAGATCGCCGAGATCATGGGGTGCTCGATCGGCACGGTACGATCTCGGCTGCACCGGGCCCGCGCACTCTTACGAAGACTCTTGCAGAAGCAGAAATAACAATGATCGATCATCCGACAAACGCAGAACTCATCGACTACATTCACGGCGCGCTCGCCGCCGAGGCGGATGCCTCGGTGTACGCACACCTAGAGGTTTGCCCGCGCTGCAAGGAGGAATACGCGGCCGAAGTCACGCTCAGCGAACTGCTGCGCCGCGAAGCCACGCGCGAAGAGCGCGAGATTCCGCCGGCGCTCAAGGGCGCGATCTGGAAGCGCGTACGCAATGCGGAGCCGTCCGGCTTCGCCCGGTTCCGTGCCTTCTTCCGACCGGCCGTCGCGTTGCCCCTCGCCGTCGCCATCGCGCTGATCGCCTTTCTCGGGCCGGTATACGAGCGCGCGCAACACGGCGCGCCGTCGATCGACGCGAGCTACTACCTGCAGGGACATGCGGCGATGAACGGGACGGTCCCGTTCTCCGACCAGACGGGAGCCGATCCGTCGGCGCTCGAGAACATCTCGGCGACCTACCCCGCACAGGGCGTTACCGCCATGGCGCCGGCCTCCTACACGACGGCAGACGTTCGGCCCTGAAGCATTTCGTGCGAAACGCTAGCCGCTGCGCCGCCATCGTTCTGGGCGCGAGCCTATGTTGCGCCTCGGCGATCTCGGCGCAAACCAGCTCCAGCGCAAACGCCCTGTTGCGCGAGGCAATCGCCGCCCCGGCTCGGGTTTCCTACGTGGGCCAAGTGCAAGACATCCAGTTCGGCCCTTCGAAATCGAATGCCACGCTCTACCGGATCGAGCACGATGCGCCCAATCTCACGCGGCGCTGGTACGTGGCCCCACAATCGCTCTACGGCGACTTCATCATCAGCCGCGGCGATATGAGTTACGACGTCGACGTCAAGCTCGATCGCGTCATCGTCACCAAGAACGACGCGCTCGACGACCAAGTTGCCCTCGACGATAACTTCGGGCTGCTGACCAACAATTACAATGCCGTCGTCGGGCCCGATCAGACGGTTGCCGGCCGGCGCACGCTCACGATGCTGCTGGTCAACAAATACACCGGTCAGACGGTGATGCGTGTCTGGATCGACAAGCAAACGAAGCTCCTACTGCAGAAGGAGCGCTTTGCGAGTAACGGATCGATCGCGCATCAGATGCGCTTCGAACAGCTTCGATATGTGAAATCGCTCCCCAAGGCGCTGTTCGCCGTGCCCTCGCAAGGCTACAGGCGCGTTCCCGGGCCGTCGCACGGCATTCCCTCGAACGACCTTGGGCGCGTCGTGCGCGCGGCCGGCTTCCGCGCTCTCGGTCCAAAATATCTCCCCGAAGGCTTCGTGCCGATCGCGGGATCCGTGAGCACCGTCAACGGCGTGCGCAGCCTGCACTTGCTCTACTCCGACGGTATCCGAACGGTCTCGCTCTTCGAGAACGCGCGCGGTGCGGCCGTCAACCTGGGATCCTTCACCGTGCACCACGCGACGGTCGAAAATAACCCGGCGAACTACGTCGAAGACGGGCCGACGACGCTCCTCACGTGGGCCGACGAAGGCCTCCATTTTGCCTTGGTCGGCGAGCTCTCGCGCCGTGAGCTCTTGAAGATCGCGACGTCGGTAGCGCCTTAGCGCGTCGCCACCGTACCGATACGATCGAGCAAGGCGCGCTGCGCCGATGGAATCGCGCCAGGCTGCGCTCCGCTGCCCGCCGTCGCCCCAGAATCGTGTGCCTCGAAAACCATCCCCACCGATAATGCCAGCGCGCGAGTATCGTAGCCGCCTTCGAGCAGATACGCGACTCGGCCGGAACAGTACTCACGTGCGATCGCTTCGATCGCGGTCGCGAGGTGCGTAGCGGCGCTCGAATCGACCCCGAGATCGCCCAGGGGGTCGCCGGCAACGTAATCGAAACCGGCGCTTACCACGATGGCATCGGGGCGCACGCGCGCGGCAACCGCGGGCAGCAGGCGCTCCCATACGGCAACGAACGGCTCCGTCCCGAAGCCATGTGCGGTCAACGGCACGTTGGCCACGATATCGTGCCCGAGCTCGTAATTCTCGCTCGGCCCACCGGTGCCGGGATAGGCCGGATATGCATGCGCCGAAACGTACGAGAGGCCGTTTCCGCTAGCGGATTGCGTGCCGTTCCCGTGATGGTAGTCGAAATCTACGACGAGCACGCGTCCACCGAAGCGGACGAGGTACGCGCGCGCCGCGACCGCTGCGTTGTTGAAGATGCAGAAGCCCATTCCGCGGGTCGGTTCTGCGTGGTGGCCGGGCGGGCGAACGACCGCAAACACGGGCGTCGCACGCTCGGCCGCCGTTTCGAGCGCGACGATGGCGCCGCCCGCCGCGCGCCGAGCGACGGCGAGGGACCGTTCGTCGATCAGCGTATCGCCGGTCGAGAGATAGGCCGCCGCACCGTTCAGGCCGGCGGTCTCACGCTTCACCGTCTCGAGATACGCAGGCGCGTGCACGAGCACGAGCTCTTCGTCGGTCGCGTCGCGCGCCGCGATACGCTCGGTTCCGGGGAAGCGTTCCCGCAGATACGCGTCGACCACCCGCACGCGATCCGGCGATTCCGGGTGCGGAACGCCGCGCAGGTGGTCGGCAAACGACTCGTCATAGACGAGCAGCATGGTGAACCGAAGTTCAGCGCTTCTTCTTGGGCGCCGGCGCCCGACGATCCAGAGCCGCTACGAGTTGCGCGATCTGCTTGTACGCCTTGGTCCCCGGACGCATCCCTTTGAGCAGCAAGCGGTAGGCGGCAACGGCTTTGCCCTTCTGATTGGTTTTGGTGTAAGACTGCCCCATCATGTAGAGTATCTGGGGATTCGCATCGACGTACTGCTTGACGTTGTTGTTGAGAATGTCGAAGATCTGGGCGGCCTCTTTGTAGTTCTTGAGGCTGAAATCGGAGCCCGCGATACACGTCAGCGTATCCGGCGTGCGCTGGATCTGGAACGAGGTCTTGCAGGCATCCTTCGCGGCGGCATAATTACGCGTCGAGACGTATGCCTGACCGAGCAGCGCAAACGCCTGCGCGCTCGGCGCGACGGCCGTCAGTTGCTTGAGATAGCCGATGGCGTCGGTCGGGCGGCCGCTCTGCATCTCAAACTCCGCCATATCCTGCAGGGCGCCGGGATCGTTCTTGTCGACCTTGAGCGCGTTTAGAAACTCGCCTACGGCCCGTTGCGGCTGCTTGTTTTGAAGCCAGTACTCACCGTAGGCCGTATGCGCCGACGAGACGGCCGGATAGGTCTTTATGGCCTGCTCGAAGACGGCCTGCGCCTGTGCGGGCTGCTTCGCCGCTGCGTACATGGCCGCCTTACGCACGAGGATCCCCACCCGCGCTTGGTCGTTGGGAGCCGCAGCCACGGCGTCGTCGTAGGCGGCCGCAGCTTGCGCGAGGTCCTGCTCCTTGGCGATGAGGTCGGCCTTGAACACCAGCGCCTGAACGTTCTTCGGATCGTACTGCAGCGCGCGCTCGACGACCGTTACGGCCGACGGCACCGCATCTTGCGCCACGTACGTTTGGGCCTCTTGCAGCAGCGGAGTGATGTCTTTCTGGTCTAGTTTGAATGCCTCTTCGAACTGCGTGCGCGCGTTGTCGAACTTCTGCTCGGAGGCATAGACAAGGCCGAGATTCGAGTACGCCTGCGGATCGCTCTTGTTGAAGACGACCGCGCGGTTGGCGACGCGTTCGGCATCGGCCGGCCGGTTGACTTTCAGGTACAACTGCGTCAGCGAGCTCAGGATACCGAGGTTGGTTGGTGCCAGGTTCGATGCGTTTTCAAGATCGGCGATCGCACCGTTGACGTTCCCCATGGCCTCTTGCGCCGAGCCATCGAAGTAGTAGACCTGCGCCGTCTTCTCGCCCATCTGCAGCAACTTCTGGGTGATCGGCAACGCCAGGTCCGGATGGCCGATCGTAAGGTACTCCATCGCTAGATCGGCCATCGCCTGGCGATCGTTCGGATTCGCCTTGAGTTTATCGATCAGCCGCGGAATGACGATCTGTGGAGGCTCCGGAGTCGCCGTCGGCATCGGCGCCGGAGATGGCGTCGCTGTCGGCTTAGGACCGCCCCCGAAGAGACCGGCATCGGCTTGAGGTGCGGGGAACGCGATCGCCGCGAAGATAGCCGCGAAGAACGACGCGACGAGGAGGGTTCGTTTCAAGATTACACGTTTTCCTTATGGTGTCCGCACCGTTACAACGCGGCCGGGGCGCCGGTCGTCACGCTTGCGCTTTGGCTCGCTCAACCAGCTTGGTCAATTCGGGTACGATGGTAAAGAGATCGCCGACGACCAGCAGATCGGCAAAGTCGCCCATCGGGACGGTGCCGTCTTTGTTGACGGCCACGATGGTTCCCGCGGTTTGCATCCCGACTTTGTGTTGAATTGCTCCCGAGATTCCTACTCCAATATAGAGCTGTG
>JAKAPQ010000184.1 GCA_021806945.1 bacterium | reverse complement strand
CGCTCGTGCGGATCGAGGAAGCCGATCAGATGGTGGCGCACGGCGGCGAGCTGCTGCGGCGTCGGAGCGGCCGTCCCGACGGGCATGCCGCGATATATCTGCCGCGAGTCGGCGCCGACGATCTCGGCATCGAACTCACGCGCGAGCTCGATGGCCAGTTCGGTCTTCCCCGACGCCGTCGGCCCCGCCAAAACCAAAACCCCCTCCACCTTACCCATCACCCCGTCATCCCGTCATCCCGTCATCCCGTCATCCCGTCATCCCGTCATCCCGTCACCCCGTCATCCTGTCATCCTGTCACCCTGTCACCCTGAGCTTGTCGAAGGGTTGTCGAAGGGCGCATTAGATGCGTTTGAATATCTTGCCGAGGGCATCCGGATCGAAACGCACGATCGTCGGACGGCCGTGCGGGCAGTGCATCGGATTCTCGCAGCGCTGCAGGCCGTCGAGCAGTGCCGCCATCTCCGCGGGTTCGAGCTTCTCGCCGGCGCGCACCGTCGAACGGCAGGCAAGTGAAGCCCAAACGCGCTCGCGCGCGTCGCGCTGCTGAGCCTCGCCCGCAAGGTCGTCGAGCAGGCCGGCGATGTCGAACGGGCGCGCGCCATACCCCGCGGGCGTCGCGAGAATGCGGTAGGCCCGCTCGCCGAAGCGTTCGATCTCGAGCCCGCCTTCGCGAAGCAGCTCGAGGGCGCTATCGAGTGCGGCGCTCTCGCCGCGTCCTAGTTCGAACGTCAGCGGCACCAGCAACGGTTCGCTCGGGGCGCGCTCTCGCGCGGCGGTAACGATCTTCTCGTACGCGATGCGCTCGTGCGCGGCGTGCTGATCGAGCAGGATCAGCGCGCGCCCGTCCGTCGCGGCCACGTACGTCGCATCGAGTTGCGCGAGCACGCGCAGCCGCGGCGCGCCGGCGTCCTCCGAGATCGCCCCTAGCGCCGGCGGCATGGCGTCGAAGAGCGCGCGGGCGGGCGCGGCGGCCACATCGGCTGCGGGCGGTGCGAGCGAGACCGCGACGGCATCGCGCAAGGCAGCCGCCGCGCGATCTCGCAGCGTCGCCGCGATGGCTCGCCGCACCGCGTCGACGACCTGGTGAGCGTATCGCAAGCGCACGTCGCTCTTGGTCGGATGCACGTTCGGATCGACGTGATCGGGCGGAAGCGTCAGAGAGAGCACGCCGTACGGATGACGGCCCGTCATGGTGTAGGTTGCATAGCCCGCGGTCCACGCGCCGGCCAGCAGCGTGCTGCGCAGCAGCCGCCCGTTCACGACGAGTATCTGCATGCGGCGATCCGGCCGATCGCTTCCGGGCGCGCTGATATAGCCCGAAAGGCTGCCACGCATATCCCGGGCCGCTCGTCCATCGAGTTCCACCATCGTCTCCGCGGCGCCGCGGCCGAAGACCATTGCCAATCGCTGCCGCAGATCGCCGACGGGCGGCATGGCCCACGACTCCTTGCCGTCGTGCACGAGAGTGAACGCAACGCCCGGGTAGGCTAACGCGAAGGTCGAGAGCCAACTCGATATCCGGTTGAACTCGGCGGCCGGGCTGCGCAGGTACTCGCGCCGCACGGGAACGTCGGCGAAGAGATCCGCCGCGCTCGCGCTCGTCCCCGGCGGCGCCGGAGCCGGCTCGATCGGATCCGTTCGTTCGGCGTACGCGACGATCTTCGAGCCCATCTCCTCGCCCCTGACGCGCGAGACGATCGTCAGCCGAGCGACCGCCGCGATGCTCGCAAGTCCTTCGCCGCGAAAACCCAGCGTCGCAACCGACTCCAAATCGCTTGCAACTCCGAGTTTACTGGTGGCGTGGCGTCTCACCGCCAGCGGCAGATCGTCGCGTGCGATCCCGAGCCCATCATCGACCACTTCGACCAGATCGATTCCGCCCGCCCTCAGTGCCACCGTAACGCGCGTTGCGCCGGCATCGACCGCGTTCTCAACGAGTTCTTTGACGACGGAGAGGGGTCGCTCGACGACCTCTCCGGCCGCGATCTGCCCGATCGTCTGCGCATCCAGGAGATGAATCACGGTGCGTCGTGGTTGAGAAAAGAGAGCTGCAACTCTAGCGCGGAGCTCTTGGCGAGTCTCCTGCGAAGCGGAACCTGGACTTCGACGTCGGAACGCCCCGAAAGGACGTCGGCGATCTCCTGCGCGCGCTCCACCGCAGCTTCGGGCAGGCCGGCCATACGGGCGACCTCGATACCGAAGGAGCGCGACGAGCTGCCCGGCTGCACGCGATGCGAAAAGACCGGCGCGCCGCCGCGCGCCGTGTTCTCCACGGCTGTGATGTGGTAGTTCGCGACCGCCGGCCAATGCTCGGCCAGCGCGATCAGCTCGTGAAAATGGGTCGCGAAAAGCACCATCGGTGCGCGCTCTTCCAGCCCGAGCAGGAACTCGCAGATCGCCTGAGCGATCGCCAGCCCGTCGATCGTCCCGGTGCCGCGGCCCACCTCGTCGATGAGCAGCAGACTACGGCGCGTGCACCGGCGCAGGATGTTCGCGGCTTCCGCCATCTCGAGGTAGAACGTCGACTGCCCCGACGCGAGATCGTCCCCCGCACCGATGCGCGTGAAGATGCGATCGACGATGCCCATTCTAGCGCGCTTGGCCGGAACGAACGAACCGATCTGCGCCATGATCGCCAGCAGCGCGGTTTGCCGCAAGTACGTGGATTTACCGCCCATATTCGGTCCGGTCAATAGGATGAAGCGGTGCTCTTTGGCGCGCAAGTTGATATCGTTGGGCACGAAATGCGTGCGTAGGATGGCCTCCATGACCGGGTGGCGGCCTTCTTCGACGGCGACCAGGCTCTCCTCGACGAACTCCGGGCGTACGTACCCGCGCTCCGCGGCACATTGCGCGAGCGAGCAGAGCACGTCGAGTTCCGCCAGCGCCTCGGCGGTGCCCAAGAGATCGTCGACCCGCAGCGCGATGTGTTCCACCAGTTCGCCGAAGAGTCGTTCCTCGATGCGCAGCTGCCGCGACTGCGCGCTGGATATCTCGATCTCTAACTCTTTGAGTTCCGGGGTCGCGTAGCGCTCGCCGTTGGTCAGCGTCTGCTTGCGCACATAGTCGGCCGGGACCTGTGCGGCGTTGCTCTTGCTCACCTCTATCGCGTAGCCGAACGCACTCGCGTACTTGACCTTGAGCGACTTGATGCCCGTGCGTTCGCGCTCGCGCTCTTCGAGACCGGAGAGTCTGCCGCGCGCGTCGGCTCGCAGCGCCGCGCACGCTGCAAGTTCCTCGTCGGCCTCGGGCCGTATGACGCCGCCGTCTGCGATCTGCGCGGGCGGATCGTCGACCAGCGTACGCTGCAGGTCCGCGAGCAGATCATCGAACTCGCCGACACGCGCTATCTGCGCGCCGAGCGCGGCGGGTGCAACCCGGCGTAGCGGATCGGGGATCGCGAGCGTCCTGCGCAACGACGCCAGGTCGCGCGGCACCGCGCGCCGGAAGCGCACTTTTTGCGCGATGCGTTCGAGATCGAAACAGCCGCGCAACAACTCCTGCATCGACTCGCGGCGCACGTGCTCGGCGACGAGTGCGGCGACGCAATCTTGGCGGCGCCCGACGGCCTGGGCGTCGACCAACGGCGCGAGTATCCAGCGCGCGAGGAGGCGCGAGCCCATCGAGGTCGCGCAGCGATCGAGCGTATCGACCAGCGTCGCCCGCGCGTTCGCGCCCAGCGCCTTGGTGAGTTCGAGGTTCTTCCGCGTGTTCGGATCCAGCCCCACGAAGGTCTGCGTACGGTAAAACCGAGGCGCATTCAACGCCCCACCGTCGCCCGCACGCTCCTGGTGCCTCGGCAGGCTCGACACGAAATTGTCATCCCGAGCCTGTCCGTTGTCATCCTGAGCCTGTCGGTTATCATCCTGAGCCTGTCGAAGGACGCCCGTGCGTTTGACGAATCCCACGAGCGCGTCGAGCGCTCGGTGCATCGCGAGCGATTCGTCGAGCGAGAAACCGTGGACGCCGTCGCGATCGCGGACGGCGACGGCGGAGAGCGCCGGCGAGGCCAGCCGCGCGCCGAAACTTTCCATCGCGGAGGCCATCGCGGCCCGGAGATCGGCCGGCACGTCGGCCACCACCTCCGC
>JAKAPQ010000030.1 GCA_021806945.1 bacterium | reverse complement strand
GCGCGCGAGCGCTACTACGTGCTCGAGATGCTGCCGTACCCCTCCGGCGATCTCCACGTCGGACACGCGAAGAACTACACGCTGGGCGATGCGGTGGCGCGGATGATGCGCATGCTCGGCTACAACGTGCTGCACCCCATGGGTTGGGACGCGTTCGGCCTTCCGGCCGAGAATGCGGCGATCCAGCGCGGCATCGACCCCGCGCAATGGACGCGCTCGAACATCGTAAACATGCAGCGTCAGATACGGCTGATGGGCACGGGATACGACTGGAGCCGAGAGATCGCCACGTGCGATCCGGAGTACTACCGATGGAACCAGTGGCTGTTCTTGCGTCTGTACGAGCAAGGGCTTGCGTATAAGCGCGAGGCGCCGGTCAACTGGTGCCCCAACGACCGGACGGTGCTGGCGAACGAGCAGGTCGTAGACGGGCGCTGCTGGCGCTGCCACTCTCCCGTCGAACGGCGTAACCTCTCGCAGTGGTTCTTGAAGATCACCGCCTACGGCGACCGCCTGCTGGCCGGCCTCGACGGGCTGGAAGGCTGGCCCGAACGCACCAAGACGATGCAGCGCAACTGGATCGGCCGCAGCGCCGGCGTGCAGTTTTCGTTTGCCGTGGAGAACTCCGCGGCGCGCATCGGCGTCTTCACCACGCGGATCGACACCGTCTACGGGGTTACGTACCTCGCGATCGCGCCCGAGCATCCCGTCGTCGCGCAGATCGTCACCGAAGAGCGGCGCGCCGAGGTCGAGCGGTTCGCGGCGAGCCTCGCCTCGAAATCGGAGCTCGAGCGTACGAGTTTGATGGCCAAGCAAGGCGTCTTCACCGGGGCGCACGCGATCCACCCGCTCTCGCACGAGCGCGTGCCCATTTGGGTGACGAACTACGTCCTCGCAGAGTACGGCACGGGTGCCGTCATGGGCGTTCCGGCGCACGACGAACGCGATTTCGAGTTCGCGCGCGATTTCGGGCTGCCGATCGCGCAGGTCGTCGTGCCGCCGGGGAGCGCGGCCGAAGACCCGCTCGAAGCTGCCTACGTCGACGACGGGCGCCTGGTCGTCAGCGGCGATTTCACCGGCATGCCGAGCGCCCGCGCGCGCGATGCGATCGCGCTACGGCTCGCGGAGATGCACGCCGGCGAGACGGCCGTGAATTTTCGCCTGCGCGATTGGTTGGTCTCGAGGCAGCGCTACTGGGGTACGCCGATTCCGATCGTCTATTGCGAGCGTTGCGGCGAGGTGCCCGTCCCCGACGAGCATCTGCCGGTGCTCTTGCCCGCCGACGTCCCGATTACGGGCGAAGGCTCGCCGCTCGCGCGGGATCCGGCGTTCGTCAACACCGCCTGTCCCCGGTGCGGAGCGCCGGCCACACGCGAGAGCGACACGATGGACACGTTTTTCGAGTCGTCGTGGTACTATCTGCGCTACCTCGACCCGCACGGCGACGCCGCGCCGTGGGGTAAAGCGGCGGCCGACCGCTGGATGAACGTCGATCAGTATATCGGCGGCTCCGAGCACGCGGTGCTGCATCTGCTCTACTCGCGCTTCTTCTACAAGTTCTTTCACGATCGCGGCTGGGTCCACGGGCCGGAGGAACCGTTCGCGCGCCTGTTCCATCAGGGAATGGTACTCTACAACGGCGAGAAGATGTCGAAATCGCGCGGCAACGTCGTGGGGATCGACGAAACGGTCGAGCGGCAGGGCGTCGACGCGATGCGTTTGTTTCTGCTCTACGTGACGCCGCCCGAGGACACGAGCGAGTGGACCGACGAAGGCATCAGTGGGCGCGTGCGCTTCGTCAACCGAGTCTGGCGCGCGTGCGAGCCGTTCTTCGATCGCGCCGGGAGGACGTCGCTCGCGGAGTTACCGCCGGCGCCGAGCGCCGCGGAGCGGGAGCTCGTTCGCGCGGTTCACGTCGCCGTGAAATCGGCGACCGACGAAACGATCTCGCGCCGCTTTCACTTCAACGCGACGATTGCGAAGCTCGACGAGTACGTAAACGCGCTCACGGCGCTGGGGAGGACGGCGCCCGGTTCGCCCGCGGTGCATTATGCGGTACACGCGCTGCCTACGATCATCGCTCCTTTCGCGCCGCACGTGGCCGAGGAGCTGTGGGAACGCCTGGGGCACGCCGAGTCGGTACATCTGCAAGCCTATCTCCAGCCCGACGAACGGGCGCTGGCCCTTGAGGAGATCACGCTCGTCGTCCAAGTCAACGGCAAGATCCGCGCCCGCATCCAAACCTCTCCGGGTATCGGCGAGGATGCCGCCTACGAACTAGCGCTCGAACAGAGCGGCGTGCGCGCGCAACTCGAAGGCAAGCAGGTCCGCAAGCGCATCTTCGTCGCCGACAAGCTGTTGAATATCGTCGCAGGCTAAGCGCGGATCAATAATTTTCGGGGAAGCGAAGATTCAGCGTCATGTTCGGAGCGTCTTGCGTGACCCCGATACCCACCAGCGCCTGCCACGATACCCGTTTGTTGATGGCGTAGGTCGTTCCGATGTTCAGCACGCCCGCGTTGATCTCGCTGCCGGCGATGCTCTGCCAGGCTAGGCCGTTCGGATGGACGCGGGTCGGCCCGACCATCGTATCTTGGAACGAGAACGTGAGGCTCATGCGGTCGTTCAAAGCGAAGGCCGTGCCGAACGTGGCACTATATGCATCGCCGGGAGCGACCGTGCCGGGTTGGACTTGACCGGCGTTCACGCTGATGTCGCCGAAATGCCCGGGGATGCTGTGGTAGTAGTTGAAGCCGCCGAAGAGGATGGCGGGATCGACCGACTTGATCATGGTGGCTCCGGCGGAGAGCGTGTAGACGCCCTGCCCGGTCGGCAACCGCGTCGGGTACGATAGACTCGAGTTGGTTGGATCCTGAACGATCTTGACGCCGTATGGACTCCGCCCGGTGGGTACGGCGAGGTGCATGTTGAGGATCACGCTCGGGCTGTCGAGCCGGTGCTGGCGCAACTGATAGTAGAAGCCGGTGCTGATGTCGCCGAGACCGCCCGCGAAGAAACGTTTTTCGCTTGCGAGCGCCGACGAGTTTTGCGCGCCGACCGAACTATACAAGGAGGCGCGCTCGACGTAGGGCACCGTCATATCGAACTGCAGCCGGTTGGTGGCGCCGTAGTTGGCTGTAAGGCTCGGAATGACCAGCGAGTTCTCCTGGCGGCTGACATTGACGTTGCCCAAGAAGATCGCGCCCAGCGCCAGGAATCCGTTGAGCGTGAAGAAGCGGTTGTCGGCATACGTATAGGCGATGCCCGGCGTGAGCGTAATGCCGTGATGGAAGAGCGCGTTCTGTTGCTCGTAGATGCTCTTCTCGCTGCTCGTCTGGGGCGCCGGTTTGCCGAGCGAACTTACCGCCGGTGCGGGTGGAACAACCGCTACGGGTTGGGGGGGCGCGGGCGCGGCCGCGCGGGCCACCGCCGGCGCCGGCTGCGCGGGCGCCGTGGGTTTGGCTTTGGCCACGGCGAGATGACCGTGCGAGCGGAGCACGAGCCGCTCGAGTTGCTTGATCTGCCGTTCCTGCACGTCGTATTTGTGTTTGAGCACGTCGAGCTGATGCTGCATGGCTCGTAAGCGCTGCGCGCTCGTCGTGGTGGCGGCAAACGCCGGCAGCGGCACGATACTCGCGAGGAACGAGCCGAGCATCGCGGTGACGAACAGTTTCTTGGCGTTCATGGCAGGCCGCTCAGCGATTGCAGGATCGGGAGGATGTTGCCGATGCCGGATGACGTAGACGGAGCCACTTGGGCTTGCATGTTGAGGTCGCTTTCGATCTGGTTCGAGTTGCCGTTCAATTGAACGGTTTGCAGGACGCCGTCCGGCCCGATCGATTGAGAGACCGTGCCCTGGGCCGTCGCGATCGCGATCGTCACCGAGTTGGCCCCTATGGTGGTGGTGCACGTCGATCCGCAGGTGGTCGTCGTCGGCGTGATGACCGAATTCGGTGCGCTCTCGGAGACGACGAGTCCAGCATCGTTGACGACGGTATTGCCGTCGCCGGCGACTTGAATGCTTTGACCGACTCCGTTCGAGATGCCCGAAACCGGCGCGGCGCCATTGACGCTATTGCCCGTCGCGGGCCCCGCCGGCAGGCCGCCGTTGTTCGAGGAACTCCACGTTGAGACCGTCACGGTATCCGTCTTCACGTTGATCCCGAGGTTAAGGCCGACGGCAACCCCGCCGGAGGCCACTTGCCACGTGCTAATCATCTGAACGCCGAAGTAGACGACGCTCGTGCCGAGCCCCGAGATCGAGGGGCCCGCCGTATGCGCCGACCGCGCCGCCGATGCCGTGAAGACACCATCGGTCACCCCGGCGATGCCCGGGCCCGGCCGGAGGGCGGTTGCCGCCGCCACGGCACCCGGGGCACCCGAATGCGGAGCGACGTAGCGGCCGCGCATCGTCCCGAGCTGCGCGTCGCCGACCGCCGGCAGCGCTGCGAACATCGCGAACGGGTTGCTCGTGCCGGCCGCGAGGGCCGGCGCCGCGCACGCGGCCGCCGCCCACGAAGCGAGCGCACCGCACGCGACGATGCGGCGAGCTGCCGTTCTCAGTTTCTTGAGGTCGTGCGCGATCATGATCCGTTCCAATCTCCGTTCGTGCGCTATAAGCGGTCGATGCCGGGAATGTAGATCGTGGAAAGGACGGCGTTGGCGAGTACGCTGGTGTCCGGAGGTATGCCGTCGGCCATCCGGCGCAGGCTCGGCGGCGCATGCACGCGGACGAGGACGTTGGAAGCCTGGTAGCTCGGTGCGGCGACGATGAAGATAATCCCGTTCCACATGCGAGCGAACTCAGATGTCCGGAGGGTCTGATTTCCACGTATCGGATCGGCCACGTAGGTATACGTCGGCGTCGTCTTTTTTAGGACGACGAAATGCTCGTAGCCGTCCTCGTCGAGCAGCGCGATGGTCGGAACCTTAACCTCGAACAACTTGTCGAGCGGCACTTGATAGCCGGCGCCTACCAGCCCGAGCGCGTTCACGTAGTGTTTGATATCGAGCAGGGAGAAGCCGCGCACGCGAACCAATGCGGGATCGCTTACCTGCAGCATGCCGCGGATCACGCTGTTTTCGCTCGCCGGCATGCCGTAGGCGTAGTGCAGGATCGTCGCCACCGAGGCGGCCCCGCAACTGTAATCGGTGTGCTGGCGGACGATCCCGAAGAAGCGCTCGCCCAGGAGCGAAACGACCGGGACGCGGATCAGCCCGGCGCCCGGAATGAATCCGGCCACGGCACCGTCCTGCGCGCCCACGGGTACCGGCAGCAGCATCGCCGCCGCCGCGCACCAGATCGCGACCCTTCCCGCGTTTCGCATGAACCGATTCACTCTCTCCATATCATTAAGTCGTTGGCGTTCTTGGGGTTACGGCTCGAGGAGAAGAACCTTCTCCTCGAGCCGCCGATCGTACATCTACCGAAGTGGATGCCGAATCTCTTTACCTAGTGGCTGCCCGCGTTGTTGATCACGAGCGAGTTGGATTGCTGGTTGCCGTTTCCGCCGGCGACGTTCACGCCGATGTTACCGGATGCGTTTTCGAACGCATGCCCAGCGATCGCGGCGTGGTTGTCATCGCTGTTGTAGTAATCGCCGTCGTTCGCGGCTTGCAGGGTACCGGCGACGAGCCCGTTGAGCTGATCCTGGTTGAGGATCGCGGCGGTGTTCGACTGCTGGTTTAAATTGCCGGCAGCGACGTTGAGGCCGATATTGCCGCTTGCGTGCTGGAATGCGTCACCGGAGACGCGGGCACGCTGATAGCTGGAGTCCGTCACGTCGTTTTCTTTCTGGGCTTGGACGGTGCCGCTAAACAGCGAAAAGTTGCTGCTGCCCTGATCAATGTACATCGCGTTGGCCTGCTGGTTTCCGTCTCCCGATGCGACGTTGGCGCCGACGTTCCCGGTCGCCCATTCGAACGCGTCGCGGTTG
Source organism: bacterium (assembly GCA_021806945.1). Taxonomy (GTDB): domain Bacteria; phylum Vulcanimicrobiota; class Vulcanimicrobiia; order Vulcanimicrobiales; family Vulcanimicrobiaceae; genus JAJYFL01. The sequence goes on along the minus strand of JAKAPQ010000030.1, from coordinate 13,174 downwards.
ACAGCTGCGCGGTTGCCGTCGCCGTCGTTCACGGTCGCATTTTTCGAGATCTGGACGTTCGCTTGGACCGACGTCACCGGATTCGGGAGTATGTCGGCAAAAGCGGGGGCCGACATCGCAGCGACGAGCGCCAGAAGCGCCGTGGATGCAAGGCCGGTCTTGATGGTATGTTTCACGAGGTTCTCCTTTTCCTAGTACTGGGCCGGCCTTACGGATCGCCGGTCCCAAGTTGGATCTGCAGATGAAAACTATTGGCAGTGCTGTTTCCGGTACCGGCGACTTGATCGACCTGAACGATGCCGCTCGCCTTCGCGAACGCCCCCGGCGACGCGCCGACGACGTTGGTACCGTGCGGACCGGCGTATCCGCCGGTCTGTTGCTCGGAGACCATCGAACGCAGCGTGCCGTCGTCTAGTTCGGACGTGCCGCTGCCCAGCTCCAGGAGGATGAGGTTGCCTTGGGCGTTCCCGTTGCCGGCGCTCTGATTGACCTGAATGGCCCCGACGGCACCCGCGAAGCCCAGGATCGACGCGCGACCGTTCGCGGTTCCGGTTGCGTCCGTCTGCTGTATCAGACGGACCTTTACGCCGGCACCGTTGGTGATGACGATCGCGTTTGCTTGCGCGTTACCGTTTCCGGCCGTTTGGTTCAGCCGTATCGCTCCCGCAACGCCGTCGAAACTCTGGCCCGCAATGACCGCCTGGTCGGTCGCCGCCGGAACGGAGTTGGTCCGTTTGGGTCCGTCCGCCAGTGCCGTCGCCGGCACACCCGACAACGCCACGAGCATGGCGACCGCGAACGCATTCGCGAGCACCATTTTCAGCGGGGCCGAAGTCGAGGGAGTGAAGCGTGAAACGGACATGCTGAGAGTCCCTTCTGCAGGGTGCTCAGCTTACACAGTGTGCCAACTTTGAGGCTAGAGCAGTTGCTCACGCGATGGCCGGGAAAAAGGTCCTGGGCCTATTGTTTGAGCGTATCGCCCGCTCTCGTGCCCGACGTCCATCCGAGGACCCGCGCGGCCATCTGCACGCGATTGTTCGAACCCGTCTTCGCGATGACGTGCTTGACGTGATCTTGCACCGTCGATTCGGCTAGGACCAACGTCTTCGCGATCTCGCCGATCGTATATCCTTCGAGGAGAAAGTCGATCACCTGCTCCTCGCGCTGAGAGATCCCGTAATAGTGGCGCGCCTTTCGCAGCACGTGCCGCGTCTGCAACGCCTCGAAGAGCACCAGTGCCCTCGTGCCGCCCTCGGCTGCCGCCGGAACGACTCGCATGAGGATCTCCGGCACCGGGGCGGTAACGCGCTCGCGGCAGCGTCTTGCATCGCCCCAGTCCCAATCTTTGACGATGGCGCGCACCGAGTCCAGAACGTAGCCGGGCAGGCACCCGTCAGCGGGTTTCACGAGTTCGACGAGATCGGTAGCGGCCGTCTTGTGCGGAAACCAACTGGCGCAAATGGTGAAACGAGCGTCCAACTCGCAGATGGCGATATTCTGCCTCTGCCGCAGAGCGATCGCGTCGAATTCCGATGAATCCGCAGCCGGCACAGCCGCGTCGGCCGACAAGCGCTCGGCGGCGGCGGCAAGCAGACCGGCTGCTCCCGGCGGAGGCAGCCTGCTCCCGGCGCGATCGTAGAGCGCCAGCACCCGCATCGCGCCGCCGTCACTTGCGGCGACGGTGGCCGAGGCGACCTCCGCAGCCGTGCTCTCGCCCGAAGCGAAGAGCATATCGTATGCCGAGCGCCGCGTTACCGCTGCGTCGGAGACCAGTACACCCGTGAGCCGCGAGCAAGCGTCGAACGTTCCGACAATCCAGTGGTCCGGCGCGAGCATTGCCAACGCCGACGCAATCTGAGAGCGCCGATTCGACTCAAGCTTCGATCGCACCAGCACCTTGTTCCCGCGTTTTAGTTCTATTGGCCTACTCTACATAGACTATGAACCGAACGACGAGATCGTTAGCCATTACGGCCCACTATCCTGAAAACCACACCAAAATGAGGTTGCACAAAGCACCTTCCCGTCCGACTATAGTGTTACTCGAAGATAACAATAGTTTCTATTATCCATGAGTATAGTGCTTTTGAAAACATAAGTATAGTTTCTATTCTCGGCTCATTGCAAGCGACAAGCCGGCGCTCTCTGGGAACTACGGCACATCGGTGATCTCAAGCCGGACGAAGGGACTAGGACCATGGCATACTCACCCGCAGAACTCGCACCGCCGACGCAGGCACCGATCCGGGTGTTCGTCGTCGAGCGCCAGGTACTGCTGGCAAAAGCGATCTGCCAGCTTTTCGATCAGGACGCCGCCTTCGCGGCGGCAGGCGACGCTCCCGAGCTCGACGCACGCGCCCTCCGCGAGGCGAAACCCGACTTGGTCGTGCTCGACATCGATCACGGGCTGGGAGAGATGCGCGAATCTTTCAAGGCCGTCCGAGAATGCGTGCCTGCCGCCCGCGTCTGCATGCTTTCAGCGCATCTCAGCAGCGAACTCATGCTGCGAGCGCTCAGCGCCGGGGCCGACGGCTATTTAGTAAAGGACATTACCCCGAGCGAGTTCTTGGCCTCCGTCAAGGCCATGGCACGCGGAGGATTTTATGCGGACCAGCGCCTTTCTGGGATGCTCTTGCGCCGTCACGCGCTAAAACGGGGGCACAACCGGGAAGACCTCTCCGCCCGCGAGTTGGACGTCGTGCGCCTCATCGCACAGGGACTCTCGAACAAGGAGATCGGCGAACGCCTCATGATCTCCGACAAGACGATCAAGAATCACATCTCGAGCATCTTCTCCAAACTCCACCTGGCTGCGCGGACCCAAGTCGCGGTCTACGCGATCCATAACGGGTTGGTGTGACCGGGAGCGGCTATGCCTTTTCTCCTGCCGTGGGGACCCACATTCGCACTTGTGCGACCCTCCCTATGGGGATACGCTCTCGTGCATCGGTATGGCGACACATCGAGCAAGCACCTATATCATTGAGCGCCAGGCTTTTTTTGCGCCGTATTTGGCGCGTACGCTCGAAACGGGCGGTCTCCACGTCTCCTACCTCTCGGCCGACATCGAGTTCGACTATCTCGGCCGAGCGTTGCCCGACGTCGTATTCATCGACACCGACTTCGTCGTAGACGACGTGCCGGACACGATCCGGAACATCCGCAGCCGCAGTCCCGAGAGCATCATCTGCATCTACGCTGCGCAAACCAGTGCGGCGTGGGCCCGGGCGTGCCACCTCGCCGGCGCCAACGCGCTCTTCACCAAGTTCGCTACGCCCGAGGAGATCGTCGCGGGCCTTCTCCACGTGCTGAGCGTAGGCGCGCACACCGATAGCCGTTATCTTGCCGACGCGGCGAGCCGGCACGCATCGCAGGTCTAGCGCCGCAGCGCCTCACATAAGGCCCATCCGTTCGCGGAAATATCTCACCCGTGCAGTGCAGCTTTTGCTATCACGCCCCCAACCAAAGGCCCAAGACCCGGTTACGCTCGCGAGGTACTCTTAGGGAGTTCCGCTACTGCCGCAGATAGCGAGCGCCTCACGGAGCAATGGGACACTATCGATGACCGCAGCTCAGGCACCAGCCGGTACCAGCCCATCGCGCGACGAGACGGCTGCGCGCCGAGCGATCCTTCCGCACCGCTCCTATCGCACGCTGCCTTCGACGGCGACCGGCGCGTTCGCCGCGCTCGTCTGCACGGCGCTGGCCGAGCTGGCTCTCGCCCTTTACTTCGCCCCGCTCGCGCGAGCTCTCACGCAGGCCGACGCATCGATATTGCAACGCATGGGTTTCCCAGCCGGTCTGGAATCGACCGCCTTCCTTGGGAAGACGCTGACGGCACTCACGTTCACGATGCCGGTCCACCGCTATCTCGAACTCGTGCTCTGGATTCTGGCGTGCCTTGCCGGCATCGTCCTTTTTACGGTGCTCAAGTCGCTTCCGGCGCCGCTGCGCTATTTCGTCAACTTTAACCTCCTGATCGTTTGCTCGGAGGCGACCTACCTGCTCTTCGCAGGGCATCTCGGCTACAGCGCGCGCGGCTTCTCGGTCCTGATGCTTCGGACGATGATCGTAACCTGGTTCGTCATCCCGGCCTTCGTGGGAGCGATGGTGGCCCTGTTCCCGTTTCGGGCGTGGGAGACTGCGGCAGTCATCGTCGCGTGCGTTGCTTACGATTTCATACTCGAAGGCGTGCGTTACGCAGCCTTCGCCGCTCTGCTCACGCACACGGGACCGATCTTGATGTCGGACCTCTTCCTCCTGTACGGTCCGCTGCTGGACATCATCCCGATAATCGGCATCTTCGCCATCGCACTCGCGTATCTATCGCGCCGCATGCAGGCGAGCGTGGGAGCCTGGGAATGGTTGTAACGATATTGCACCTATGGGTGCTTTTCGTCGTCGCCATCATGACGCTCTATGCGGTGCGGCACTGGTACTTTACGCTCGATCGCATGATGATGCGCCAGCGGCCGTACTTCCAGGATCTTTACGACAACGACTTGCCGCCGGTGACCGTCGTCGTACCGATGCACGACGAAGAGGCCGTGGCGCGCAGCGTGCTCGATGCCATCCTACGGGGAGATTATCCCCATGGCCTCTTGGAGATCATCCCGGTCGACGACCACTCCGGCGACGGAACGGCGGCCATCTTGCGCGAGTACGGAGACCGCTATGCGTTCGTAAAGCCGCTCCACGTCTCGACGGGCCTGCGCGGCAAGCCGAACGCGCTCAATCTCGCACTACAAGAGGCCTCCAACGAAATCGTGATGGTCTTCGACGCCGACTATACGCCGGGACGCGGCATCCTGCGCGAGCTCGCGATGGCGTTCGTCGATCCAGAAGTCGGTGCCGTCATGGGGCGCGTCGTGCCGCAGAATACGTCGCAGAATCTCTTGACGCGGCTCTTGTCGCTAGAACGGTCCGGCGGGTATCAGGTCGACCAGCAGGCGCGCTACAATCTCGATCTGTTTCCGCAGTACGGCGGGACGGTCGGCGGATTCCGGCGCTCGGTCGTACTCTCGCTGCACGGATTCGATACGCAGATGCTCGCCGAGGATACCGATCTCACGGCGCGGTTGTTTACGAACGGTTGGAAGGTCGTCTATGCCAACCGGGCGGAGTGCTACGAGGAGGTCCCCGTCAGCTGGGAGGCGCGCTTCCGCCAACTTCGGCGGTGGTCGCGCGGGCATAACCGCGCTCTGTACCGGAATCTCTCGAACATGCTGCGCGCTCCAAGACTCTCGTTCCGGCAGCGCTGCGACGGCATTCTCACGCTTGCGGTGTATGCGATACCGCCGATTTTATTGAGCGGCTTTTTGGCAAACATGCTGCTCTTCTTGATGGGCGCGCTCTCGGTATGGTCGGCGGCCGCACTCGGTTTCTTTGTGGTTGCCTACAGCGCATTTGGAAACTTCGGTCCGATCTATGAGATCGGCGCCGCCGAGGTTCTCGACGGGGCGCGCGAGCGACTGTATCTATTGCCGTACCTGTTTTACTTGTTCTTGTTCAATTCGTGGGCGGTGACGTCGGGGCTGCTCGACACGCTGGGTGACGGCATCAAGCGGCGTTCGCCGCTTTGGGAAAAGACCACTCGAGCCTCAGGCGATCCAAATGCTGTTACTTAGCGTCCTGGTCTTTGCAGCGGTCTTCGCGTTGCCGCTCTTGCCCGGCTTTCTCGAAATCGTACGGCCGCGCGACCGCAAAGCGTTAAACGTCGATCAGGGCTACGTGCGCGACCCTCACTTTTTTGGAGAATCGTCGCGTGCCAAGATCGGAGCGTACCTGCGGGAAGCACACGGGCCGTTACCTTTCTTGGCGCGCTTTCTCTCCCGCCGATCGGAATTTGCCTTCGCCGATACCAGGATCGAGGTTAAAGCCGGGCAGACGGAACGAAACGTCTTGCTCGCCGAGGAATGTATCGTCTTCGGCGACGGCGCACGCGTACTCGACGCGTATTCAGCCGGTACGATGCTGCTTGGCAACGACGTCGCCGCGCGAACGCTACTGTGCGATGGTCCGATGAGCCTGGGGGACGATTGCCGGATCGATCGCTGGATCGATGCGCGGGGAGATATCACCGTAGGGCACGGATCCGTTCTCGGAAGCTCCGCGACCACGGCGCAGCGCCTCGAACTAGCGGCGGGCGTGCGCTTCGGGCGCGCCTTCGGTTTGCCGGTCGTAACGCTTTCAGGCGCCTCGACAGGCCTCCCCGGGCAGACGCGCGCCGATGCGGAGCTCCTCGCGGACGGCGCGGAGGTCGACGGCGATCTCATCGCCCGCCGCGACCTACGCATCGGAGACGGCTGCCGTATTCGCGGCAGCGTCAAGGCGCATGGCGCGCTTATCATCGGCAGCGGTTCTGCGATCGCGGGAAACGTCATCGCACGCGCGGACGCGTGGGTCGGCGACTCGGTGACGATCGGCGGGCATCTGTTTTGCGAGGGAGATCTTCGCTTAGGAGACGGCACGCGGATCGGCAACGCCGTCAGACACAAGAGCGTCTACTGTGGAAAACATCTCGAACTCGGCAACGACGTACGGATTTTTGGCTGGGTCGTTACCGAACCGTTAGGACGGGCCATAGCATGAATCGTCGAACGATACTCGCCATCTTCGTTATCGCGTTTCTGGCCATCATCGGCCACCGGACGTGGCAGCTCTGGTCGCTCTCGACATCGCCGTCGGCGACCGCCGCGCTCGTCTACGACTCCGACGAAACCGCCGCGCATCCTCAGACGCAAGCGCTGTGGAGCCGTTATCTGTTCGATCAGCACGTTGCCTATACGTGGGTCTCTACCGACGAGCTCCTGCTCGTATCCGGTTCGCGCCCACCTAGCCGCTTCGTCGCGTTGTTTTTCGTCAATCGCATCGCACGCTACGTGCCGCCGCAGCTCGAGCCGATCGTTCGCAAGTACGTTGACGACGGGGGCGTGCTGGGCGTCGTGAGAGACGCCGGCACGCTACGCGACGATGGAAAACCGCTGCGGCGCTCGACCTTCGCCGATCTCGTGGGCCATGGGAATGCCTTCTACATCGCCGATCCGCCCGAACTCGGCACGAAGGCGGCCCCCGCTCGTTGGTTCCGGCATCGCGCGGCGTCATTTGCGCTGGTGCATCCGTGAGACGAGCCGCGTTCGCCGTTGCGATCGCCCTGGCGTTCGTCTGCTTCGCGGCGCCGATGGCCTATGCAGACGATCAGCCCGCCGCTACGATCGACGTGAGCGCCACAACGCTGGTTTTCTCACCACAGGCGACGTACGGTCCGTGGCAGTTCGATACCGTAGCGTATCGTGCGGTGAGCGGCAACGATAAACCGGGCCTTTCCTTCACCGCGCGCAGCGACCGTAACGGCCGCAGCGTAGACAACGGGCGATTCTACGTTCTCGACGACTATCACCGCTTATCGGATCGCGCGTTCCTATACGGCGCGGTGCAGATCGGCGACGGCAGCGTCTTCCCTTCTACGGGCGCCTTTTTGGAAGGCGACCTCTCCGTCGCCCCGCGCCTAGCGTTCGGTGCCGGTGGTGGTATGTACCATTACGCAAACGGATTGATGCAACGCTACCTGAGCGTTGGGCCGACGTATTATTTCCCCCACGGAACGGCTACGGTGCGCTACTTGCCGATCTGGACTCAGGGCCAGGTCGCCGCCTCTGCCGTTCTAGCGAACGTTTCCGTGGGCGATCCCGGGCGCACCGTAACGAGCCTCACCGTGCAAGGCGGCGTTCAGCCGGTCTTCGTCGTTAACGATCCCACGATCGCCAGCCGCTTTGCCGATCGAGGGGTCACCGTGGATCTGGCGATCAAACATTGGGTGAATCCCCGTCTCGGTTTCGACGTCGCGCTAGATTATGGAACCGAAAGCGATCGCAACAGCGGTGCCGTCGTCTACCGCCGAAGAGGCATCACCCTTGGCATCTTTGCCGGTATGGGGCACGCACCGAAGGCCCCCTAGCGCCTAGCGCCACGGGTTATTCCGGCGGCAACCGTTTTTCGAAGTACGCGTAGGTCTCGCGCAGGCCTTCGAGCAAAGGCGTCTCCGGCGTCCAGTCGAGCTCCCGCCGGGCGAGCGCGTTATCGAACTGCGCGTCACGGCAATCGCCGGCCCGCTTCTCGGCATGCGCGACCGGCGCCTCGAACCCGGCAATCTCGACGAGCGCTTTGTAGATATCGTTGACGCTCGTGCGCGTGCCGGTGCCGATGCAGTAACACGTGCCGGAGCCCTTTCCGAGCGCGAGCAGGTTCGCGCGAGCGACGTCCTTCACGTACGTGTAGTCGCGCGTCTGGCCGCCGTCCCAGTCGATACGAACGCCCTGCTTCGCGAGAAACTTCCCGACGAAGATGGCGATGACGCCGGCTTCGCCGTTCGGGTCTTGGCGCGGTCCGTAGACGTTGCCATATCGTAACGCGGTGAAATCGAGACCGCGTTCGTTTCGGTAGAACCGTAGGTAGTGTTCGGCAACCATCTTGGTGATGCCGTATGGCGATAGCGGCAACTGCGCGGTCTGCTCGTCGATCGGAAGCCGCTCCGGATTGCCGTACGTCGCTCCGCTCGAGGCGAACAGAACCTTCCGAACGCCCGCCTTGACCGAATTCTCCAGCACGTTGAGCAGCCCGAGGACATTGACTTGCGCGTCGAGGACGGGGTCTCGCGAGCCGATGGCGACGCTATGCTGGGCGGCGTGGTGGCAGACGACCTCCGGCTTGAACTCCTGGAAGATGCGCGTGATATTGGCATCGCGGATATCCATGTGCACGAAACCCGCCCGCTCGGGCACGTTTTGGCGCCTCCCGCCTCCATGCTCCCAGAGCGAATCGAGCACGAGTACTTCGTGGCCGGACGCGAGGTAGGCATCCACGATATGTGACCCGATGAACCCGGCTCCGCCGGTGACGATAATCCGCACGCGATCGATCCTTTCGACTTGTCGTGAGCGCTCGCCGTCGCAGAGGGGCGGCGATGGAACGCCTGCCGCTGCCCGCGCTTGCGACGGCGGTGGTGATTGGCGCCGCCGTTGCGCAACCCCTGGAAGGCGAGCAGCGGTCGCTCCTCCTCCTCGGCGCCGGCGCGCTCTTTGCGACGATCTTTCTAGCGCGGCGCGCCTTGCGCGGCCCGCTCTTGGCATTGCTGGCCTGCTCCCTAGCTGCGGGCGCGCTCAGCGCGTGGATACACGAGGGCTCGCTTCCGATCGTAAGGGAGTCGCGCACGCAGCGCATGCAGTGTTCGGTCGTAGGCGACGTGCGTTACAGCGGAACCACGACCTCCTATCTCTGCGAGTTCGACGCAGGCGGGCCGACGTTGCGCGTCCTCTCTACGGGAGCGCCGCCGGCACTGGGGGCGCACGTGCTGCTGCGCGGCCGCGTGGAGCCGTTCGACGGGCCACGCAATCCGGGCGATCCGAGCGAGCGGGCGATCGAAAACGAGCGCGGCGTCTTAGCGCAGGTCGCGCGCGGCCGGGTTCTCGCAACGCTTCCGCCGGCGCCGGCTACGCCGGGCATCGTGCTGGCGCGGATTCACGCGTGGGCGCTCGCTCAATTACGCGCGCGACTGCCCGAACCATCCGCCTCGATTCTAGCCGGAGAGTTGTGGGGCGAGCGCGGTTCGCTGGCGCCCGACCTAGAGGCCGAGTTCCAGCGAACCGGCACCGTTCACGTCTTGGTGACCGCCGGACTGCACTTGGGCGTCGTCGCGGCACTGCTCGTCGCGCTGCTCGGAGCGCTACGCGTACCGCGGATCCCGGCCTGCGCGCTTGCAGTTCTCGTGGTCTTCGGCTATGCGTATTTCAGCGGCATGCACGTCCCGGCGATGCGCGCGGCTACCATGGTCGCATTCGCGTTGGCGGCGCGCGCTTTTGGGGCGCGGACGTTCTCGTTCAACGCACTCGCGGCGGCCGCGATCGTCGTCGCGCTTTTCGACCCGCTCTCCGTCACGGGCGTCTCGTTCGCACTCTCGTTTTCGTGCGTGGGCGCCATCGTCGTTACCGCCGGCGCAATCGAAACCGCGCTGGGCGGGCTCGCCGCGCTCCCGCATCGCCTTCGCGAAGCGATAACGCTGACGATCGCGACGCAACTCGGCACGTGGCCGCTGACGGCCGCGACGTTCTTGTTCTTCGCGCCGTATGCGGTCGTCGCAAACCTCGCGGTCGTCCCGTGCGTCGGGGTTACGATGCTGCTCGGTTTCGCGCAGCTGGCACTCGCACCGTCGGCGCCGCTCGCGCAAGCCTGCGCGAACCTCAACGGCTGGCTGCTCGCGTGGATGGTCGCGAGCGTGCACGCCGTCGCCGCGCTGCCCGGATCTCGCATCGTTATGACGCCGCCGCCGCTTTGGACGATCGCCGCGTACGATGCGGCCATCGTGGCGGGAGCGTGGCTATGGGCGCGAGGCGGGCGCACCGCCGCGCTCGCGCTGCTGCTCGTCAGCGTCTGCCTCGTACTCGAACCGCCGCGCGCGATCGACCGCGACCTGCACGTAACGGCGCTCGACGTCGGGCAAGCGGATTCTTTGGTCATACAGACGCCGCGCGGTCACGTGCTGCTGGTCGATGCCGGCGGGCGCTTGGAGCGCGGGCCGCAGTCGGCCGGCGGCTCGACCGCGCAACGCATCGGCGAGCGCATCGTCGTGCCGTTCTTGCTCCGGCACGGTATCCACTACCTCGATGCGATCCTCATCTCGCACCCTCACGGCGACCACGCCGGCGGAGTCGCACCCGTGCTGCGCGCGCTCGGCGCCGGCGAGGTCGCCGACGGTGGCCAGCGCTACGGCGGCTTTGCCTACAACGACGCGATAGCGACGGCACGCGCGGAACGCATTCCGCTCGCGTATCCCCGGGCCGGTGACGTCTGGCGTACCGACGACGGCGTCACCCTACGCTTCATAGGGCCATCGCTCCCTTTCATCACCGGTTCCAACGAGATCAACGACAACTCTATTGCCTTCGTGCTGCAATACCGGGCATTTCGCATGCTCTTTACCGGGGACGCCGGCGTTGCGGCCGAGAGACGCTTCCTATCCGAAGGCGTCGACCTCCACGCGACGGTGCTCAAAGTCGGCCATCACGGATCGGCGTACAGTTCGTCTCCGGCCTTTATCGCCGCGGTACAGCCTCGATACGCGATCGTCTCGGTCGGGCGCCACAACCTCTTCGGCCACCCGGCACCGCAGACGCTCGCCACGCTGCAGCGCTTCGGCATCCGCGTCTACCGCACCGACGAAAACGGCGCGGTGATGCTGCGGACCGACGGCACGCGCATCCAACTCTCAGATGTGCTGCCTCGGCGGTGAGTAGCCGGGTAAAGGTATTTCGCGCACGCGATTGTACAGTGATCGGCGTGAGCACCACGCTGATCCGTAACGCCGCGTTCGTGGCGACCTTCGACGACGCGGAGACGACCTTCGCCGGTGGGGCGGTATTCGTCCGCGATCGCGTCATCGAACGGGTCGGCCACTCCGCAGAGTTACCGCAGACCGCCGATACGGTCGTCGACGCGCGCGAACGCATTCTGCTGCCGGGCCTGATCAACACGCACCATCATTTTTTCCAGACGCTTACGCGCAACGTACCGGGAACGCAAGACGCCGCGCTCTTCGCTTGGCTCTCGCGGCTCTACCCGATCTGGGCTCGCCTGACGCCCGAGGCGATCCGCGTATCGACGGCGACGGCGATGGCGGAGCTCATGCTCTCCGGCTGTACGACTACGAGCGATCACGCCTACGTCTGGCCGAACGGGGCGCGTATCGACGATCAGATAGAAGCGGCTCGCGAGATGGGCATGCGCTTCCACGCGACGCGGGGCTCGATGTCGCTCGGCGAATCGAAGGGCGGCTTGCCGCCCGATTCGCTGGTCGAGGACGAACGCTTCATCCTTCAAGATTCGCAGCGCGCGATCGAACTCTATCACGATCCATCGCGGTATGCGATGACGCGCGTCGCGCTCGCGCCGTGCTCGCCGTTCTCCGTATCGCCGGAACTCATGCGCGAGAGCGTGGCACTCGCCCGCGCCCGCGGCGTGCACGTACACACGCACTTGGCCGAAACGCTCGACGAAGAGCGCTATTGCCTCGCGCGCTATGGACTGCGCCCGGTGGAGCTGGCCGAGTCGCTCGGCTGGGTTGGGAACGACGTATGGCACGCGCATGCGGTGCATCCCGCACCGGCTGATATCGCGCGGCTGGGAGCCACGCAGACGGGCGTCGCGCACTGCCCCACGTCGAACATGCGGCTGGGATCCGGCATCGCGCCGCTGCGCGCGCTCATCGCAGCCGGCGCTCGCGTCGCTCTGGGCGTCGACGGCTCGGCTTCAAACGATGCGTCCTCGATGCTCGACGAGGCGCGTCAGGCGCTGCTGCTGCAGCGCGTCGGCGGCGATCCGGCCGCAACGACGGCACGCGGCGTGCTGCGCCTAGCGACGCGCGGCGGCGCCGCGGTCTTAGGGCGCGACGACCTCGGCATGCTCGCACCCGGCATGGCCGCCGACATCGTCGGCTATCGCTTGGACGCGCTCGGCCTCGCGGGCGGTGCCGTCCACGATCCGCTCGCGGCACTGCTTTTCTGCCGGCCGGGGAACGTGGATTTCAGCATGATCGACGGACGCGTGCGCATCTCGGGCGGCGCCTTCGTCGACGTCGATCTACCGGTGCTGATCGAGCGGCATAACCGGATCGCGCGGGCGCTCGCGCGCGACGAGCTGCGCTGAGGCGCTTAGCAGGTTGCTAACGCGGCGAGCACGCGCTCCGGGGTCATGGGGAGCTGCGTGACCCACGCGCCGGTGGCCGCGTAGATTGCGTTCGCGACCGCACCGGCAAACGGAACCAACGGCATCTCGGCGACGCCGCGCGCGCCGAACGGCCCGTTCGGATCGGCCAGTTCCAGCAGCACCGGATAGATTTCCGTCGGCATGTCGAGCGTCGTCGGCAGTAGGTACGTGCTGAAATGCGGCGTGAGAATTTTCCCGTCGCGCAATTGTAGATGCTCGGTCAGCACGTATCCGACGGCTTGCGCCAAACAGCCTTCGATCTGCCCCTCGACGAGTTGCTCGTCGATCGCTCGGCCGACGTCGTGCGCGCTGACGATCTTCAGAATGCGGAGTTGTCCCGTGCGCGTATCGACCTCGACTTCGACGGCCTGCGAGACGTAACCGTACGAGTAATTCGGCCTCCCGGCAGTGGTCTGCG
>JAKAPQ010000029.1 GCA_021806945.1 bacterium | reverse complement strand
GCGCCGGGCTCACGCTGGACTACAAGACGCCGCATTCGGCGTTCGAGTACTTGTTGACCGCGCAGTACACCGGCGGGAATAATTGGCAAAACCTGCCGGCGCATACGGTCGTCGACGCCGGCATCAGCACGCTGCTCAGTCGCGGCACGCTCACGTTCGCCGCAAACAACGTCTTTAACACATATGGGGGCATCTTCGCCGGCAGCGCCTATGCGGTCCCCTATACGACGCTCGGCGGCACGACGGTTGCGACGATCGCGCGCCCAGATTCCCCGCGCGCGTATGCGGTCACCTACTCGGTGCGCGTCGGTCAAGGTGCCGCCGCGCGCAATGCGATCTCTGCCGGTCTCCCGCACGCGGGCCGCCGCGGCCCGCGCCGCGGTTTCTTTGCCGCGATGGCCGCGCTGCCGTCAGCGGCGCCGAGCGACCCGCTCGCCGTCTCCCAATCGGGGCGCTGCAGTCCGGTCGACGCAAGAACGGCCGGCCCGATACTCGGCGGACTCAAAGCCTACGTCGCGCGCATCGAAGCGGCGAAGACCTCCGCGGGATATCCGCCGGCGATGGCCGCGCCGGCGATTCCAGGCATCGCGGTGACCTATCATGGCCGCAAGACGACCTACGCGCTCGCCATCGTCGTGACGAAACTGCAGGAGATGCGCGCGATCTTCCCGTGCGCGGCGCTGCACGTCACGACGCAGGAAGAGGCTCGGCAACGCGGGCTCTATATGGAGAGTGGGCCGCCGGTGTTCTTCCGGCCGAGCATCGCGTTCATGCCTTCGGTCGGGCTCTACTTCGTGCGCCGTCCGCCGACACCGGGTGCGGAGAGCTTCCGTTTCTATCGTCTGCCGGCGCTGCCGCCGAAGGATCCGTTCGCCGTTCTTCCGGGCCCCGCATGCACGCCCGAATTGAGATCGACCGCGCAGGAAGTATTGAGCGAACTGAGCGCGTACTTTGCGACCGGCGCCGCGACGCCGAGTTGGACGATTACGCCGCAAGCGGCCAAGGCCGGGACGTGGTATGCGTTGAACGCTACCGACCTCGGTGTGGTTCCGGCGATCCTAAATTGCGCGCGTGTGGCCGCGGCGCCGTCGGCCGACGTGACCGCCGCGGGCTGGAGCGGGCAACGCCTGCCGACGCTAAACTACGCCGCTCCGTTCGGGCTCTACATCGTCGCTCCGCCGCGGATTGCGGGCCCCCCGTCGCCTCAGCCGTCGCCTACGCCATAGGGCAGCGGCTGGAGCGACGGCGCTCCAGCGGGCCAAGCAGGGACTCCGCGAGGGTGTGAAGCAGTAGCCCGCACACGATACTTGGAGCCCGACCGGAGCGATGACGCAGGAGCGAATCTTCACCGATGATGCGGCCGATCAATGTGGCGGCCTTCTTCGGCGTTTCCGTCTGCGCTCGACGCGCGTTCATGCTCTGGTTTCACACAACACAACCGCGTGGTAGGTATGCCGGGGAACATGAGGCCAGTCGAGCCGCCGAATCAGCCACGTAGTAAGGAGTCTCGCGAATGTACGTTGACGAAATGTTGAACTGTGTGGACTGCGGCGGTCAATTTGCGTTTACCGCAGGCGAACAGCAGTTCTACGCAAGTAAAGGCTTTCAGAACAAGCCCAACCGGTGTCTGGACTGCCGGCAGGCCCGAAAGGCGATGCGCTCGCAATCGGGTGGGGGCGGAGGCCAAGGTGCCTCTCGCGCGCGCGAAATGTTCCAGGCGACCTGCAGCCAATGCGGCGGCATCGCGGAGGTGCCGTTCCAACCGCGCGGCGACAAGCCGGTATATTGCCGCGACTGTTTCCAGTTGCGGCCGAGTTATCGCTAAGGCAGACGACTGCTAAAGGGAGCCCGCCGCATCGCCGGCGGGCTTTCGGTTGGGCGTGAGGAGCGTCACGGTCGCGCAGAGAGCGACGTTGACGAGCAACGCGAGGAATCCGGGGTTGATTCCCCCGAGATCGATGCTGTGATATGCCAGATACGCGGCTACCGCCATCCCGGCGCCGATACCGGCGCCGACGCCCCAGGCGCCGACGCGCCGCCAAACGAGCGCGAAGACGAACCCGGGCATGAACTGGGTTACGCCGTTGTAGTAAAGCAGCAGCAGATTCACGAGCGTCGTCTTGTAAACCAGCCAGAGGTAAAGCGCCATGGCCGCGACGACGACGACGAGAAGGCGCGTGACGAACGTCCGCGCGCGGTCGCCGGTAGCGATACCGAGCAGATCGCCGATGACGTTCTTGGAGAGGACGCTTGCCGCTCCTAAGAGCAGCGCAGATGCCGGTACGAGCGCTGCGAGAGCGCCGGCACCGGCGATCGCGCCGAGTACCCATGGCGGATAAAAGCGCTGCACTACCAACATAAACGATTGATCGACCGCACTCCCGTGCAGGCCCGGAACGATCAGGAGCGCGGCAAAGCCTGCAAAAAAGACGAGCAGCAAGACGATCTGATAGATCGGTAAGAATATGGCGTTACGGCGAATCGTGTTCTCGTCGCGAGCGGAATACGCCGCGGCGATCGAGTGTGGGCCCATATAGTATCCGATGCTCGTGAGCAATACGGTCGAGACGTACCACGTTATTCCGAGCCCCTTCGTGCCGGTCGAGAGCGTCAGCCAATGCGGATGCACTTCGAGGAGTCTGCCGATCATCGCCCCCGGCGAACCAAAAAAGCGCATCGGGATAAAGATGCCCGCGAAGACGACGGCACCCAGCACGAGCGCATCTTTGATGACGCTGGCCCACGCGGTGCCCCGCAGTCCGGCCGTAAAGACGAAGAGCGCGATCAGTACGAACGCGATGCCGACCGCGATTTTGGCATGGTACTCGCCGTACCCGGCCATCGAAAGCAGAATCTGAAGACCGGTCAGTTGGAGCGTAACGTATGGAACGACCAAAAAAAACTGCAGTATCGCGACGCAGACGCAAAGCGTGCGGCTGCCGTACCGATCGAGAAAGAAATCGGGCGAGGTCAAGAGCCCGCGCTCCTTACCTATGCGCCAAACTTTGGGCAAGAAAAAGTATCCGAGGATGTAGCCGCACGTGCCGTAGGAGAGGATGTAAAATGCCGGAGCACCCTTGCCGTACGCCCATCCCGCTGCACCCAGAAACGTGAAACTCGTGTAGACCTCGCCGGCCAGCAGAACCCATAGGAAGAGCGTGCCGAACGATCGCCCTCCGACGATGTACTGCTGCGGATCCATCTCGACTCGCCGGACGGCATAGAGCGCGAATCCGATGGTTCCCAGGACGACGAGCGCAACGATCGACAGCGCCGTAGCGGCGGGCGTCACGGCCGGCCCTCGAGGCGGTAGATGCAGGCCAGGAACGCCGGGGTCAGGATCAGCCAGAGTACGATCCAGGCGAGTAGGAAGGGGAGCCCGGCGATGCGCGGCTCGACGCGGTTGGCGAACGGGATCGCGGCCGTGAGCATGAACGGCGGTACCAGCGCTAGCACCCAGCGCACGATCGATCGCGTTCGCGTCATCGCTAACTCCTGTGAGAAGAACGGGCTGCCTGCGCTGTAGTAGTATAGATGGCTTGGCAACCCCTACGCCGGGCCGGCGCGCAAGACGGAATACGGCGCGCGCTAGGGAAAACACCCCGTATGTCCTCTAATCTCGCGGGTGCGGTGCGCACGGTCTTGGTCTTCACGGCGGGCGTCCTCCTCGTCGATCTCTTTGCGCGGATCGCACGCCGCCAGTTCGATGGCGCGTCGTTCGCACTTCACGCGCTCGCAACGGTCGTGGGGGTCGGGATCGGCGTGGGCCTGGTCTTCCTGCTGCTGCGGCGTCAGGTCAGCCAGGGGCGCATCGCGTTGCTGAACTGGCCCGTCGCCTTCGCCGGCGGCCTGGCGGTGGGGTTGCTGGAGGTCGTCATGGGTTACGCCGGGCGATGACCGGCGCGCTGCGGGGCAAGCACGCGCTCGTCACGGGCGGGGGGCGCGGCATCGGCCACGCAATCTCCGGCGAACTGAACGCGCGCGGCGCGCGAGTCAGCGTTGTCAGCCGCAGTGCCGGCGTTCGAGCCGACGTCACGTCGGCGCACGAGCTCGACCGAGCGTTCGAAGCGTGCCGGCGCGCTAACGGCCCGATCTCGGTTCTCGTCAATAACGCCGGCATCGCCGAATCGGCGCCGTTCGTGCGGACGGATCGCGCGATGTGGGATCGCATCGTCGCCACGAACCTTACGGGCACGTTCCTCTGTACGCAGTCCGCGATCCGGGATATGATCGCCGCCAAATGGGGCCGTGTCGTGAACGTGGCGAGCATCGCCGGGCTTTTTGGCGCGCCGTATATCTCGGCATACTGCGCCAGCAAGCATGGGGTGGTCGGCCTCACGCGTGCCCTTGCGGCGGAGTTTGCGGCCACGGGGGTCACCTTCAACGTCGTCTGCCCCGGATACACCGAGACCGATATGATGCGCCAGGCGATCGAGAGCATCGTGCGGCACGTCGGCGTCTCGGAAGATGCCGCGCGCGATCGCCTGGCCCAGAGCAATCCGGGCGGGCGCATCCTGTCGCCGGAAGAGGTCGCGCGCGCGGTCGCCGACCTCTGTGAGGGCGAAGAGAACGGCCGCGAGGTCGTCTTGCCGCAGCCGGCGTAACGCGCAGATGACCGTCGCGAGCGCGCACGTGGACACCTTTGCCGCCGGCCTTCTGCCGCCGCGCGAGCAGCGTCCCGATATGATCTTTACGCTGCCGGAACTGCAGTACCCCGAGCGTCTGAACTGTGCGGCACGCCTGCTCGACCGGCACCTCCTCGAAGGGAACGCGGAGAGGCGCTGCATTCTAGGCAGCGGCGTTGCGTGGTCGTACGGCGACGTGCTGAGAACGGCCAACCGCATCGCGCACTTCTTGGTCGACGATCTCGGGATCATCCCGGGAAACCGCGTACTCTTACGGGCGCCCAATTCGCCGATGCTGGCGGCCTGCTGGTTTGCGGTGCTGAAAGCCGGCGCGATCGCGGTAACGAGCATGCCGCTCCTGCGCGCGGGCGAGTTACGGTTTATGATCGAGAAGGCGGCAGTTCGCCACGCGCTCTGCGACGCGCGGCTCGCCGACGACCTGCGGATCGCGAGCGGTGCCATCGAGGGATTCGAGACGATCTGCTTTGGCAGCGGCAAGCCAGAGAGTCTTGAGGCGCGCATGGTCTGCAAGCCCGAGGCGTTCGACAACGTCGATACCGCGGCGGAGGACGTCGCGGCGATCGCCTTCACCAGCGGGACGACCGGCCGCCCGAAAGCGGCGGTGCAAACGCACCGCGACTTCTTGGCAAGTTGCGATTCTTACGGCGCGCACGTCCTTCGGCCGTCCCGCGACGATCTGTTTTGCGGGACTCCACCGCTCGCTTTTACGTACGGGCTCGGCGGCCTGCTGCTCTTTCCGATGCATGCCGGTGCGGCCACGCTCTTGCTCGAGAAGGCCACGCCGGATCTGCTGCTACGGGCGATCGAGGAATCGCGCGTGAGCGTGCTCTTTACGGCGCCCGTTGCCTACCGTGCGATGGCCGAGTCCGTGGGTGCCTACGACGTCGGGTCGTTGCGTACGTGCGTATCCGCAGGCGAGACGCTTCCGCCGTCGGTCTGGCGGGCGTGGCACGAGAAGACCGGTGTGAAGATCCTCGACGGCATCGGAAGCACGGAGATGTTCCATATCTTCGTCGGCTCGCCGGTCGAACGCGCGATACCCGGATCGACCGGCCTTGTCGTACCGGGATACCGCGCCGAGATTCACGACGACGCAGGCAATCCGCTCCCGCCGAACACCGTCGGCCGGCTCGCGGTCAAGGGGCCGACCGGCTGCCGATATCTCGACGACGAGCGCCAAACGACCTACGTTCGCAACGGCTGGAACTATCCCGGCGACGCCTATCGCATGGATGAAGAAGGGCGCTTCTGGTACGTCGCGCGCATTGACGACATGATCATCTCCTCCGGCTACAATATCTCGGGTCCGGAGGTCGAAGCGGCGCTGATGGAGCACCCCGACGTCAACGAATGTGCCGTCGTCGCCAAGCCCGATCGCGTCCGTTCGACCAACGTCGTGAAGGCGTACGTGGTGCTCGCCGACGGCATCGCCGCCGACGAAAGCGAAGCAGCCACCTTGCGCGAGTTCGCGCGCAGCCGGATCGCGCCGTTCAAATGCCCGCGTGAGATCGAGTTCGTTGCATCGCTCCCGCGTACGGAGACGGGCAAAGTCCAGCGTTTTCTGTTACGGCAGAAAGCCGCCGACGAGGCCGCTGCCGCTCATGCGGAATAATCCGATGGCGCGGTGAGGTCTCGGCCCGCCTCGATGCCCGTTGCGTTGAAGATCCACGTGAAGAGTGCGGCGCACGCAAGGTTGAGCACGAGCGCGTAGAGGGCGAGATATCCCGCGACCGTCGTACCGCCGACGTGCAACGGGAAGACCGCGGCAAAATTCGTCGTTACGGCCATCCACGTTGCCGCCAGCATGCCGGCTGCCCAGCCTAACAGGAGCGCCTGCGGATGCAGCCGGCGCGTGTACAACCCGAGCACCACGGCCGGGAAGATCTGCAGGATCCACGCTCCGCCGAGCAATTGAAAGTCGATGGCGAAGGCCGGCTTGATTCGCGTGGCGATGAGCAGCCCCCCGCACAGCACGATCAGCGCGACGATGCGAGCGCTTCTTGTTTCGATCGCCGGCCGTTCTTCGCTTGCCCGGAACGTTCGCAGGATATTGCTCGCAAAGAGGTTCGCCGCGCCGATGGCCATGATCGCCGCCGGCACAAGTGCGCCGACGACGATCGCGGCGAATGCGACTCCTACAAACCAGCTTGGGAAGTAGCGTTCGAAGAGATCTGGAATCGCGCTTTGAGGGTTGTTCGCGTGGATTCCGGCAGCGAGCGCGCAATAGCCAAGCAGCGCCAGGAAGCCGAGCAGCAGCGTATAGAGGGGTAAGAGCGCGCAATTCCGGCGGATGACGTCGGCGCTCTTGGCGGAGAGAACGCTCGTTATCGAGTGCGGGTAGATGAAGAGGGCTAGCGCCGATCCGAGGGCGAGCGATGCGTAGGCGAGATAGGACGGAGGCGCCGGCAGGATCGACCCCGGCTTCGGCGCTGCGGCGAGCGCCGCTTGCGCAGCTGCGAAGACGTGGGCCCAGCCCCCGAGCCGGGCTGGGATGATGACGATCGCCGCGATCACCGTGATATAGATGAGCGCGTCCTTCACGAACGCAATCGATGCGGGCGCGCGCAGGCCGCTGGTGAACGTATAGGCTGCCAGCAGCACGAAGGCGACGACCGGCGCCAAGACTGCGGCAGCGTGCGTCGGCGCTACCCCAGCGCGCTCGATGACGACCTGCATCCCAATGAGTTGGAGCGCGATGTACGGCATCACCGCGATCACGCCGGTCGCGGCGACGGCCAGTTCGAGCACGCGGTTCCCGTAACGATCGCGCACGAAGTCGGCGGTGGTCACGTAGCCGCGGCGCTTGGCAACCGTCCAGAAGCGTGACATCACGAGAAAAACGAATGGGTAGGCGATCGTCGCGTAGGGCACGGCGAAGAACGCCAGCGCTCCCGCTCCGTATGCGAGCGCGGGCACGGCAATGAACGTGTAGGCCGTATAGAGGTCGCCGCCCAGCAGGAACCACGAGACGATCGTTCCAAAGCGGCGGCCGCCCAGCGCCCATTCGTCGAGCCGGTTTAGGTTGGGATGGCCCCAGCGCGCGGCGAGGAAGCCGAGAACCGTGACGGCGAGTACGAGCGTCCCAAAGACGATCGTGCCGCTAGCCACCGTGCCGCTCCCGCGTGGCCAGGTAAACCACCCACACGAGCAGTGCGGTGAGGATCACCCATACGAACTGATACCAGTAGAAAAACGGGAAACCAAAGACCGCCGGTTTGCTGCGCGCGTAGAACGGCGGCCAGAGGGTCGCGACGAACGGAATCAGCAGCAGCCAGTACCAGGCCCGTTTGCCCATCGCGCTGCTTTTTCGCGCAACGGCAGCCTTTCCTACGCGGCTCAGCGCTTCAGTGGGAGCGTGCGCTCGGACCAGAGCGCGGTGAGCGAGACGCGGCCCAGCGCCTGTGAGAAGGCCATGCCGCCGATGCACGCGACCGCGCCGGCGATCTGATAGTTCGCAATCCTTGCGTGGAGCAGCGGGATGCTGAGCAGACCCGCAAGGACGGGAACCGCGAACTGGAAGATGGAGGTACGCGCGGCGCCCAGGCGCGATATGCCCCAGCTCCAAACCGGAAACGTGAGCACGATCGGAAAGAGGACGGCATAGCCGAAGATCAGCCAGTCAAACGGCGACAGATGCGCGTAGTTCTGGTGAAGCATCTGAGGGATCGCTCCGGGCAGGATCATCACCGTACCGATGCACATCGTGATCGCAACCAGCGCCACCGGCGTGTAGCGGTCTAGGAGGCGCGCGCTCAGGACGTTGTAGAATGCAAAGATCGCCGCCGCCCCGAGCGCAAGCGCGTCCCCCAGCCGGAACGCAGCGTGCCCGGAGAACGCGCCCTCGAAGATGGCCACCCCTGCGAGAGCCACGAACGCGCCGAGCCACCGGCCCGAGCGCACGCGTTCGATGCGCGCCACGGCCACGATCGCAAACGTGAAGATCGGGGTGAGACTCGAGAGAAGCGCGGTGGCGAAAGCCGTCGTGTACGATAATCCGACGATCCAAAAATATTGGTAGACGCCGTAGCCGCAGGCCGCGCAGGCGATCAAGAGCGGCAGGTCGCGCACGTGCATGAATAGGCGCTCGCGCCGCAACACGGCCAAGAGGACGACCAAGGGCGTCATGATCAAGAAACGCAGGCCGGTGAAGGCCAGCGGGGCGACGTCGCCGAGGAGGTGTTTCACGAGAACGGTGTTCAGCGCCCACATCAACACGCAATACGCTAGCGCGGCGTAGACGAGCGTCCGTGGAGAATGCACGCCGCTCTCTTCGCCCTGGGCTCGAAAGAAACATCGAAACGGCGGCATTCTCAGTGTGGCAACATTCGTGCGCTAAGAGACGGGTATCGCCACCCACATGGAGGAGAACGCTCTTGCACGTGAAGCTTCGTACGTTCTGCGCGCTCGGTCTATCCGCGGCGGCGGCGCTGCTCGCCGCTTGCGGCGGCGGCGGCGCGCGGAACGGAAACCCGCTCCCGCCGGCCACCGTTCCGTCAGCGGCGCCCGGCCTTCTCCGTGCGTCGGTCTCGGGTACCGTCGTCGACCGCGACGCGGAGACGCCGCTCTCCGGCGTGAGCGTCGCGCTGGAAGCGTGGGCCCCGAACGCAACGCCCCTCCCCGAGGGGACGACCGCGCCGAACGGCACGTTCGCGTTCGCCGCGCAGCCGGGCGAGTATCTCCTCATCGTCGGCAGTGACTCGCCGCGCGACTCGCGCGCGACGGTCCACGACAACGTGACGCTGGGCGCCGGTACGAACCCGTTGAAAGCGCCGAATGCACCGCCGATGGCGAACCTCAAGAACCCGTTCACGGGCCGGCTCTACAACGTACCGCAGCCGCCTGCGGAAACCAGCGGAGACTACCGGCTGATGACGCTGGACCCGGCGACGCAAGCGCCCTGCATCCAGGCGGTCAACGCGCAGCGCACGGCGCTCGGGCTCGCGCCGGTGGTACCCGACGAATGGCTCGAAGAGAACGCCTACGAGATCAACCAGGCGCAGAATGCGCTCGATATGGGCGGCGGCTTTGGCGAGGGATACGTAACGAGGCATGAGGACGCGGCGAACGGTCCTGCGTCATGCGCGGATTGGGTCTCCTCCGACTTCAATGCAGCATTCAAAGCGGTGTGGTCGGGCTACCCAATGGCAACCTCCACAGGCGCGCTGTGGTACGGCGGGTCGTTCACGGTCTTCGCAAACGCGGCGTATCACAACATCGGCGACGAGGAGTGGGGGTACGATCCGCGCATCGACACCGCGTGCCCGGCCGGCACGCCGGTGCCCGCGCCGAGCGATACCCTCGGACCGTGCGATCCGGTCTGGACTGCCTGGCCGTAGCACGTTGCCGGCAATCAAGGCCCGCGTCATCCTGCGCCGGCTGCATGAAGCCATCGGCAGTTCCGGCATCCCGGGAGGCCGGGAACGGTGACGGTGAACGGGAACAAGAACGACGCTATTTTCGGCGGGCTGCTCGACAGTATTTGCCGGCAGGCCGGGTGGACGAAGACCGACGTGAGGAATCGCAAGTGAAGTACGCCGTCGTGATCGAGAAAGGGCCGAAGAACTATGGCGCCTACGTGCCGGATTTGCTGGGCTGCGTCGCCACGGGAAAGACACCGGCGATCGTGCGGGAGCGCATCGAGCAAGCCATCGCGGCTCACGTCGCGTCTCTGCGCGAACACGGAGAACCGGTGCCGAAACCGACGACGATTGCCGCGTACGCGAGCGTCGCGTAGCGATCGCCACTCGAAGACTGCGGCGCGATCCGGATGGCATCGCCATGAGCTCCCCCAGCCGCGCAGCAAAGCGGCAGGTGAAGCCGTTCATGAGAACTCGCCTGTCCCGATAATCTGATCGAACTTCCAGCTGACCGTGCACGATACGCCGGCATTGGTCGTATCCCACGTTCCTGCTTGCGAAATATCGTTCGTCCACTGGTTGTAGGTCTGCAGGACGCTCCAAAACGTTACGGTCGTTCCGCCCGCGACGCTGAATTGGCCGCCGCCGGAGTTCCCGCTGAACGGCGTGTAACTGTACGGCTGGTTTGCATTCATGCCGTAGTACTGCGCGACGTCTTGCGCCTCACTACCGCACGTTACCGCCGCGACGCTCGCCTGCACCGGCTGCGCGCCCGTCGCGGGAGTCGGGTGGTCCGCGCTCGTGACGTAGAACGTGCAGCCCGGCGTCACGGCGACCGAACCGACGCCATCGCTCGCTGTCGGGCCGGAACCAGTCCATAATCCCCACGACAGGTACGACCCACATGTGTACTTGTAGACGCTGAACGTACCGCTGTACCCAGGCTCGCTCGCGTAGACGTTCGGGGTGCCGGTGTAGCAGCCGTTCGCGTCGGTACCGATGCGCGCGTCGCTGGCGTCGAGCGCGCCGTTCGCGCTGTAGGCATACGCGCCGCTACACGAACTGGGTGCCGGCGTTGCCGTGGGCGTTGCCGTGGGCGTTGCAGTCGGAACGATCGACGGCGTGGGACTCGGAGGCCGGGCGCTCGGATGCGGGAAGGGGTTATACGCGAGCGCGGTGCTTCGGGCGTCCGCGACGCCGCCGCCGAGGGCACGGTTGACGATCTGCGCGAGCCGCAGGGCAGGCGGAACGTACGCGATGCCCGCGCTCGCGAACGCGATCCGGGCCGGCACGACCGTAAGCGAACCGCCGGGCTTGGGCGTGTAACGTAGGACGATCGTGAATCCGCTGGGCGCGGTGCCCGTGGCGAGCAGCAGCGTGCTGTCGACGCCGGCTCCCGCAACGTGAACGCGGGTGAGCTGATTGCCCCCGAGTACGGCGTTGCCGTAGCCCAGGGCGACGCGTTCGTCGCGGATCGCAGCGTTCGCGAAGAGCGGGTCGTAGATCGCGCTGCCCGGCCGCGCGAGGTCGCTCGCGGGCAGCGTCTGCGCGGAGAACGCCGTTACGCCTTCGATCGGGGTGCCGTCCGGGACGTTCGCTCCTCTTGGAGTGTAGCGGTATTTTTGCAGGTGCAAGGCGGTCGCGTCGTAATCGTACGCCCAAAAATGCGCCCCGCCGGCGCCGTCCTTCGTGAAGAAATCGAGTTCGTGCCCGTCCGCATTGGACTTGCCGAAGAGATCCGTTACAGGCGTAAAGATCGACCAAGCGGATGCGGCCTCGGCCTGCCAGAGATTCAGTGCGGCGCCGAGCTGCGAGTGCTCGACGTCGCGAACGTTCAATCGACGGTTCCAGGTGACGACGGCGTGCGTCGCGGCCAGCGCCGCAAGCATCGCGACGATGAAGATTGCGATGCTCACAACCACTTCGACCAGCGTGAAGCCGCGCCTTGCGTCGCGCATTAGGGGGACCATTGCGGCGATTGCGCGTTGCCGTTCTGCCAGGGGCCGCTCTGCAGCTGCGTGCCGTCGGTGCACGCGTTGCTGGCGGCGTTCACGTATGCGATGCGGATGAGTGTGTCGGCGGCGTTCGGCGCCCCCGACGCGGCGGGGACGGGCGTCGCGCAGGCTGACGCCGGTGCGCTCGGCGGCGCTATGCCGCCGTCGTCGCCTTCGGAGGTGGCGCGAGCGGCATCGTCGATCGATCCGTCGCGCGTCCCCGTGACCGCCGCGTAGGGAGCGACCGCGAAGGTGCGCAACGTCACCGTCCGCACGCGTGCGAGCAGCGTGCTGCCGTCGGCGCCGACCACCGTGATCGCGATCGCTCCCGAGACGCGCCCCTCCCGGACGCCGCCGTTTTCGTCGAGGTCTTCGGCGCAGTTCGGTGCGGCAGGATCGCAGCTCGCGGCCGGCGCGGGTGATGCGGCGACTGGGGCGAGTGTCGTTATCGCGAGCGATTCGCGCAGTTCGATCGAACAGGGAGCGCCGGGGACCGCGCATTGGGCTGCAGGCGCCGGTGGCTGGGTGAACGGTCCGGTGCGCGGATCGGCTCCGCGTGCGATGTCGCTCGAAACGCTCGACTCGAGCGCGCTGAGCCCGCGCTCGTATCCGGCTTGCGCGTAGCGCTCGGCCGCGAGGTGGGTGGCTACCCGCGCCATGGCCGCGCCGGCTTCGAGCATGGCGCCGCCGGCTAGTACGACCACGAGCGCGAGAACGAGCGCGTTTGCCAGCACCTAGGGCGCCCCGCTGGGCTGCGCGACGAGGCCGCTCGGCGCGATCGTCGCGCCGGGCTCGGGGGCCAGGGCACGAAGCGTGCTCGAAAGCGTCACGCTCTGCGATTGCGGTCCATCCAGATAGTTGACGGTGACGCTCGCGTCAAGCGTCTGGCCTCCCGGATCGCTCGGGTCGAGCCGCTCTTTCAGGGTGATGCTGACGGGCATCGGCGTCGCGTTCGGGATCGCCGGCTGCAGAGCGCCGGAGGCGGTTACGCTGCCGAGCGGTATCGTCGCGCCGGCGTACTTCCAGGAATCGGCGACCGCGGCGAGCAGCATCTGGGCGCGCTGCGCGGCGGCGGCGCGATGCGGTTCGTCCGGATTGTGGCGTGCAACGGCCGATACCGCTGCAAAGGTTGCACCGACGGCGAGCGCCAGCACGCAGACCACGAGCGCGGCTTCGAGGATTGCGAATCCACGCTGGGCGGAGAGCGGCTGTGTCACATACGTGGAAGTGCCCGATGCGGACGCAGACGCGACGCCGCCGCGAGGAGGCGATCGGGCCGCAGCTGCAGCAGCGGTCGCTCGAGGGCATACGTCACAAGCGCAGCCTCTGCAATCGTCACGCCGAAGGCGACGATCGTGTAGAGGACCTGCCACCGGTGATCGGCGTGCGGATCGGCCGTCGCGTACGGCGGAATGCGATGCGAGAGAAGTTCGCGGGCGAGCATTTGATGGTAAAGGTATAAGTTGTAGGAGATCGTCGCAAAGAAGATCAGGACCGGGTTGCCGACCGCGCGTTGCCAGGAAGGCGCGGCGAGGAGCGAGGCGGTGACGCTGACGAAAAACGCCACCCCGATCCAGGTGCGGTTGTCGATCTGCCATACGGTCGACCATTGATCGACCGCACGCATCGCCCACATGTCTTGCAGCAGCGCAACCAGAAAGGCGAACCCCGCTAGGGCCACAAGCGTCGCCGTGCACGTTGCGGCGGGCCCGGCGATTCGCTCGCGCAGGCATGCGTAGGCGTAGGCGCTCAGCATGCCGCACGCGAAGACGTCGATGTAGCCGGGGAAGTTTTCGAACCACAACAGACCGGTCGTATGCAGGCAGCAGCTCGCGGCGTAGTTGCGCCAGAGCAGGGCGAACGCGACCATTGCCCCACCCGTCGGCCACGGCGCCCGCTTGAAGAACCACCAAAGCGCCGGAAAGACGAGATAGAACTGCGCTTCGACGGCCAGCGTCCACAGGACGCCGTTGATCGAGCCGTACGTTCCGTACCACCACGTATGGATGAAGAGCAGGTGCGTGACGATATCGCGCACGGCGTGCCCGGACGAAGCGAAGTGCGCGTACCCGATCGCAATCGCGGCGGCGATCGAAAGCACGTACGAGGGAACGATCTTGATAAAACGCCGATACGCGAAGTGTCGCCACGTGGGCGCGGCGCGGCCGGCCAACTGCGCGCGCACGAACGGATAGACGATGACGAAGCCGCTGATGAAGAAGAAGAGATGAACGCCAACGAACCCCGTCTCGGGAACGAACTCAAGGGCCGGTAACGGTGCGGGGAGCCACGATATCTGCCAAAGGTGAAACCAGAGGACGAGCAGCACGGCGATGCCGCGCAGGCCATCGAGCACGGCCAGCCGTCCTTCCTTCACCGGCGCGGCGTTCGTCGCGGCTCGTATCGGTACCTTAACGGGTTGCGGCCAAACCTTTTTGGGGCCGTTGCCGCTCGCCGCGAACCTCCCCGCCGTGGCGGGAGCCGGGCAGGGCAGTCGGCGCATGCCGCTCCCGAGAAGCGCTCGCGCGCCCTTGACGGCGTATCCGCGGCGCGTTGACGCCTGCCGAACTCCCTGCTATACTGCCGTAGTTCAGGCCCACCCCCGGGTGTGGCCGCATTTGTGTGTGTTCTCCGTTAGCGGAAGCACCGTCACGTTCGGGAGTAGGAGAGCCGCGTGCCGACGATCAGCCAGCTGGTTCGTAAGGGTCGAAACAAGGTCGAGAAGAAGGTGAAGACGCCGGCGTTCCGGGTCATTCAGACTGGGCCGAAGCCGGGTCACCCGGACCTTCCCCTGCGTTCCTTCGACGTTACGGGCAATCCGCAGCGGCGGGGCGTCTGCACCCAAGTGAAGACCGTGACCCCAAAGAAACCGAACTCGGCGTTGCGCAAGGTCGCCCGCGTCCGCTTGACCAACGGCTCGGAGGTTACGGCCTACATTCCCGGCATCGGGCACAACCTCCAGGAGCACTCAGTCGTGCTCGTTCGCGGCGGGCGCGTCAAGGATCTGCCGGGCGTTCGCTACCACATCATTCGCGGCACGCTCGATACGTCGGGTACGGCGAACCGCAAACAAGGGCGCTCGAAGTACGGCGCCAAGCGCGATAAGAAGAAGTAACCCGTTCGACACGCTCAGGATGACAGCTTTTTAAGGAAGTTTAAGAGATAGATGCCACGTAAAGGTCCTGCTCCGAAACGGCAGATTCTGCCCGATCCGCGATTCAACAGCAAAGTGCTTGCCCGCTTCATCAATAAGTTGATGCTGCAGGGCAAGAAATCGCTAGCCGAGCGCATCACCTACGGCGCGCTCGAGATCGTGCACGAGAAGACCGGTCGCGAGGCGATGGACGTCTTCAACCAGGCGCTCTCCAACGCCATGCCGCTGGTCGAAGTGCGCCCGCGGCGCGTCGGTGGAGCGACGTATCAGGTACCGATGGAGGTCCGGCCGGACCGCCGTCAGGCTATGGCCATGCGCTGGCTCATCGGCTACGCGCGTTCGCGCGCCGGCCGCTCGATGGAAGAGAAACTCGCGGCAGAGCTCGTGGACGCCTCCAACAACATGGGCGCCGCGATCAAGAAGCGTGAAGACACGCACAAGATGGCTGAAGCGAACAAAGCGTTCGCGCATTACCGCTGGTAGACGACGCATCGATCATGGCTACCAGAGAACATCCGCTGGAGCGGACGCGTAATATCGGCATCGCCGCCCATATCGACGCAGGCAAGACGACCTGCACCGAACGGATCCTGTTTTATACGGGCCGGACGCATAAGATCGGCGAGGTGCACGACGGCGCCGCGACGATGGACTGGATGGTCCAGGAACAAGAGCGCGGCATTACGATTACGTCCGCGGCGACGGCCTGCACCTGGCGCGATACGCGGGTCAATATAATCGATACGCCTGGGCACGTGGACTTTACGGTCGAGGTGGAGCGATCGCTTCGCGTACTCGATGGGCTGGTGGCGATCTTCGACTCGGTCGCGGCCGTTCAGCCGCAATCCGAGACGGTGTGGCGCCAGGCGAACAAGTACAACGTCCCCCGGATCATCTTCGTCAATAAGATGGATCGTATGGGTGCGGATTTCTTCAACGCGGTCTACAAGATTCGGGAGCGTCTCGGAGGCAACGCGACGCCTATCCAGGTGCCGGTCGGTGCCGAGGACGGCTTCAAAGGGATCGTTGACCTCTTTTCGATGAAGAAGGTCCTCTACAGTGACGATATCGGGTCGACGATGGCCGAGGAGGAGGTCGACGGCGAACTCCGCGAGTTGGCGATGGTCTGGCGGAAGGCGCTGGTGGAAGCCATCGCCGAGCAAGACGACGAGCTCCTGGAGATGTTCTTCGACGGTAAAGACTTGCCGATCGATCGGATGAAGGCCGCGCTGCGCAAGGCGACGATCGCGGGTACCGTGCTTCCGATGCTCTGCGGCGCTGCGTTCAAGAACAAAGGCATTCAGCCGTTGCTCGACGCGATCGTCGATTATCTCCCCTCGCCCCTGGACGCGAAGCGTATCGTCGGATTGGATCCGAAGACAGGCGAACGGATCGTTCGTGAGCCCGACGACAACCAACCGTTCTGCGCGCTCGCATTCAAAATTGCGACCGACCCATACGGGAATCTGACGTATTTTCGAGTCTATTCGGGCGTACTGAACAAGGGTTCGTACGTCTATAATTCGCGCTCGGGCAAGAAGGAACGGATCGGGCGCATCCTGCGGATGCACGCCAACCATCGAGAAGATATCGACGCGATCGGAGCGGGCGATATCGCCGCCGCGGTAGGCCTCACGGATACGCGAACCGGCGATACGCTCTGCGACGAGAAGACTCCGATCACCCTCGAGTCGATCACCTTCCCGGAACCGGTGATCTCACAGGCGATCGAGCCCAAGACCAAGGGTGACCAGGACAAACTCGGTCAGGCGCTGAGCCGATTGGCGCAGGAGGACCCCACCTTTAGGATGCGTACGGACGAGGAGACCCAGCAGACGATTATCGCCGGGATGGGCGAACTGCACCTTGAGATCATTCTCGACCGCCTGCGGCGCGAGTTCAAGGTCGAGGCTAACGTCGGCAAACCGCAAGTGGCATACAAAGAAGCAATTACGAAAACGGTCGAGAAACAGGGGAAGTTCATCCGCCAGTCGGGCGGCAAGGGTCAGTACGGCGATGTCTGGCTGCGCGTCGAACCGCTAGAGCCGGGCAGCGGCTTCAAGTTCGAGTGGAAGATCGTCGGCGGGGCCGTGCCGAAGGAGTATTCCAAGGCCGTGCAGCAGGGCATCGAAGAGTCTTCGCAAAGCGGAGTGCTCGCAGGGTTCCCGGTGCTCGATTTCAAGGTTACGGCGTTCGATGGTTCCTACCACGACGTCGACTCCTCCGAGATGGCCTTCAAGATTGCGGCTTCGATGGGCTGGAAGGAAGCAAACCGTTCGGCCGGGCCGATTCTGCTCGAACCGATCATGAAGGTCGAGGTCACGACGCCGAAAGACTACATGGGAGCCATTACGGGCGACCTCAATCGGCGGCGGGGCTTGATTCAGTCGACCGAGGAGGCGCCGGGCGGCGCGCAGGTCATCACGGCGAACGTCCCGCTCTCCGAGATGTTCGGGTACGCTACCGACATGCGTTCGGCCACGCAGGGGCGTGCGACGTACACGATGGAGTTCTCGCATTACGAGAAGGCTCCGAAATCGGTGGAAGAGGAGATCGTTGCGAAGGCGGCTGGAAAGAAAACCTCGTAAGCGACAAGATACGGAACGAAGACACAAGATAGCGGCAGCCGCCGAACATTCGGCGGGTCAACCAATGAGGATAAAGACGTAACACATGGCGAAGGCAAAATTCGAGCGCACCAAACCGCACGTTAACATCGGCACGACGGGCCACGTCGACCACGGCAAGACGACGCTGACGGCTGCGATCACGCACTGCCTTGCGACGGAAGGCCTCGCCAAGGCGAGGGGCGTCGACGAGATCGATAACGCTCCCGAAGAAAAAGAGCGCGGCATTACGATTGCGATCTCGCACCAGGAGTACGAGACGGTGAAGCGCCACTACGCCCACGTCGACTGCCCTGGCCACGCAGACTACATCAAGAATATGATCACCGGTGCGGCGCAGATGGACGGCGCGGTCCTCGTGGTCTCTGCGACGGACGGACCCATGCCGCAGACGCGCGAGCACATCCTGCTCATGCGCCAAGTCGGCGTTCCGAAGATCGTCGTATTCTTGAATAAATGCGACATGGTCGATGACGAGGAACTTCTGGAACTCGTCGAGATGGAAGTCCGCGAGCTTTTGACCAAGTACGAGTTCCCGGGCGACGACACGCCGATCATCCGCGGTTCGGCGCTCAAGGCGCTCAACTCGAGCGGCCGGCGCGACGATCCGGACGCCGCTCCGATATTCAAGCTCATGGATACGGTCGACGAGTACATCCCCGATCCGGTCCGCGAGACGGACAAGCCGTTCCTGATGCCGATCGAAGATGTCTTCACGATCACCGGCCGGGGTACGGTCGGCACGGGCCGCGTCGAGCGCGGTCAGGTCAAGGTCGGGGAAGAGATCGAGATCGTCGGCCTGCAGGAAGCGACGAAAAAGTCGGTCGTTACGGGCATCGAGATGTTCCGCAAGCTGCTCGACGTCGGCATCGCAGGCGACAATATCGGCGTACTGCTGAGGGGCATCGATCGCGACGGCATCGAGCGCGGCCAGGTACTCGCGAAACCCGGCTCGATCAAGCCGCATACGAAGTTCAAAGCGGAAGTATACGTGCTCTCGAAGGACGAAGGCGGCCGCCACACGCCATTCTTCGCAAACTACCGGCCGCAGTTCTACTTTCGTACGACCGACGTGACGGGCACGATCAAACTTCCCGAGGGCGTTGAGATGGTGATGCCCGGCGACAACGTGGCGATAGAGGTTGAGTTGGGCACGCCGATCGCCTGCGAAGAGGGCCTTCGCTTCGCGATCCGCGAGGGCGGTCGGACGGTCGGCGCCGGCGTCGTGACCTCCGTGTCGGATTAGGCTTTTAGAGAAAGATGGCTAAGCAGAAGATTCGGATCCGCCTAAAGGCGTACGACCATAAGGTGCTCGATCAGTCGGCCGAACGTATCGTGGAGACGGCCAAGCGCACCGGCGCGTTCGTCAGCGGG
>JAKAPQ010000183.1 GCA_021806945.1 bacterium | reverse complement strand
CCGAACGAGCGGATCGTGCGGCTCGACGACGTGCGCGACGCACCCCTTCACATCGTGCTCGTCGAACCGCAGATCCCTCCCAATACCGGAAACGTCGCGCGGCTCTGTGCGGCGACGGGTTGCGCGCTGCACCTCGTCGAGCCGCTCGGCTTTCGTATCGGCGATCGCGAACTAAAGAGAGCGGGGCTCGATTACTGGAATCGCATCCGCGTCGTCGTCCACCCCTCGCTTGACGCGTTCAACGAGGCCGCGGCCGGGATGACGCGATGGTATCTTACGACGCACGCGCTACGGCCGTACTCGCAGGCGCCCTTCGCCCAAGGCGACATGCTGGTCTTCGGAAAAGAGACGCGCGGCCTACCGCCCGAGCTGCTCGCACGCGAGCCCGAACGCGCGCTTCGCATTCCGATGCGTTCGGATTCCGTACGCAGCCTCAACCTCTCTACCGCCGCCGGCATCGTATGCTACGCCGCGCTGGCGCGCCTCGGTTTTCCGGGCTTACGCTAAACAAGCGCCGCAGCAGCTTCCTTGCTTCCATTTGATAAGATTGATATATAATGGAGCTTCGCCACCTGCGCTACTTTATCGCGGTCGCCCGGCACGCGCACTTCACGCGCGCGGCCAAAGAACTTGCGATCGCGCAACCGGCACTCTCTCAGCAGATCGCGCAGTTTGAACGCGAGATCGGCGTTCGGCTCTTCGACCGAAGCAACCGGCGAGTGCAGATCACCGATGCCGGGCGGGCTTTGCTCGCACGGGCGCTGCGCATCGTAGCCGACGCCGACTCCGTCGCCGAGGAGATGAGCGCGTACGCCGGCGGCTTACGCGGGCGGGTCGTGGTCGGAACCATTCAATCGCTCTCCGAGTACACCCTCCCCAAGATTCTTAAACGCTTTCACGGAGCGTATCCGCACATAGAGATCGCGTTGCGCGAGAGTCTCGCCGATACGATGATCGCCGGGATGCGCGGCGGCAGCGTCGATCTTGCGATCGGCGACATGGGCGAAGCGGCGGCCGGTACCCTGCGCGAGATGCGCGTCGAAACCCTCTTCACCGACGAGCTCACGATCGCCGTCGCACCCTCGCACCGGTTCGCCGAGCGCACGCGCATCGAGGTCGCCGACCTGTGCGACGAGCCGTTTATCATCTTCCGGCCGGGATCGGCGCTGACGAACTCGCTGTACGAGCAGACGCGCGCGGCCGGATTCGAACCCCGCGTTACCTTCGAAAGCACGGACTCGCTGACCGTCCGGGCGCTCGTCGCGGAGAATCTCGGCGTGACGCTATTGCCGCGTTCCATCGGCACGCCGGCCGGGCCAAAGATCGTGATGCTTTCGCTCGCGCCGCGCAAGATCGCGCGCACGATCTCGCTCGTGCATCGCGCGAGCTCCTACGGGCCCGCGGCGAAGACCTTCATCGGCTTTGTGCGCGAGCAGATGCGCCGGTAGCGTTCGTGGCCGGGCATAGGATCGACGAGATCGAGCGCGCCGTCGTAGGCTGCGAGCGATGCCCCGAACTGCGCGCGTACTGCGCGCGCGTCGCAGCGGAGAAGCGACGAGCGTATCGCGATTGCGCGTATTGGGGAAAACCTGTGCCGGCGTTCGGCGACCCGCTGGCGCGCGTGGTGCTCGTCGGACTGGCGCCAGGCGCTCACGGCAGCAATCGCACGGGACGCATGTTCACCGGCGACGCTTCGGGGGATTTTCTCTTTCCCGCGCTCCATCGAGCGGGGTTTGCCAGCGTGCCGTTGGCGTTGCCGGCCGG
This sequence comes from bacterium, assembly GCA_021806945.1. Lineage (GTDB taxonomy): Bacteria > Vulcanimicrobiota > Vulcanimicrobiia > Vulcanimicrobiales > Vulcanimicrobiaceae > JAJYFL01. Next base: position 2,355 of record JAKAPQ010000183.1, on the reverse strand, counting down.
CGACGAACTCGAACTGCGCGACTGCATCATCACCGCCGCCGTGCGTTGCGCCCCGCCGCAGAACAAGCCAACCCCACAACAGCGGCGGAGGTGCTTTCCGTGGCTGCTCGCGGAGTTCGATGCGCTACCGCGGGTTCAGGTTATCGTGGGTCTCGGCGCGATCGGCACGCAGGCCGCGTTCTCCGCGCTCGGCGAACGCGGCTGGCTCGTAGAGCCGGCTCGCTTCGCGTTCGGCCACGGCCTAGAGTTCGTTGCGCGCTCGGGCAAGCGGCGCATCACGCTCGTCGCCTCATTCCATCCAAGCCGGCAAAACACCAACACCGGCAAGCTTACGGTACCGATGTTCGACGCTATTTTTTCACGCGCGAACGCGTTGCTACGTCAATGAAATGGAACGCTGCGGCCGCACGAGTCGATTGCTTTGTCCGCAATCATGAGCCCGTTGCGGCCTCTGCGAAAGCCGACGATGCGCAGCGGCGGTGCGTCGATGGCCTCCGGCCCGTACTCCCGCTGTAACTGCAGGCGAACGTCACGGTCTAACTCCGTGTTGCGTGGGTCGCCCGCGAGGGCGTACCGCTGCACCGCACCGTTCTTGGCGAAGAGCACGCGATACTCGATGCCCCGGTCGCGCACGACGATCGTTTTGCACGCATTCGAGGGAGCGGCGCCCAATAGGACGGCGATGCCGATCGTCGCGACGACGCGCGGGCGCATCCCGATCACGATCGCGGCTCCACGGCCACGGCCACCGGAACCTCGCCGACTGGAATCGGTCGAAGCGCGCGCCGTTTGCGCGTATCGACCGGCTGGCAATCGCCGTCACCGAGATTGACGACCAGCACCGTCTCGCTGCCGGGCAAGAAGCGCAGCTGCGTCGGATTCAGCCCAACTACCACCGGCGCTTGCGGCGTTCGCGTAGCGAGATCGATCGGCACGATCGTATCGCTTCCGGAATCGGCAACCCAGAGCGTCTTCCCACGCGGCCCGATGGCGAGCCCCTGGGGTACGACACCCGCCGGAATGGCAGCGCCGGCCTGCAGCGTTGCCACATCGATCGGCGTGACGGCGTTGGAGCGCTGATCGCTGACGTAGACCGTTCGCCCGTCGGGGGCTACGACGACATCCATCGGGCGGGCCCCGACCGCGATCGTTGCGCGCACCGCGCGTGCGTGCACGTCGACGACCGTCACCGCATCCGAGCCTTGGTCGGCGACGTAAAGCGTCGAACCGTCCGGAGAGATCGCAAGATTCTCGGGCTGCGAACCGACGGCGATGGCCGGCCCGGCTTTCAAGGTGACCGCGTCGATCGGCTGCACGGTGCCGTCACCGTAATTCGAAACCCAAATCGTAGCGCCATCCGGCGTTACGCCGATGCCGGCCGGCGTCTTTCCCACGGGCACGGTCGCGACGGTACGCTGCAGCTGCGTGTCGACCACGCTGACGTCGTTCGAGCCTTGGTCGGCGACGTAGAGGCGCCGGCCATCGGGCGCAAACGCCAGCCCGCCGGGATTCTGGCCGACGGCGATCGGCACGCCGAATGCCTGCGTGCGGGGATCGATCGGCGTGAGCGTCCCGTCGCCGTAATTCGCGACGTACGCGAGTCGCAGCCTTATCCCGGCGCGTGCCACGCTTACCATTGCGGTGACGGGCTGCAGGATCGCGCCATTGTCGGCCTCGCCCGCAAAGCGAACGTCGTACAGCCCGCTCGCAAGGTTTGCGGCAGCGGCGAGATTTACGGCGCGCAGTTGCGTCGAGCCCCCGGCGGCCGCGAACGTTCCGCTCCGCGGCGACACGCTCAGCCCGTGCGAAACGGCGGTGCCCCACGTCACCGCCACGCCAATCGGGTCGTGCGCGTTATCGAGGCCGAAGCTCACCGAGGCGTTGGTGCCGGGTTTGAGAGCGACGGCAACCGGCGCTAGCGAGAACCCTGCAAGCGTGGAGGGCGGGAGCCGCACCGGCGCGGGCGCGTACGACGGAGGCGCATCGTTCGAGGCGCTCGCCCAGCGCTCGTCCGGTGCAGCTCCGAGTACGAAATCCAGATGCAACGCGCGGTGCGTATCGAGCGCGACCCACGATCTCGCCCACGGGCGTCCGTCCACTCGCAGCGATCGAACGTACGCGTTCGCATCGGAAGCCTGCGGCGCGACGATCCGAATATGCGCCCCGCCCGGCACGCGAATCGAAACGCGCGTGAAAAGCGGCGCGCCGACGTCGAGCACCGGCACCGACGGGTTCTGCGGATAGAGACCGAGCGCGCACCACACGAACCACGCGCTCATCGTCCCGAGGTCGTCGTTACCGGGGATCCCATCGGGTGCGTCGGCATAGAGCCGGTCGAGCGCCGAACGCACCACG
>JAKAPQ010000028.1 GCA_021806945.1 bacterium | reverse complement strand
CCACGTGCTTGAAGTCGCGCGGATCGAAGGTTCCGCCGAGTTCGCGATTTATCCGGGCAAGGAGATTCTTGTCGAACGCGGCGGTCACGCCGGTGGGGTCATCGTAGGCACGCTCGAGCGTTTCGCGGTCTTTCTTTAGATCGGCGCCAACGAGTAACCCGTCGCCGCCGCGCAACGACGCATGCAGAGAGCGCAGCAGGCGAACCGCTTCCGGCGGCTCGTAATTCCCGATGTTCGATCCCATGAACAGCGCGAGCGCGCGCCCCTTCAAGCGAATATCGGGCGTGCCGAGCACGGCAAAGTAGTCGGCCGCGTAGGCCGTCACCGTGAGCCGCGGATAGCTCTCCACCAATGCTCGGGCCGAGAGGCGCAGCGCTTCGGCGGAGACGTCTATGGCTGCGTAGTGCAGATCGCCTTGAAACTGAAGCGCTTCGTCGATCAATAGCCGCGTCTTCGCGGCGCTGCCGCCTCCCAGTTCCAAGAATTCGATCGAACTGCCCAGCGAGCGCACGATCTCGCAGCCGTACTCGCGCAAGATCTCCGCTTCGGCACGCGTCGGGTAGTACTCCGGGAGAAGCGTGATCGTCTCGAAGAGCGCGGAGCCGATCGCATCGTAAAAATATTTCGACGGCAGGGTCTTGCGCGCGGCACCCAATCCCGCACGCACGTCTTCGCCGAAGGCGGCGACCTGCGTAGGATGAGAGGCACGGACAAAACGCAACCGCTCCGCCATCCCGCCCTATTCGCCGCCGGCCGCCGCGCCCTGCTGGGCCGAGCGCGTCCGCTCTTGCGCCGCGATCCAGGCCCAGCGCTCGAGAATGTCGCCGACGTATTCACGAGTCTGCGAGTACGGCGGAATGCCGTGGTACGCGTCGACCGCACCGGGTCCCGCATTGTAGGCCGCTAGCGCCACGGCGTAGGGGTCCGGGTAGACGCCTCGGTAGGAGCGCACGTAAAACGAGATCAGCGCCGCCGCGCCGCGAATGGCATCGTAGGGATCGTATGGGTCCACGCCGTTCTCGGCTGCGGTGCCGGGCATGAACTGCGCGATGCCGACGGCGCCGGCGCTCGAAAGCGCGCGGGGATCGTAGGCCGATTCCTGCAAGAGCGTCGCGGCCAGGTATTCCGGAAGCAGGCCGTCTCGGCGGGCCGCACGCACGGTCGCCACGCCCAAACGCAACGCATCCAGCGGCCCGATCCGATCGTTCGTGCGCAGGATCGCCCGAACGATGGCAAGAGTGGCGCTCACCGTCGGGGGTCCGTCGGCCAAGATCCCCATCCCGGCTAGCGCGTCGGCATAGGGGACCGGATGCCAGCTCAAAGCGAGGTTGCGCAGGCGGGAGAGGTTGACCACCGTGTTGGGGTGGGTTTCGCGCGCTAGGGGCGAACAGGCCGGCAAGAAGCCAACCAACGCAAGTCCAAGAACCGCGGCCGACACGCGAAGGCATCGAAACGACAATTCTCGCATCAACGTTCCTCTATCACGTCCCGCAGCACCTATGGTTCACGCCGCACCTGCGGACCCACCACGACCCGGCGGTCTTGCTGGACGGCTTCCTCGGTGCCGTGCCGTATCTTGCCGTAGCGGCGCTCTCCTGGCAAGGAGTCCTAGCAGGCTTGATTTTGGGACAGGTCCACGTCTGGTGGCGCCACACGGACGATCTCGGTTGGCGGACGCCGGCCGAGGACCACGCCCGCCACCACCGAAACCCCCTACCCGAGTTTGGTGACATCTTCCGCTTTTACGACGCTCCTGCGCGGGCGCTCTTGGCCAGGCTCGCTCCGATACGTCGGGGGTCGCAGAAAACCGCGGTACGCCGTCTCGAGCAGGAGCCGGCGCGAGTCTAATAAGACCCGTGCGTTAGAACGCGCGAGGGGGAAAGAATGACCAAACGGGCGCTCTTCTTGATCTCCGACACAGGCGGCGGACATCGCAGTGCGGCCGATGCCATCACGGCAGCGCTCGACGAGATCAAAGAACCGAACGCTTTCGACCATAGGGTCGAAGACGTGGCCGCCCATTGTTCGTTTCCGCTCACGCAACTCGGTCTGGGCTACTCGATGGCCCTGCGCTACGCGCCACCGGTCTATGGAGCGCTCTACTACGCCACCAACGGGCGGCGCCGCTACAAAGCCTTGGTCCGCTTCTGCGAACCGCTCTATCGCGAACGCCTGCGCGATCTCTTCATCCGCTACAAGCCGGACGTTATCGTCGCCGTCCACCCGCTGCTCAATCACGCCGCCCTGCGCGCCCGAGCGGATGCTCGGATGCTGCACGTACCCATCGTCACGGTTATCACGGATCTCGGCAAAGTCCACGAATCTTGGCTCACGCCGGACGCCGACGCCGTGGTCGTCCCAGCCCATGAGGTATACGAACGCGCCCTCTCGCGAGGCGTACATCCTTCGCGCTTACGCTTGCTCGGGCATCCGATCCATCCGAAGTTCGACGACGTCGTCGGGACGAAAGCGGAACTGCGCGATCAGCTCGGCCTTCCCCAAAACAAGGCGATCACGCTGCTGATGGCCGGCGGCGAAGGCGGGGGCAAGTTGCTGCCAACGGCCATCGCGCTCTCGCGGGCGCATCTCCCAACACACCTGGTCGTCATCTGCGGGCGCAACGAGACGCTGCAGGCCAAGCTCGCGGAGCTGGCCGCGGATCGCCCATCCCCGATGACCGTCCTTGGATTCACCGACAAGATCCCCGAGTTGATGCGAGCCGCGGATCTGCTCGTCACCAAAGCCGGCCCCGGCACTCTAGCGGAAGCAAATGCCGCGCAATTGCCGGTCGTCGTCTACGACTACGTGCCGGGTCAAGAGCGCGGGAACGTCGATTTCGTACGCGATAACGGCATCGGCGACATCGCGATAGACAGCACCGCCCAAGTCGTTCGAGCCGTAGAGCGCTTGGTGAAGAACGCCGAACGCCTGAAGGCGATGCGCGTCGCTCAGGAGATCGTGGCGCCCAAGCGCAGTTCGCGCCGCATCGCGCGGCTGATCGCGCAGATCGCGAACACCGGAACGATCCCCGACGAAAACGTCTTCGTCGCACCGCTACGCACGGTCGTCTCCCTCTGACGGGTTGCGGTGAGGCGCTTGCGCGGCGCCGCTCGCGCTCGCGGCATACGCCGATATCGCCGCCGTGAACGTCTCGCCGTAACGGTCGAGTTTTACGTCGCCTACGCCGCCGACCCCGCGAAACTCCGTCTGCGTCGTCGGCCTCTTCGCGACGAGTTCTTTAAGGGTGGCATCCGAGAAGACCACGTAGGGCGGAACCCCTTGCTCGTCGGCCAAGCGTTTGCGCAAGCGCCGCAAGAGTTCGAAAAGGTCGTCGTCCGCAGCACCGCCCGCGAACGCGGTCACCTTCGCGGCCTTCTTCGCGCGGCCGGCGGCTTTGGGCTTGGCGTACGCGAACTCGCGGTTATCCCGCAACGCCTGCAGGCCGTCGTCCGCCAGGCGAAGCGTGCGATGCAGCGGGTCCTCTTCCAGCATTCCCTCGCGCAAGAGCTCCGAAACGAAGAACAGCCACTCGTCCTTCGAACGTTCGCTCCCGATACCGAAGGTCGAGAGGCGGTCGTGCCCCCACGCCAGCACCTTTTCCGTAGCGTGCCCGCGCAGCACGTCGACGACGTGGTGCGCCCCCGTCGAAAACCCGCCGCGGCTCGAAATCCGGTAGACGCATGAGAGCAGTTTGCGCGCCGCGACCGTCGCGTCGATCCGCTCGGGCGGAGCGATGCAGTTGTCGCAGTTTCCGCAGCGTTCCGACTCCGGCCGTTCGCCGAAATACCGAAGGATGTGCGCGCGGCGGCAGTGCGGCGTGGCTGCGAGATCGAGCATCTCCCGAAGCCGCCGCTGCGCGAGATCGCGCTCGTGCGGGTCCTCGATTTGGCGCACGAAGTGACGCTGCTTGGCGGCATCGCCTCCGTTGAAAAAAAGAACGCAGTCGCTGCGCAGCCCATCGCGGCCCGCGCGGCCCGTCTCTTGGTAGTACCCTTCGATATTCTTCGGTACGTCGTAATGCACGACGTAACGCACGTTCGGCTTATCGATCCCCATGCCGAACGCGATCGTCGCGCAGACGACGCGCACTTCGTCTCGGATGAAGAGATCTTGATTGCGCGCGCGCTCCTCCGCCGGCAGCGCCGCATGGTAGGGAACCGCCGCTACGCCCGCGGCCCGCAGGCGCTGGGCAAGACGCTCCGCGGTCTGCCGGCTCTGCCCGTAGACGATCCCGCTCTGGTTGCCGCGCGCCGCCACCCAGTCGACGAGTTGCCGCGCGGCGTCGCGCTTCTCAAAGACGGCGTACCGAAGATTCGGGCGATTGAAGCTGCCCACGAAACGCGCCGGATCGTTCAGCGGCAGATACCGTTCGATATCCTCGCGCACGCGCTGCGTCGCCGTCGCGGTCAATGCCACGAGCGGCACGCCCGCAAAGCGCGCGCGCAGCTCGGGAATCCGGCGGTACTCGGGGCGAAAGTCGTGCCCCCACTCGCTGACGCAGTGCGCCTCGTCGACGGCGATCCGGCGGAGGTTCCAGCGCGCGAGCCGCTCGAGGAATCCGGGCATGACGATGCGTTCCGGAGCCACGTAGAGCAGCCGGTACCGCCCTACGTCGAGCGCATCCAGCCGCCGCGTCGCAACGCGCGCGTCGATCGAACTGTTGAGGAAGGTGGCCGCGATTCCGTTCCCTTGGAGCGCGTCGACCTGATCTTTCATGAGCGCGATGAGGGGCGAGACGACGAGGGTCAAACCGCCGTCGACTACGGCCGGCAGCTGGAAGCAGAGGGACTTCCCGCCGCCGGTCGGCAGGAGCGCGAGGACGTCGCGCCCCCCGAGCAGCGCCTGCACGATCTCGCGCTGCAGCGGGCGGAAGCCGTCGAAACCGAAATGGTGCTTCAGCGCATCGTCGAGCGCCGGATGGGTCATTCGCCGCGCTCTCGCCTCACGCCAGCCCTCCGCGAAACGCCATGGTCGCCGCCCCGACTTGGCCGGCATCGTTGCCGAGCTCGGCGATGACGATCTTCGTCATGCCCTTAGGTACCATGGTCGTAAGTTCGTCGACGCGCGAACGCACCGCGGCGAGCATGAAATCGCCCGCCGAACTCACGCCGCCGCCCAGGGCGATCGTCTCGGGATTCACGCACGCAATCACGTTCGCGAGCCCCAGCGCCAGATCGGCCGTAAAGTTCTTCCACGCGGCTAGTCCGTGGCCGTCACCAGCCTGCGCCGCCTTACGAATCAACTTCGAACCGAACTTCTCCGGGTTTTTGGTAAGGAGCGTGCTGCGTGGAAAGGACGGCGCGACCGCAAACGCATGCCGGATCAATCCGGTGCCCGAAGCCTGAGCTTCAAAGCAGCCGATCTTTCCGCAACCGCAGATAAACCCATCGGTCGGACGGATCTGCTGGTGCCCGAACTCGCCGGCACCGGCCTTGTTTCCGATCAAGAGCTTGCCGCCCGATACGATTCCGCCGCCGATCCCGGTGCCGAGCGTCAGGAGCACGAAATCGGCCGTTCCGCGGCCCACGCCGAAGGCGTGCTCTCCGAGCGTCGCGCAACGGGCATCGTTGGCGACGTGCACCGGAACCGTCCCGAACCGCTCGCGCAGCAGCGCGCCCAGCGGGACGTTTTCCCAACCGAAATTCGGCGAATAGCGAACGGAGCCGTCCGCGAGATCGACGTTCCCCGGCGACCCGAGCCCGATACCGGCAAGATCGCCATTCTTGATCTTCCCGAGCGCTTCGCGCACGACGACCTCTATCAGCGAAACGACGGTAGCGACCGAGCGGTCCTCGATATCCCGCTCGTGCTGGCTCGCAATCTTCCCGTCTTCGCCCACGACGCCGGCCGTCACGTGCGACCCACCCAGATCCACTCCGATAGCTTTGCGCAACTCGCGCTCCTTTCGCATTTTAACCCGCGGCAACTCGTGCGTCCTGGGGCTTCTCTCTTTACCGCGCGGCACAGGCGGTCTCCTTATGATACCGAACTTTCCCCCGCCATGGAAACCATCGACCTCATCGCCCTGCGCGCCTTTACGCGCGAAACCGGACAGCCGACCCATCCCGAGTTCCTCGATACCACGCCGATGGAACACGTGAAAGAGATCGAGATCGACGAAGAGCACGTCACGATCACGTACAACCAAAAGACCACGCGATACTATAACGCCAACGAAGTCGTACAGCGCGAGTGGGTCTACAAATACAACGACGACCCGGAGTTCGTCGCCGCGATCGCAAGAGTGATCGCACTCTCCCGCAAGCACCTGAAAGACCTCCCCGAGAACCTGGCCTGCCCCCCCGGCTGCGCGGAGTGCTGCAGCGGATACGAACCGTTCGTCAGCCGAGCGGACGCGCGGCGCATAGCCGAGCATCTCGGCGTGACCTACACGGAGGCCGTGAACGACTACGTCGTCAAGCGCCCGTCCGCCGACGGCTACCATCTAGGCTGGCTACGCAAGGTCTCAGACGACGTCAGCGACAGATGCGTCTTTCTGAAGGGATCCAAATCCGGGCACTACTACTGCGGAATCTACGAGGCGCGCCCGGACGACTGCAGGGACTTCACGCCAGTCGGCTGCCAAGACGTCGACGAGTCGCTAGCGCGCGACGCGAAGTTCGAGATCGGCTCGCCCTTCCGGCCAAGGCGATCGACGCGCCGGCGCGGCCGCTGACGGGCGCCGCAGCTGCGATGCCAAGCCTGCAGGCACTGGCAACGCGCGCGCTCCTGCGCGCGACCGTGAAATGGCCGTCGGCATTCGACAGCCCGGAGACCGATCTCGCCATCGCGCGAATGCGATCGACGCTCGAGCGCGGATCGCGGTTATGGGGAGGCATTCCGGCCGACATCGCGCGGCGCGAGATTCGCGCCGGAGCCGTCGCTGGAGAGTGGGTAGCTTCGCGGAATGCCTCGCCGGCGGGCGCGCAGCGAATCCTCTACTACCTGCACGGCGGCGGTTACGTCGCGGGTTCGCCGGCGGCCTACCGCCCTCTGACGTGTGCCTTGGCCCGCAGCACGGGTGCGAACGTCTTCGCACTCGACTACCGGCTCGCACCCGAATATCGCTTCCCCGCCGCGGTGCAAGACGCGGTCGCCGGCTTCACCTGGCTGCTGGAGCGCGGTTATCCGCCCAAGCGCATCGCGATGGCCGGCGACTCCGCGGGCGGCGGCCTCGCGCTCGCAACCGCGATCGTGCTGCGAGACCGCGGGCTGCCGATGCCCGCCGCGCTCGCGCTCTTCTCGCCTTGGACCGATCTGGCGGGAAGCGGCGCTTCGATAATTGCGAACGCTCGCTCCGAGGACATGCTCGTCGACCGCGGCACCCATGCGCTGGCGCGCGCGTATCTCGGCGACGTTTCGCTGCGCGATCCACTCGCTTCGCCGCTCTATGCCGATCTACGCGGCTTGCCGCCAACGCTCGTACACGCCAGCACGAGCGAAGCGCTGCTCGACGACGCCCGCCGCATCGTCGCGGCGGCGCAGGCCGCGAACGTCATCGCCGCGCTGCGCCTGCGGCGGGGCCTGCCGCACGCGTGGCAGGTGTTCGCTTTCTTGCCCGAAACGCGAGCATCTCTCGACGAAACCAGCGCCTTTTTCGACGCCCGCTGGGAGTAACATCAACCCATACGAGGAGGCCGCTTCCGTGACGCGCCGCGCTACCATCGCATCCGCACTCTGCACGCTCGCGCTTCTCTTAGCGGCCGCTCCCGCCTGCGCGCGATCGTTTAACCCCAATCTCTACGACCAGATGCGGTGGCGCCCGATCGGCCCGTTTCGCGGCGGGCGCACCGTAGCGGTGAGCGGCGTGCCGAGCGAGCCCGGCATCTACTACATGGCCGCCGTCGACGGCGGCGTCTGGAAGAGCACCGATTACGGCCGTACGTGGAAGCCGATCTTCGACGGTCAGGACACCGGTTCGATCGGCGCGCTGGCGGTCGCGCCTTCGAATCCGAACGTCGTCTACGCCGGCAGCGGCGAGGGGCTGCGCCGCCCCGATCTCTCCGTCGGCGACGGCATCTACAAATCGACCGACGCGGGCAAGACATGGACGCATCTCGGCCTTCGCGATGGCCAGCAGATCAACGCCATCGCGGTCGACCCGCGCGACCCCAACCGGCTCTTCGCCGCCGTACTCGGGCACCCGTACGGTCCCAACGCCCAGCGCGGCCTCTATCGGTCGGCCGACGGCGGCAAGACGTGGCAAAAGGTACTGGGGCACGGCGTCGATACCGGCGCGGTTACGGTCGTCATCGACCCTCGCGACCCCGACGTCGTCTACGCGGCCCTCTGGGCATCGCGCAACGGACCGTGGCATTTCATGCGCGTATACGAGCACTATCGAGCGGGCGGCCTCTACAAATCGACGGACGGCGGAAGCACCTGGACGAAGCTGACGCGCGGTTTGCCCCTGCGCGTGGGGCGCATCGGCATCGCCATCGCTGCGAGCCCCTCGCCAGGGGCGGGATCGCCCTCGCAACGGCTCTATGCCATCGTCGAGAGACCGGCGGGCTGCGGCGTCTACCGTTCGGACGACGCAGGCGCCTCCTGGACGCAGACGGACACGGAACGGCGCGTCTGCGGGCGCACCGAAGATTTCGCAGGCATAACCGCAGACCCGGTCGACCCGAACGTCGTCTACTCCGCGAACACGACGACCTACCGCTCAACGGACGGCGGCAAGACTTGGACTGGAATCAAAGGCGCGCCGGGCGGCGACGACTACCACACCGTCTGGATCGACCCCGATAACCGCGACATCATTCTGCTCGGCAGCGACCAGGGGGCGACCCTCTCCGTGAACTACGGACGCACGTGGAGCTCGTGGTACAACCAGCCCACCGCGCAATTTTATCACGTGATCGCCGACGACCGTTTCCCGTACCGCGTCTTCGGGGGCCAGCAAGAGAGCGGGAGCGCGGAGGTGCGTAGCCGGAGCGATGCGGGTTCGATCACGTTCCGCGATTTTCACCCGGTCGGCGCCGAGGAGTATGGTTACATCGCGCCCGATCCGCTCCATCCGTGGATCGTCTACGGCGGAAAGGTGACGCGCTACGACGAGCGCACGCATCAAACGCAGGACGTCTCGCCCTCGTACGAGCCCGGAGCATACCGCTTCGACCGCACCGCGCCGCTCATCTTCAATCGGGTCGACCCGCACGTATTGTACCTCGGTGCGAACGTCGTCCTGGAGACCTCCGACGGCGGCCGGCGGTGGAAAGCGATCAGTCCGGATCTCACGCGCAAAGACCCTGGCGAGCCGCGTTCGATGGGCACGTTCGCGGCGATCGACCCGCACGCCGGCCACCATCGCGGCGTCGTCTACAGCATCGCGCCGTCGTACGTCGACGCGCAGCTCATATGGGCGGGGACCGACGACGGCTTGGTATGGGTGACCCGCAACGGCGGCAAACGCTGGAAGAACGTAACGCCCAAGGGGCTGCGGCCCTGGAGCAAGATCGCGCAGATCGATCCGTCGCACTTCGACCGCAATACGGCATACATCGCGGTCAATCGCTTCCGCCTGAACGACCTGCACCCGTACATCTATCGCACGCACGACGGCGGCAAGAGCTGGCAGCCTATCGTAAACGGGCTTCCGGCCGACGAGCCGGTGAACGTCGTCCGCGAAGATTCGAAGCGAAAGGGTCTGCTCTTCGCGGGAACGGAGCGGACGGTCTACGTCTCGTTTGACGACGGAGCGCACTGGCAGTCGCTGCAGTTGAACCTGCCCTCGACGTCGGTGCGCGACATGGTCGTCCACGGCGACGATCTCGTCGCCGGCACGCACGGCCGCGCGTTCTGGATCCTCGACGATATCGCGCCGCTGCGCCAAATCGGCGCCCGCATGGCGCGAGCGAGCGCGTATCTCTACGCGCCGGAACGAAGCTACCGCATCCGCCGCGATGTTTGGACCGATACGCCGCTGCCGCCCGAGGAACCGGCCGGTACGAATCCACCGGCCGGCGCGATCCTCGACTATTACCTCGGAGCCGCGGCAAACGGGCCGCTGCGCATCGCCGTCTACGACGCACGGGGCAGGCTGGTGCGCTCCTGGTCGAGCACGGACCGCCCCTCCCCGATCGATCCCGAGATCGACGTGCCGACCTATTGGGTGCGGCCGCCGCAGATTCCCGCGGCCACGGCCGGCATGCACCGCTTCGTCTGGGACCTGCACTACCCCGCGCCGGACTCCGTCTTTCACGGCTATCCCATCGCGGCCACGATCCACGCCACGCCGCGCATTCCACAGGGCGTGCTGGCCGTACCGGGGCGGTACACGGTCGCGCTCACCGTCAACGGCCACACGTACAGACGGCCGCTGCTGCTGGTCATGGATCCGAGGGTCCCGATCTCGCAGGCGCAGCTCGAGCGGCAGTTCGACTTGGGAAGCCGCATCGTCGCTGCGATGAATCGCGCCTATGCCGCGCGTTTAGGCAGCATCAACACGCGCCTTGGCGAACTCCTGAACGTGGTCGAAGGGGCGGATGCAGCGCCGACCGAGCAGGCCAAAGCTGCCTTCGCGACCCTCGAATCACTTCTTTATCGAAAGAGGTCCAGATGAAAACTCCTCGCATTGTACTCGCCGCGATCGGGCTGCTGGCGATTGCCGGCTGCTCCTCATCGCAATCGACCCAAACGGCGAGCGTTTCGCCGACGGCGAAACCCGCTGCCGTCGCGGTGAAGGCCTCCCCGGCCAAGCCCGTCGTTGTGACTCTGAACGCCGAGAACGGCAGCAAGGAGAGCGGCACGGCAACGCTCACGCAGATGGGCGCCAACCTCCAGGTGAAGATCGCGCTGAAGAACGCGCCCAAGACCGCTCAGCCCGCGCACATCCATCCGGGAACGTGCGCCAAACTCAACCCCGTTCCGAAGTATCCGCTGGCCAACGTCGTCGGCGGAGCGTCGACCACGCTCTTGAAGAACGTCGCGCTGAGTGCGATCTCGGGCGGCAAGTTCGCCGTCAACGTCCACAAGAGCGCGTCCGATCTCAAAGACTACGTCTCCTGCGGAAACATCAAGTAACCCCATCGCACCACGCGGCACCACAGGGGCGGCACGACCGCCCCTCACTTCATCCGCGAGAACGGAATCGGATATGGAGCAGCCCCTAGAGATCAACGCGCGCGTATCGCGCTTCGGAGAGCCCGCTGAAAGCGAACTTCCCGACGACATTCGGGCGATCTACGAAAAGAACCGCGAGAAGATCGGTTTCGTTCCGAACGTCTTTCGGGCGTACGCGCGCAGGCCCGAGCATCTCCGCGCGTTCTTGGCCTATCACGACGTGCTGATGAAAGGGCCGAGCGGTTTGAGCCGCGTAGAGCGCGAGGCGATCGTGGTTGCCGTTTCGTCCGAGAACCGCTGCCAGTACTGCATGACGGCCCACGGTGCCGCGCTGCGCGTGCTGAGCAAGAACCCGGTACTCGCCGAACAGATCGCGAACGATTGGCGCACCGCGGACCTCCCGCCGCGCATGCGAGCGATCCTGCGTTTCGCGTGCGCGGTGAACGAACAGGGCTTCGCCGCCACCGAACACGACATCGACGTCATGCACCTTGCGGGCCTAAGCGATGACGACGTCTGGGATATCGGAGCCGTCGCGGCCTTCTTCGGGTTCTCCAATCGCATGGCGGGCGTCATGGGAATGCGCCCCAACGCCGAGTTCTATGCGATGGGGCGCACGCCGCTCGCGCCGTGAGCGGCGCGTTCCCGCGCCACGCCAACGTTCGCGACCATCGCGATCCAGCCGCCGAAACCGATCGCCGCGCCGTAAGAGGCAAGCGCCGGATCGTACCGAGCCAGCCCCACCGCAACCATCGCTACGGCCACCTGAAACGCCGCAAACGATATCCACGAAAGGCGTGCGTCGAGCAGAACGCCGGGCGGCGTCTCGTCGTCGTCGCCGCGGTAGAGCGTCGAGAGGAGCCGAATGCCTATGTGGTAGGCGTGCGCGTTGACCATCTGCCCGACCCACCCGATCAAGAGCAAGAAGACGTAGGCGTACTGCCACGGCTCGCCCAGCAGCACGCCCGCTCCGACCGCTAGGCCCACGAGCAGCCACGTCACGCTCGCCAGCACGAATGCCTGCGGAGGGCGGTGCGCTACGGTCGCGCGGAAGACGCAATCGGCGATATCGATAGCGTAGACGATCGCACCCGCTGCGAATAGGGCGCCGCCGGTCCAGGCGAGCGGCTGCGATCCCAAACCCAATCCGATAGCAAGCAGCGGGACGCCGAGCAGGGCTAGCACACCGACGGCGACGTGCATCCAGCGGAAACGCGATTTGCCGCCGGCGATCGGCGCGATGGTTCGCGCGGAGACGCCGAAAATTAACAGCGAAAGCCAGCCGAAGAGTCCCAAGTGCGCGTGCGCGGCGGGCAGCGACGCAATCCACGCGGGTACCGCCCAGCCGCCGAGCAGCGCCGCCAGTCCCGCGCCGGCCAACGCCGTCAGTATGAGGAATGCGAACGTCGCACCGGTGGCACGTGCGATGGCACGCTGCGCACCTTCGCCGCGCATCGCTTTGCCGAGCGTACGATACGCGGGCAAGAGATACAGCGCGATCCCGAGCAGGATCGACAGCGCCGCCCAACCGAGAGCGGCAGGGTAAGCGACGAACGCTACGACGAGCGCAAGCGAGCCGGCACCGAAGAGCCACAGCGCGGCCCGCGCGAGGCGTTCGCCCTCCCAGGGAACCTCCGTGAACCCCGGCAGGGCATGGATGAGGATCGCAAGCGCAACCATCGTGAACCAACCGAGCGCAACGAGGTGCACCCAGGCGAGCATCGCAGGCGTAACGCCGGCGAGCGGATCCCGCATCGCGATCCAGAGCAGCAGCAACCACGATGCTCCGTGCGCGAGCTGCCCGAAGACGAGGGCGCCCGGCGGTATCCAGTGGCGGCGCCCAAACGCCGGCGTCATCTCCGGATCAGATCCGCGTAGCGGTCCGCGTCGACGTTGCCGCCGCTGGCGATAACGCCCACCCGTCTGCCTGCCAGATCGATCTTTCCAAAGAGCAGCGCGGCGAGAGCGGCGGCGCCGCTAGGTTCGATGACCAGTTTCATGCGTTCGAAAGCAAAGCGCATCGCCGCCCGCAGTTCGTCGTCGCTCACGGTCACGACGCCGCGAGCGTATCGCTGCACGAGCGGGAACGTCAGTTCGCCGGGGGACTCCGTTTGCATGCCGTCCGCGATGGTCTGCGGTACCGGAATCGCGATGCGCTTGCCGGCCGCAAGCGAACGCTGGACGTCGTTCCCGGCTTCGGGCTCGACGCCCCAAACGCCGATTCGCCCGTCGACGCCGGCGGCGGCGATCGCCGTCCCCGCGAGCAGCCCCGCACCGCCGACCGGGACGATAATCGCGTCGAGCGGTCCGGCATCCTCGAGCAATTCGAGCGCCGCCGTTCCTTGCCCGGCAATCACGCGCTCGTCGTCGTAAGGCGCGACGAGCGTCGCCCCGCGTTCTTCGACGAGGCGCAGCGCAATGGCGGTGCGGTCATCCTCGCCTCGCGTGTAAAAGACGATCTCCGCACCGTAGCCGCGAGTAGCGTCGACCTTCGAGCGCGGCGCGTCCTGCGGCATGACGATCGTGGCGCGCACGCCCAGCAAACGGCTTGCGAGCGCGACGCCCTGTGCGTGATTGCCGCTCGAGAAGGTCACGACTCCTCGGCGCCGTTGCTCCTCGTCGAGTTGCTCGATGCAGTTATACGCACCGCGAAACTTAAACGCGCCCATACGCTGGAGATTCTCGCATTTGACGAACGCGTGCGTTCCCGTGCGCTCGTCGAGCGTCGTCGAAGTCACGACCGGCGTCCGGTGCGCGATGCCTCGCAGGCGCTCTGCGGCGGCGAGGATATCCGAGAATCTGACCGCAGCCGGCTCGCCGGCGGTCACGGGAGGACCGAGCCCGCCGGCGCGGTGACGGCCGTAAACTCGTCGAACCGCAGCTCGGGATTCCATTCTTCGCCCAGCCGGACGCTCCACTCGCTCTCGAACAGCGCGACCGGGCGACCGTCCCAATCCTCGACGAGCTTGGCATTGGAGGGCAGTTGCGCCGCAGCGATCGCCTGGCTCTCGCCGCTCACGCGGCGGGCGACGCCGTACGGCAAGGCCGTCAGCATCGTCTTTACGTTGTACTCGAATTCGAGACGATACTTCACCACTTCAAACTGCAGGGCTCCGACCGCCGCCAATATCGGCTCGGTGCGCCTCGAGCCGTACGGATACATCACCTGAATCGCCCCCTCTTCGCGCAGCTGCGCGATGCCCTTCCCAAACGATTTGTAGCTCGCAGAGTCGATGCTCCGCACGGCTGCGAAATGTTCCGGAGCGAAGGACGGGATCCCGGCGAACCGTCCGAGGTCGCCCTGGCCGAGCGTATCGCCGATGGCGAACACCCCGGGGTTCGCCAGACCCACGACATCTCCGGCGTAGGCGGCGACGAGCGATTCGCGTTCGCTCGCAAAGAGTTTCATCGCCCGCGCGAGGCGCACGTCTTTACCGGTCCGCGCGTTGCGCACCGACATATCTCGTTCGAATTTCCCCGAACAGACGCGCACGAACGCGATGCGGTCGCGATGGCGCGGATCCATGTTGGCCTGGATCTTGAAGACGAAACCGGTGAAGCGCTCGTCGGCCGGATCGATCGCGGTCTCCCGCCCGCGGTCGTCGCGGAGAACGCGCGCTAGAGGCGGCGGGCTCATTGCTATGAAATCGTCGAGAAAGAGCTGCACGCCGAAGTTCGTCACCGCGCTGCCGAAGAAGACCGGGGTGACGTCGCCGCTCATCATGGCATCGCGGTCGAACGCCGCTCCGGCTCCGTCGAGCAGATCGATGCCTTCCAAGAAGCGCTCGTACGAATGCGGATCGAGCAGTTCGCGAATCTGCGGGTCGCGCGCGTCGGCGGTCTGCACGTGCGCCTTCTTCGAGCCGTGAACGGTGCGCCCGAATAGATGGAGTTCGCGCGTGCGCCGATCGTAGACGCCTTTGAACGAGGGGCCGTTCCCCAGCGGCCAATTCATCGGAAGCGCCCCGATGCCGAGCACGCTCTCGAGTTCGTCGAGGAGTTCCAGCGGCTCGCGGCTCGGACGGTCCATCTTGTTGACGAAAGTGAACAGCGGTATTCGCCGTGCGCGGCAGATCGCGAAGAGTTTCTTGGTCTGCGGTTCGACGCCTTTGGCAGCGTCGATCAACATGACGGCACCGTCGGCCGCCAGCAGCGTCCGATAGGTATCCTCTCCAAAATCCTGATGCCCCGGCGTGTCCAACAGATTGACGGTAAACCCGCGGTAGGGGAACTGCAAGACGGTCGAGGTGATCGAGATGCCGCGCTGCTTTTCGAGGTCCATCCAGTCGCTCGTAGCGGCTGCCTGGCGACGCCGCGCCGATACTTGGCCCGCCGTTTGAATCGCTCCGCCATAGAGCAGCAACTTTTCCGTGAGCGTGGTCTTGCCGGCGTCGGGGTGGGAGATGATCGCAAACGTCCGGCGCTTGCTCGTCTCTTCGGCGATGGAACCCATTACAAGTGCGCTCTCGCAGGCACGTAGGTCCACAAGATCGCCCCGCGCCGGGTCCAGTGCAGGAGCAAGAGCGAGCCGCCGCGCCCGCGATAGAAGCGCGCGTGCGGCGGGATGTGGAAGCGGTCGGCGCCGCGCGCTACGAACGCTTGGTCGCCGACGATGCGCACCGTGCAGTCCGCGTAATGCAGCGTCGCCGGGGGCCGGATTGCGACCGCGGACGCGGGCAGACGCGCGAGCACGAACGGCCGGGCGCCGTGCGTGATTTTCGTTGGCATGAAACACTCCGGCAGCGCCGAGAGAGCCCACGGAACGGTACCGCGAAAGGCACCCGACGGGGCGGTGCGGTTCGGGTTCGGCGGCGCGGGCTTCGGCGTGACCGGCGCGTAGACCGAAGCCAGCTTGATGCGGAGCTGGTCTCGATTGAAATATGCCGCCGCAACGACGGCGAATACGAGCACGATCGCCGTCGCGACGGCGTAGTATCTCAGCATGCGCGGGGCACTTTATGCGGCGCTTTCGGCCGGTTCTCGAAATGCCCGCGACTGCTCGAGCCTCAGGCGCACGGCGCCGATCGACCAGTCCGCCATGCCGTAATATACGTCGAACATGCGCGCTCCGAGGTCCGGCCGCGGATCGATGCCGGTCGGGAAAACGACGTTGTCCACGATCCCCTGCAGCTCGCGTTCGGCTTGCGGAGTGAGTATCGGCTGTGGCGAGCGGTAGATCACGCGATGGGGTTCCTCGACATCGTGGATCAGCACGCCCGCACTATAACGCAGCCTCGGGCGTTCGCCGGTCGCGCCGAGCACGTCGACGGCATGGTAGAGCGACATCCAGCCTTCGTCGATGCGCACGGGCGGCGTCCCCGCTCCGAGTTTGAGCGAACCCCAATCGGCGTTTGGCGACACTACGCGCACGCTTTCGCAGACGTCGAGGATACGCTCGCGATCGTCCAGCACCGGTTCGAGCGGAACGTACGCGATGCGAATCGACTCGCGGTCTTCGAAGGGCATGCGTTCGATCATGGGGATCGCAGCCCGGCCGTCGACGGCCGAGAGATGCAGCATCGGGCGATGGTAAAAGGCCAGCGAGAGCACGCCCTTCGGCGAACGCACCGGTTCGGGAAACGCGGCCGCGTCTTTATCGTCGCCCACGTGCATGCCCGGCCGGTCGAAACGTAGCAGCCCGACACGTTTCCAGAGGTACCCGTCGTCGGAGAGCGCGATCGCGATGCGCGGACCGTTCGGCCCGAACGCCGTATATGCCATGACGTACTGGTCCAGAACCGGCACGAAGGTCACGCGCGGATCTTCACAGCCGTAACCGGGATGCGGGCGTCGCTCGTAGGGAGCCTCCGGTTCGAGCGCAAAGCCGGCGCGCTCGAAAACCGCAGGACGCTCGCCGGCAGGATGGCCCACCGCCAAGCCGACGCGCGAGACGTTCCCCTTGGCGACATCGCGCGGGTATAACAACAACGAACCGTTGCGCGCACGTGCGGCGGCAGGGTTTAGCGTGCCTTCGGCTTGGAAAGGATCCCCGCCCGGCTCAAGCACCGTGCCAAGCCGGCCTACCCGGACATCCAATTCGGAGATTGCGTGTTCCAGCATGCACCTCATTCGGGGGGAGTCATTCGTTTGCCCGTTAGAATATCGTCCGTCTCGGACGGCTTCGATAGTCGGATAAACTCTAGCAGGCTAGGGCAACGTGGCATGTGCGACCGGATCGTCCGACGGCGTTACGACGACGACCCGAATCCCGCTGCGGTAGGCCGAGTTCGGCACGATCCACAAGGTATAGGTGCGGTACGGACGCGACGGGTCGCCTCCGTCGGCAGGCGCCTCCTCGAACGCCACGACCCGCACGCGATTGGGGTTGGCCCCAATCGACTCGACGATCTGGCGATAACCGGTCCGGTTGTGAGGGCCCATGAGCAAGAGCACGCCAAATTCGTTACGAAAGCGGACCGGCGCCCGGATGCCCAAGCGTTCGAGCCCGGACTCATCTCTAACGACGGCAATCTCGTTACCGCCGGCGACGCTCGTCGTCGTCCCTCGCTGGAGGGTTTGAATGCGAACGTCGCGGCAGCCAACCAAGACAAGCAACGCAAGCACGGCCCAGAGTCTTCTCACGCAACGAGGCGTTCGAGGTCTTGTCACAGGGCGCCCTGCGGGTGCATTCTTGTAGGACGAATTCCTCAAGGGAGGGCTTGCCATGCTGGATCGCTTCTTTATGGTCGTTGCGCTCGGCGCAGCCGTGGTGCCCGCGAGTCCCGCCCCATCGCCAACTCCCACAGCCACACCCGCTCCCCTACTGAAAACGATCGCGCACGTGCGAGCCAAAGCATCGTGCGCCAGGATCGTAACGCACGCCAACAGCGCGATCGTTAGCGCCCTGCGCAACGACGCCGAGCTGGACCGAACGGTCTCGCTGCTGCGTAGCGTCGATCTCGACGACGGCAATCCGATCCACCGGTTCCGCGATCTCAACGCGATCGCCGACTATGCCTCCTCGCTCGTCGAAAACGCGGTTTCGGGCAAGAGCGAAGTCGAGCGCTTGCGAGCCCTAGCGGCAAAATCGACCGACCCGGTGCAAAAGAAGGAGCTGAAAGCGTTCGCCGACGCACTCGGCGGCGCGTTATGGAGGCAGCAGAAGATCGCACGGGATCTCAACGGGTACGTCGCCTACGTGAACTTCCACGACATCGCGAAGCTCGACCGGTCGGAGCGCCTGCAGAACGAAGCGCTCTTCGGCGCGCCCGATTCGCACACGATCGTCGCGCCGATGGACGTGGTGACCGTCACCGGGCCCGGCGAGACGAACCAAGATCTAAACTCGTACTATCGTCCCATCGCGCCGATAAGCCACGACCCAAGTGAAACGGCGACGCAGCAGGCCCGCGCCGCCGCGGCCGATGTCGTGCGGCGTCTCCCGGCCATCTCGGGTGACGAGTCCCGCGCGGCAGACGATGTGACCGGCGCGTTCTCGGGCTGCTGACGCCTTGGTCGTTGCCGGTTCGGAGACTTGTTGGATAGACTCTTAACTTAAGTGAAGACCTTATGGCGCCTGAGCGTGCTCACGAGCATCGTGGCGTATGGAGCGATCGTGATGGGCAGTTGGACGCGAATAAACGGCGCGGGTATGACGTGCCCCGACTGGCCGACCTGTCACGGGAAGCTCATTCCGTCGATGGCCGACGGCACGATTTGGGAGTGGACCCACCGCCTGCTCGTATTCTTGATCGCTCCGCTCGTCGTGGGGATCGCAGTCGAGTCCTGGCGTCAGCGCCGGCACTCACCCTTCATCGTTCCGACGACGTGCGCTATCGGAGCCCTGTTCGCGCTTCAGGTCGCCCTCGGAGCCGCCACCGTCCGCCTCTCGAACTCGCCCCTTTCGGTCGTCGTCCACTGGGGGACCGCCATGGCCTTTGTGGCCGCACTTACCGCGATGGCCGTCTTCGCTCGGACCGCGACCGATGGCGGCCGGCTACTGCCCGGCGCACGCGGCGACGGCAGCCTCTTGGTCGGGGTGCTGGCCGGCACCACGGCGATCGCCTTCGTTACGATGTGCGTCGGCGCGTACGTCAGTTCCAGCGGCGCCGGCTTGGCCTGCCTCTCGCTCCCGGGATGTGGGGGCAGGATCGTAGTATATAGTCCGAGCCAATATGTGCAGA
>JAKAPQ010000182.1 GCA_021806945.1 bacterium | reverse complement strand
GCGACCTGCCGCTCGTCGTAATCCAGATCGGCGACGATCTCGCGAACGATCTGGCGCTGGTCCGTATCGTCGATGATGGCGAAGTTCGGCGAGATGCCCGCCCGCGCGCCGTCGCGGCGCAAGATGCGCACGCACATCGCGTGAAACGTGCCGACCCACAGATCGCGCGCGGCCGCACCGACCATGCGCTCGAGGCGCCGCTTCATCTCCCCCGCCGCCTTATTGGTGAAGGTCACGGCGAGAATGCGATCCGGCGAGACGTTCAACTCGTTGAGGAGATAGGCGATGCGGTGGGTGAGGACGCGCGTCTTCCCGCTGCCGGCACCGGCGAATATCAAGCAAGGGCCATTCGTATGCCGAACGGCGGCAGATTGTACGTCGTTGAGGGTCTCGGTCTCCAGGATCATGCTATGGGTATTCGACAGGCGCGCAAAAACGGCCTAGGAGTGCGTCGGAGAGACTCCAGGCGACGCTACCGGGCGACTTCGAGCACCTTCACAGGCCGAATCTGCAGTGCGTACGAGCTCGCGAGATACGCAAGCGTCGACTCCGCACCCATGTTTGCGCTGGGTCCGGAGGCCTCGATGCCGTCGGCGCAGCCGCCGCGACGGACGAGCACCGCGCCGGCGCTGTTGCGCCCGTAAAACCACTCGAGCCCGACCTGCGCCGCCGCGCCGAAGGCGGGGTCGCCGGTCGCTTCGCGAGCGGCCAGGGCCGCATCGATAAGCGCGGCGGCCTCCAGCGGCTGCTGGCCGTAGCGCGCGCGGGGACCGCCGCGCCGGTACCAGCCGTCGTTTCCGATCGGCACGAAGATGCCGTGCTCCACGGTCGTGCGTTCGTAGAAGCCGAACGTGCGCAGCCCGATCGCGACCAATTCGTCGTCGCGCAATGCGAGACCGGCGCGCAGCATCGCCTCCGGCAGGCGTGCGTTGTCGTAGGTCAGCGACTCCTCGAACCACTGCCAGCCGCCGTCTCGCGCGTCCATGTAGCACGCCTTGAGCGCATCGGCCTGCGCCCGCATCGCCGCAGCGTAAGATCGGCTTCCCTCGGGGCGCCCCTCGGCCTCCCAGGCATCCGCCAGCCCTACCAGAGCGTAGGCTCGCGCCCGCGGGTACGAAAGCGAGTCGAGGGCGCCGCAAGCGCGGTCGAAGAGCTGCTTCGAAACGCTGCGCCAGCTCGCTCGCGGAGCGTAACGCATGGCGTACCCAAGCGCGCGCATCGCGCGCCCGAACGAATCTTCGCTCCCCGCCGTGTCGAGCCACGCCCGATCGAAACCCATGAAGTTATGGAAGCGGCCGTCAGCGGTCTGAGCGTCGTGCAAGAACGCCAGGTAGGTCGTCGCCATGCGCGCTGCGACCGCGCTCTGCGGCTCCGCTTCGAGCGCTGCGAGCGCGACGGCATACGCGCGCGCCACGTCGTCCGTGCAGTACCCGGTCGAGCGGTTCGGCACGTCGTGCGTCGCATGCTGGATGATCCCCGTATCGTCGCTTAACGCCGCCAAGTGCTCGAGCGACGGAGGCGGGTACGGCTCGTGTTTCCTACGCAGAGGGCACCAGCTCCATCTGCGGCGCGAGATCGAAAAAGAGTTTACCGTACTCGATCGAGACGTGCGGCCACGTCATCTGCCGCCCGAAACGGTACGCGCGGCGCTCGGTCGCGCGGCGAAGCGAGGGATCTTCGAGCAGTCCGATGAGGTTCTGCGCGATCGAAGACGCGTCGCGGAACCGGCAGAGAAAACCGCGGCTATTCGAGAGCAGCTCCTGCGCGTACAGGTATGGCGTGGAGACGATCGCCTTGCCGCAGCCGACGGCATAGGCCAGCGTGCCGCTGACGATCTGCACGGGATTGAGATACGGCGTCAGGTAGATATCGGTCGCACCGAGATAGGCGACCAACTCGTCGAAATCGAGGTATTTGTCGACGAGCTGCACGTTGCGCTGCAGGCCATACGCGCGCACGAGTTCGAGCAGCGATTCGCGATACGATTCGCCTTCGTGGCGCCGCACCACCGGGTGCGTCTGCCCCAAGATGAGGTAGAGCGCTTCGGGATGCTCGCGCACCACGGCGCGCATCGCTTCGATGGCGTATTCCAGGCCTTTGCCGCGGTTGATCAGGCCGAAGGTCGAGATCACCAGGCGCTGGCCGATCCCGAACGAGGCTTTCGCCGTATCCGTGTCGTGAAACGGAACGTCTGGAACGCCGTGGTGAATGACGCGCAGTTTGGACCGGTCGATGCCGTAGGCGCTTGCGAGGAGTTCTCTTCCGGTTTCGGAGAGGGCGACGAGCGCGGAGGCTCGCTCGCCGATCGCGCGGGTTACGCGGAGCATCGTCGCATCGGGCTCCGGCAGCACGGTATGCAGCGTCACCACGACGGGCTTCTCGATAGCATCCAGGGCATCGAGCAGCCACTCGCCGCGTTCGCCGCCGAACAAGCCGTATTCGTGCTGAATGTTTACCAGTTCGGCCGGGTGCTCGTTGATGCGCCGCGCGACCTCTACATACGACCGGCGATCCTGCTCTTCCAAGCGAGCGACGACCTCGCGCCCGTACCGGCGAACCTCCCCGCCCGGCTCGTCGATCGCGACGATATCGCTACGCATCCCAAAGGCCCGGTCGAACGAGTCAACCACATCCTTGGTAAAGGTCGCGATGCCGCACTCTCGGGGCGGAAACGACCCAAGAAAGAGGGTTCGCGGCGCGGAGACCACGGAAAGGGCGTCCGCAGCAAGGCCAATCACCGGTAAACTCCCAACGCCAGCAGAGGAAACGAGGCCCTATTTCTATTCCCGCTTTCCGCGGAGGACAAACCTTCCGCTTGGCCCTAGCCGGCGGCCGGGCTCGACGACGCTCCCTGGGGCGATGACCATATCGTGACCGATGACGCTGCCGGCACCTATGCTGGCCCCAGCGCCGATGCTGGAACGGCTCGCCACGATGCTCTGGTCGATCACGGCACCGTCGCCCACAATCACGCCGTCCCACAGCACGGAGCCCCGCACGACGGCATTGCGCCCGATGCGGCAGCCCGCGCCGAGGACCACGTGAGGGCCGACCGTCGCGCTCGGGTCGATGCTCGCGCCGGCGCCCAGATGCACCGGCGGCACGATCCCCGCGCCACCAGCGGCGCCCTCTCTCGAGTCAGCATCCGGCCGAAAGGGCATCACTCCCGCCAGCATATCTCGATGCGCCTGCAGGTAGTGCTCGGGGCGGCCCAGGTCGATCCAGTAGTCCGCCGTCGTATAGGCGTAGAGCGGGTACCCCTCGGCGAGCAGGCGTGGAAAGGTCTCGCGTTCGATGGAGACGTTTCGGCCCGGGGGGATTAAATCGAGCACGGCCCGCTCCAGGAGATAGGTTCCTGCGTTCACCTCGTCGGTAGGCTCGCTTCCTTTGGGTGGCTTCTCGACAAAGCGCGTGATGCGCCCCGCCGCATCGTGGACCACGCATCCGAAGGCCGAGGGGTCGTCGACTTTGATGAGGTGCAGCGCCCCAAGCCCGCCCTTCTCGCCGTGGTAGCGCACCATCGCCGTGAGGTCGAGGCTTGTGAGCACGTCGCCGTTGAGCATGAAGAACGGGCCCGTGATGTGCTCCTCCACGTTCTTGACGGCGCCGGCCGTCCCCAGCGGCACCTCCTCGATGACGTAGGTGATCTTCATGCCCAAGCGGGAGCCGTCGCCGAAGTACTCCGTGATCGCGCCCGGCATGTAACCGGCAGGGAGGATGACATCGCGAATGCCTGCCTCGTAGAGCCGCTCGAGGGTGCGCGCCAGAAACGGAACGTTCACGATCGGCACCATCGGCTTGGGCGTGCCGTACGTCAAAGGACGCAAGCGCGTCCCTTCCCCGCCCACCAAAACGATTGCCTGCACCCCGCTAACTCCGCCGAGCCGCGGGCGTATTCCCGCCGCGAGCGCGCTTGAAGGCTGTTTGCCAGGACGTCGGAAGTTTATGTAGTATAGGCGTCGAGCGTCTTTCTCGGCGCACGTTGTTCCCGGTTCGTCTAATGGTAGGACAGCAGACTCTGACTCTGCTTATCGTGGTTCGAGTCCATGACCGGGAGCCATGGCCCTATCGTCTAGAGGCCTAGGACGCCGCCCTCTCACGGCGGTAACACCGGTTCGAATCCGGTTGGGGCTACCA
>JAKAPQ010000181.1 GCA_021806945.1 bacterium | reverse complement strand
TGCTGGCGTTTCTCATCAAGGCCGCGCTTGCCGCATTACGCGAGTTTCCGGCCTTCAACTCTTCGCTCGACGGCGAAGAGCTCGTCTACAAGAAGTACTACAACGTCGGTTTCGCCGCCGATACTCCGAGCGGGCTCGTCGTCCCGGTCATTAAGAACGCGGACCGCAAAGGCGTCGTCGAGATCGCGCGCGAGACGGCGGAGTTGGCGGCGAAGGCGCGCGCGGGGAGACTCGGTCCGGCCGATATGTCCGGCGGAACGTTCACGATCAGCAGCCTCGGCAGCATCGGCGGAACGTACTTCACCCCGATCGTGAACGCCCCCGAAGTAGCGATCCTCGGAGCCTGCCGCGCGTCGATTCGCCCGGTGTGGGACGGCAAGCGCTTCGCACCGCGTCTAATACAGCCGCTCTCGCTTTCATACGATCACCGCGTCATCGACGGAGCCGCCGCAGCCCGCTTCACGAGCTACCTCGCGGCGGCGCTCGCCGACATGCGCCGCGTGCTGTTGTAAGCACCGCATTGGGGTCTCGCCAGTCGCTCAGCAAACCGGGTGTAATCGAATCGCTTCTTGCCGGTCCCATTCCTCGAACCGCGGCAAGCGGCCAGCCTCGCGTAAAACAACCTCAGCGATCGCTCGAGCATCGAGCGCATCCGACTTCCCTCGCCGACTGCCAAACTTGCGGTGCCGCTTGGTAAACGAACCAGGGACTTCGTAGACGAGATGCTTTCGCGCGATGAGGGCTTCGGCCAATCCGCCCCCGTAAGAACCGGTCCCCTCGACGCTCCAGACGACGTCGCCTAACTTCTCCGCGACCTCGATCGCCTTCTGGAAACCTGAGGTCGTCGTCGGGATTACGAGGTCTGCAACGGGCTCCCCGACGGCGTTTCGAAAAACGATCGTATGGGAGTCTTTGTGGGTATCGACTCCGGCTACGAACTGCACGGCATCTCCTCCTCGGTGACGGCTAGGGCCCTCGCGCGCCGGGGCGGACGGCGGCCGCCGACGGTTCATATGCAGGTCAGCGAGGAGTGGGGAATACTGAGCCAAAACGACCGCCAGTAATGATTATAATTCGGAGGTTTGTCGCGTTCGCCGTGGCCGGAGCGTTCGCGCTTTGCGTGTTGGTCGTGCGCCCGATCTCGTCGGTCGGCGCAACGCAGGGCAGCGCCAAAGCAGATGTTGCAAGTGGTCTAAGGTTCCTCAAAGGGAATCATGCCCCCAAGAATTATGCGCTGGCCCGGCATTATTTTCAGCTTGCCGCCGCGCAGCATGACGCTATGGGCCAAGCGTACCTGGGCGACATGTATAAGGCGGGCGAGGGCGTGCCGCGGAATTACGCGACGGCACTGCGTTGGTATCGCCTCTCGGCCTCTGGGAAAAGCGGTTACGGCGAAGCTCGGCTCGGCGACATGTATGAGGCGGGCGAAGGCGTACCGCGGGATTACGCCGCTGCAATGCGTTGGTACCGCCTCTCCGCCGCTCAAGGCAACGGTTACGGTGCGAACGATCTCGGAGAGATGTACGCTGCCGGTTATGGGGTGCCACAGGATTATCCGACAGCGCTGCATTGGTTGCAATTATCTCTGGGTCGGAGCGGTGGTTCCGGTGAAAACGCTCTGGGCTTCATGTATTTCAATGGCAACGGTGTCGTCAAGGATGTGGCGAAAGCTTACCATTTCTTCCTGGAATCAGCCAGCCAAGGCAGTCCCGGAGGGGCGGACAATGTCGGCTATATGTACGAGCACGGCCTGGGTGTGACTCGCGACGATGCGTTGGCGGCCGACTGGTTCCGAAAGTCTGCTACGCAGGGCTACGCGGATGGCGAATTAGATCTAGGATACATGTATCAGGACGGCCGTGGCGTCCCGCAGAGCGATGCACGTGCGCTGCACTACTTGCGCGCATCGGCGGCGCAAGGGAATGCCAAGGCGAAACGCTACCTCGCGACGATCGCGTCAAAGCCGAAGCCGTTAGGGCGCGGCGAGCTTCATGCTTTCGCCTTCAGCGTCTCTGCGTTGGTGTTGAAAGCAATCGGTCAAGCCAGCTCCAATTTCGCCGACTATCATCCGGTGCTGACCGATCGAGAGTACGGAAAGACGTTTTACAACGTCCAATTTATTTCGTCGCCTTATGTTGACTCTTGCGATATTGACTTTATTCAAGGATTCAAAGATGCTGTCTTCTACGGCAGAGCGCATGCATCGAGGTGGGGCCTGTCGTGCAGATCGCATACATACGGCAATGGAGCGAACGACCTGCTGCATGCTGCGGTTTTGGCTACAGGGGAGGCGCTTCCGAGCGGCTTTGTGCGAATCGCGGTTAAAGATCCAAACACGGTCGATTGGAAGAACGCGGGGGCTATGGTTGAGGTGCGACTAGGTACGGTCGAGAATCACCGATTCCGGGATCCCATCGGTACGCACCTCATTGTTTTTGTTACGCATATCGATCGACGCTAATCCCGTCGCGCAAAATCCGATACGCACGCATTGCAAATGGCGCTAGTCGCTGAAGCTGCGTTTTGCTCGGGCCAGCGCGGCGCAGGTTTCCATAACCCGGCTTTCCCGCGCTAAGCTGAAATTGCGGTACACCGCCGCTTGTAAATGGGCCAGGTTCGCGAATACGCAGATACGCGAACGGCACTTTGAGGGTGAACGGATGACTTCCTTTGCCTCAGCCGATCTCCAAGGGTTGCTCAATTTGCGGGGGTAATTCTGACTCGCGGACGTCTGCCGTCCGGCGGCGCCTCACCTGTTGAGATCCGGACGCAATTCGGTTTCTCGTCCGGTCACTTCACCGCCGTAAGCACTACATAATGCATTCAACTCCGACTCGAATACGTCCAACATCTTCGATATATCAAGAGAGTCAGCGGTCTTCTTCTTTACATGCAGCTCTTTCTTTTGTTTGACGGAAACTTCTATCCCCTGTTTCTTCAGGTCTCTTGCAGCCTTTGCGGCGTTCAGCGCTGTTGGGAAGTCGATGAAATAGGTCGTTTGCATAAGACCACCCGCGCCATCGCTCCGGCTCTTCCGAGGGCCTCCCCGGAGAATTGCAAGGGCGTCCTTACGGTCATCTTCCGGTCGCCAGCCAGATAACAGGCGCTCGACGATGCCGTCGGCGGGTTCCCATCTCTCGAGCGACATGCGTAATGTTTCTTCATCCAGATTCTTTGTGAACGTTTCCTGGTCGCCGCGCATGATAAACCAGCCTCCGAAGTGTGGTCTGCGTAGCGGTGGTATCTCCCCTGCAGAGTCATCGTTACCGACATACGAGAATCGTGAATCTTCGATCAGCAGTTTACAGAAACTGAGCATCCAATACAGCGACTCGTGTCGCCCGATTTCGCGCACGTCCGTAACCGGTGTTGTCGATCTGATATCCACAATGCGAAACAAATCTCCGCCGTTTGGCCATTTATCAACGTACTGAAGGTAGCGAAACTCCGATGGGAGGGCCACCTGCAGGACGTCGCCACGGCGCTATTTGTATCTTTTTCTGTTCATAATGCCCACGGTAGCGGTGGTGGCCCGCCGTCTTCGAAGGCATTTACCGCCCGTTCCATCAGCGCGCTTATCTCCTGGAGAATCCCTGGCTGCTCCTCTTCCGCTCGAGCGGCGGCTTCCTCACGCATACTGGATCCTGGAGCGATGCTGTTCCTGACGTTCTCAATCGTTCCAGCCTGCCTGTCAGCCTCAATGCCGCCCCGTTCGACACCTCTCCCAGTCAAACGAGACAACCCCTGGAACAGCCGTACGATGGAACGCCCGTTTTTCGCCTGCTCTAGAAGTCTCCTAACAAAGCGATCATCATAAGGTATACCGACGAGATTTTTGTGAACGTTGCCGAACCCGCATGTGCAATAACTCTGCGCATTCATATGGAGACTGCGGGTTTAGGGCGTTCAACCTTTGAAGACCGTACTGTAATGCCACTCAAGGTACTCGGCGGAAGGTGCGGAGGTTTCTAGCATCGGCGCCCGTATCTTCCGTTGGTCAAACTCGTAATATTCTCGCCCGTTCAAAAACTCCTCACGAATAGCGCGGCTCACCCGGAATCGCAGACTCGGCTCGATGCTAACGTAGCCCTGGTCAAACAAGCGATGAATGTCTGCTCGGAAGAGGAGGCCATTGGGCAGCTC
>JAKAPQ010000027.1 GCA_021806945.1 bacterium | reverse complement strand
GTTTACCTCTCGCGCTCCGCGAGCGGCTCTTCGGCGAGAACGAGGGTCTAGCGATTCCGCTTCAGATCGACGGCAATCTCTGGGGGATGATCGCATTCTACGTCACCGAGCGGCCTTCGTACTGGGACGGCGAGGCCCGGCAGTTTTTCCGTTCGCTGTGCGTGCACCTCGAGCTCTCCCTCACGACGGCCCTCGGCTTCGAGCGCATCCAACAATTGGCGCGCGCGTTACGCGAGTCGAGCGAGTTCAAGGACGATTTGCTGGCGATGCTCGCGCACGATTATAAGGGCCCGCTGACGGTGGTATTGGGGTACTGCGACCTGCTGCTGGAGACGCTGCCCGCGGAGTTTCACGGTGAGATCGAGACGATCTACGCGCAGACGCAGCGCCTCGTGCGGCTCTCCGAAGACGCGCTGGCGCTCGCGCAGACGCAGGCCGGTGGTTTCTCACTCGACCGCGCCGCCGTCGATTTGGCCGAATTCGTTGAGGAACACATCGCCGCGCTCAACCGCGGCTCGGCGCGCATTCGCGTCGAGTCGGAAGAGAAGCCGATCTCGATTTGGCTCGATCCGCAGCGCTTCGCTCACGTGCTCGAAAATCTGCTGCAGAACGCGCTCAAGTACTCGACCGGCGAGGTGCTGGTGCGGCTGGCCCGCGACGGCGCCCGGGCGACGATCGAAGTGACCGACCGGGGCATCGGCATACCCGAAGCCGAGATCGCGACGGTCTTTGCGCGCTTCGGACGTGCGACCAATGCTCGCCGCAAGGGTATCGGAGGATCGGGCGTGGGGCTTTACGTCGCGCGCAAGATCGTCGAGGTGCACGGGGGGACGATATCGGTCGTCTCCAAGGAGAACGAAGGCAGCACCTTCACGATCTCTCTACCGGTCCAACCGTAAGGCATTTTAGGAGAAGGACTCTATGGCATTCCTGAAGACCCTTTTCGACGGAAACGCGCGAGAGATCGCTCGTCTGCGCAAGACCGTCGAGAAAGTAAACGCACTCGAGGCGCAGTTCTCCGCGCTCTCCGACGAGGGGCTTCGCGGCAAGACCGAGGAGTTCAAAGCCAAGTTGGCCGGCGGCGAGACGCTCGACGCCTTGCTGCCCGAGATCTTTGCCGCCGTCCGTGAGGCGGGGAAGCGCACGATCGGCATGCGGGCATTCGACGTGCAGATCATGGGCGGGCAGATTCTCTACGAAGGACGCATCGCGGAGATGAAGACCGGCGAAGGCAAGACGCTGGTCGCGACGCTGCCGGTATACGCGCGCGCGCTCGAAGGACGCGGCGTGCACGTCGTGACGGTCAACGATTACCTGGCCCGCCGCGACGCCGAATGGATGGGGCCGCTCTACCAGTTCCTGGGCCTGACCGTCGGCGTGGTGCAGCACGACTTGGAACCGGCCGAGCGCCGAGCCGCGTACAATTGCGATGTTACCTACGTTACGAACAACGAAGTCGGCTTCGATTACCTGCGAGACAACATGGCGTGGCAGATCGAAGATATGGTTCAGCGCGATCTCTACTACGGGTTGGTCGATGAGGTCGACTCGATCCTCATCGACGAAGCGCGCACGCCGCTGATCATCAGCGGGCAAGGGACCGAGCCGACGGAGCTCTACGAGAAGTTCGCGCAGATCATGCCGCGCCTCAAGAAAGAAGAAGACTTTACCGTCGACGAGAAGGCGCACGCCGTTCCGATCACCGAGGCGGGCGTCGCCAAAGTCGAAAAGATGCTGGGCGTATCGAATCTCTACGAACAGCGCAACATCGAGCTCGCGCACCAGCTCAACGCCGCCTTGAAGGCGTGGAACCTGTTCCATCGCGACCAGCAGTACATCATAAAGGACGGCGAGATCATCATCGTCGACGAGTTCACCGGGCGTTTGATGTACGGCCGCCGCTACTCCGACGGCATCCATCAGGCGATCGAGGCTAAGGAGGGCATCAAGGTCCGTAGCGAGGACCAGACCCTCGCCACGATCACGTTCCAGAACTACTTCCGCCTCTACGACCGCCTGGCCGGCATGACGGGTACCGCGAAGACCGAGGAGCGCGAGTTCCGCGACATCTACGGCCTCGACGTCGTCATCATCCCGACCAACATGACGATCTGCCGCAAAGACCAGTCCGATATCGTCTACAAGACCGAGCAGGCAAAATTCAAGGCCGTCGTCGACGAGATTATCGAGGAGAATAAGAAGGGGCGCCCGGTGCTCGTTGGTACGCGCTCGATCGAGAAGTCGGAGACGCTCGCCGCGATGCTGCGCCGCAAGGGCGTCGAGTGCAATGTGCTCAACGCGAAGTATCACGAGCAGGAGGCGCAGATCGTCAAGGACGCCGGGCAGATGGGGCAAGTGACGATCGCGACCAATATGGCCGGCCGCGGAACCGACATCAAGCTCGGCGACGGCGTTGCGGATATCGGCGGCCTCGCCATTATCGGCACGGAACGGCACGAATCGCGGCGCATCGACAACCAGCTGCGCGGCCGCTCCGGCCGCCAAGGCGACCCGGGCAGCACGCGTTTCTACGTCTCGCTCGAGGACGAGGTGATGCGATTGTTCGGCGGCGACCGCATGAATGCGATCATGGACCGCGTCGGCTTCAGCGAC
Organism: bacterium; assembly: GCA_021806945.1. GTDB lineage: Bacteria > Vulcanimicrobiota > Vulcanimicrobiia > Vulcanimicrobiales > Vulcanimicrobiaceae > JAJYFL01. The sequence goes on along the minus strand of JAKAPQ010000027.1, from coordinate 16,836 downwards.
GAGACCCCCATCGAATCGCCCATGATCACGCGATCCCTCGAACGCGCGCAGAGCAAGGTCGAAGGCCACAACTACGAGCTCCGCAAGCACGTGCTCGAGTACGACGACGTCATGAACAAGCAGCGTGAGGTGATCTACGGCGACCGCCGCGCGATTTTGGACGGTTCCTTCGACTCGCGCGCCTTCGTGCTGCAGACGCTGGAGCAGAAGGTTGACGACGCGGTCGACGGCAACGCGCCCGAGAACGCGCATCCCGGCGATTGGGACCTCGAAGAGATGCTCAACGAACTCGAACCGATCTTTCCGATTAAGTCCGAGACGAGCGTACGCGATCTCGAGAAGAAGGACCGCGAAGAGATTCGCCGCCTGCTTAAAGACCAGGCCATCGCAGCCTACGAGGCCAAGGAACAAGAGGTCACGCCGGAGATCATGCGCCTGGTCGAGCAGCGCTATCTTCTTCTCCCGATCATCGATCGTATGTGGGTCGACCATCTCGCGATCATGGACCACCTCAAGACCGGCATTGGATTGCGCGGTTACGGGCAGATCGATCCGCGCGTCGAGTACGAAAAGGAAGCCTACGAAATCTTCGAAGACCTCAAGACCAACATCGCCGACGAAGCGATCAAGGGCGTGTTCCACGTCGTCATCGAGCAAGCTCCGCCGGAGATGGAGCAGGCGCAACCGCTGGGTGGATTCGGGAACCGGCAGCTCGCACCGGTTCCCAGCGGCGCGATGATGCCGCAAGCGGCGCTAGCCGAGCAGTTGCTCGGACCGATGCCCGCAAAACAGCGGCAGATACGCACCAATCGCGACGAAGGCGAGCCCGCGAAGCCCATGCACCGCGAAGCACCCAAGGTCGGCCGTAACGATCAGTGCCCCTGCGGCAGCGGCAAGAAGTACAAGAAGTGCCACGGAGCCGCCGCGTAAGGGGTTATACGCTACGCCCCGAAGATGTTACACTTCTCTATAGTAGCCGCGCGCGGCCTAGGCGGCGACGGGTGTCGCGCAAACGCCCGTCCCATAAGGGTTTCCGCCGCATACGCGTTTCGCCGCGTCGGTCGTCGCATCCCTGGCAATCTTGCAAACCGCGTTTGCAAAACGGCACGTGTCGCGAAAACGCCCGTCCTATAAGGGTTTCCGCTTCATTGCCGCATGCATCGTGCATCGCCATGCATCCCACGTCTTCGACCCACGCCTTCGGCCTGGCAGGCTAGCAGGCGGCCCGGCAGGGAGGCGCATCGAGCGCTCGGGTGGCGCGGCGCCGATCGGCCTAGGGCCGTGCCGGGGGGCGGTGCCGTTGAAGTCGCCCGGGGGGCGTTGCAGGGAGCGGCGACCGCCGGCGGGGCGTGTGCGACGGGCTCGCGCGCTCGACGGCGAGCTGGCCGCCAGCGACAGGCCTGTCGCGTTGGTGATCGTGCTCAGCGAGAGCGGGGCAGTAAAGAAAGAGAGCGGTCGCGAGGCGATGACCGCTCTGCGTGCCTAGCGGGCGGTCATCGTTACGAGATCGTTGACAATGACCGTGCGGATATACGGCGTAATTGCTCCCGGAACGACGCCATCCCGCAGCTCGTGGACGAGGTGCGGCTATAGGAGGGCACCATCCATTCGCTCGATGCGGTTTACCGAAACGTCAGCATTGTTATCGCGTTCTTGTCGAGAGATTCGAGATCGACCGAATATTTAGCAGGTCGCGGCTTGCCGTTTGAGTTTCGACCTTGGCGGTGAATACCGCATTGACGTTTTGGATCGATAATTTCAACAAAGACGATCTCTCGGAGGAGCGCGTCACGCTTACGATACCGAGATACGGCTGTTCGCTCTTCGCGCTCCTGTTCGTACGCGGACTTTCCGCCCTTCAGCGCGGTGTGCCACTTCTGAAAGGAGCGAGCGTCATCATTATACGTAACATCGAGCAATGCGACCACGAGCCCGTGAACTCGGTTCGCTTTGATCGACGCATCGGTGGCGGATACGTCGTTCGCGATTAGTGTGTGCGTATGCGATTTAATGGCATGGGCCTTAAAATCCCAATTAATTCGCTTTGACGCATCGAAGCAGGTGTGACCGTACCTGATCCCCGGCACCGTGAAGCCAGATTCACGCGCGCATCGCAATGCGTGAAACTCAAAGTAGAAGCCGATCCACTCCATCTGCCTCCATTGGAAGTCGGCCTCTTTAAGTTCAAGAATGGCCGCCATGCCATCCCATTGCGTTGGCAGGGACTTAAGCCGAGCGCTCAGGTCGGCAGCATCGCTCTTGAAACGCGGATCCAACTATCGCTCCGAAGAGGGGAACAGATGGAGGGCGCGTGGAGGTGCGCTGGATTCGCCGATACGTTTGAGCGCCTTCTCAATCGACCAGTAGCCTCGACCGAACATCGCGCAGAGCTTCGCGACCGTTTCCTTCTTGCGAAGACCACGGCAGCGCAAATCGCGGTAGGCACTCACGAGCCGTTCGTAGTCATCCTCGCTCCATGGAGCGCCGCCGTTCTCGTGTACGGTCGCACTTTCGGGTTGTTTGAGCGTTGCGAGCATGCTACCGGGCTCCATCGCGTTGACACTCGCAATTGCATGATCAAACGCTGCCTGCGACAGCTCTAGCCCAATGAATCGTCGGCCCAGGCCGCGCGCGAGCCGGCCAGTCGAGCCGCCACCCATAAAGAAATCGACAACGAGGTCGCCTTCGTTCGAGCTGTATTGTAGCATTTTCAGCAGCAGTGCTTCGGGCAGCTCGTTCTTGTTCTTGCGCTGGCCCGGCTTATACTCGCGGTTGACGACCCACACATCCTCGCGGTCTCGATAGTTCGATGAACCACTTCCGGCGACGGATTCATCCTTGCCGTAGCGAGACTCAAGGTTGAATGTTCGTCGGGCGCCCGGCTTCGCATAGTACAAAATGTGATAGTGCGACGAGACAAACTTGCGGGAAGTGTAGACCCCGAAGTTATACTTCCAAATCACATGGTTGACTTCTTCGAGGTTCGTTTGGCGTAGGGCATGCAACACATCGTAGAGGTTCGTGTAACCGGACACAACATAGATCGCCCCGCCCGGTCGGAGAACACGCGAAGCCTCGGTAATCCACCGCATCGAGAAATCCGCATATTCCGAAGCATGGACTTCGATATAGCCGTCCACAACGAAGGACTCGTCGCGATTGTAATGTTGGTGCAGTTTGTCACCGCCAATCCCGTATGGCGGGTCCGTGATGATGAGGTCCACGGACTCATCATCAATATGCCTTCGGGCTTCCTCAACGCAATCGCCCTGGTAGAAGGCCACGTCGTGCGAGCTCGTTAGCATCGTACGAGCGTTCGGGAAGCCGTAGCGCCGCGCCTTCCTCCCGGCCGCTTGGGCTCGTAGATTGGCAACGTCGTGCGCCATGCTGCTCTACGCGCGACCAGCGGCGATCTTACGCAGTGCTGATTCGATCTTTTTCCGCGTCTTCGCACCAGGCACGGAACCTGCAAGAATGCGATGAACGTGTTGCCGACTGATGCCTGCCTTCCGAGCCACGCGTGAGATGTTGTCGCCCTTCCTGATCGCCTCGCGCAGCGTGTCGTCAGCGGCCGCATCGTCAGGGCAGAAGACTTGGTGGCGCATCGTGGCGCTGGCAGGCTGCCCCATGCCGCTCTCGTCGAGCACCTCACGCCAATCCACCTCCTCGGCGTCGATCGGCTCGGAATCGACGGTCTCGCGTCCGGTCTGCAAGACGCTGGTCGCGACGACGGGCATCGGGACGAGCAGCCCGTGCGTCTCGGAGGTGACGCGTTTACCCTCCGGCGTGACCATCTTAGCGACCCGAGCGCGCGCTTCCCAGTCGAAGATGTACTGCCCGATAGTCCCCAAACCCAGCGTCCGGGCCTCGTGCGCGAACGCTTTGTGCGAGTACAGATTCACCCACGGTAGCGTCGCCCAGCGCTGGGGGTCTCGCTCGAAGGGCGCCACGTGGCGCGTGCGTACGCCGAGCAGCGACGCGTCGTGCGGATGCGCCGACACCGTGAGCATGAAGCGGAACGGCCGGATGCGCGTTCCCAGGCTCAAGTCGTCGAAGGGCTTGGCGATCGCCGGCGTGGAGAAGACTAAGCGCGCAACGGCGAGCCGGTCGAAGAACGCCGACCGCGGCGGTGTGAGCCCGAGCGCGGTCTCGACCTCCCACTGCCACACGTCCCCAATCCAGGCTTTGGGATGCGACGCGTCGCCCTTGGGATCGAGGTAGAGCCCCAAGCCATGCTCCTTGCAATCACGCAGGCGCACGCCTCTGTCTACGAGGTTATAGACCGCGTAGCGCTTTTCGGCCAGCGCATACAGCCACAGTTGCTTGCGCCGGGAGCGATCGAGCTTCCCGCCTGCATCGAGCGCGAAGTTTTCGTCTTCGAGCTTGAATACGTGCTCGCCGACGATCGCGCGGTCGTAGGGCACGAGCGCTCCGAGTTCGCGGCGAATGGCGTCAACCTGCTCCCACGAGAGCGCCGCGATCGCCGGATGATCCGGTGCAGCCGGCCTCCCGTCTTCCATGCGCAACGCGCCGCCGGGACACGGCACGAGCCCGCCGTTCTCCGTCGCGACGACGAAGGCGGAGTCGGTGTCCATGTAGGCGACCGTCCCACCCGCGCGCTCGACGGCGTGCTGCATCATGGCGAGCAGAAGCCGCGCGCCTGCCGTCACGAGCGTGGCGATCGGCGCGCAGAAGAACGGACCGGGACACTCGGGGTAGCGGACATCGCTCGGATAGCACGTGCGGCCGGCGACCTGCACGCGCGTGCGCGGTGCCTCCGGCCGCTCGGGGAGGAGCTCGGCGACAGCCTGCCGCTGCACGAGCGTTTGCGACGGGGGCCACGGATGCTCCCGAAAGAAGTCGAGCACGTCGCTGGTCGTGAGGTCCTGGTCGCCGAAGGCATCGCGGACGTGCTGCGTGATCTCGTCGATGTTGCCGTAGGCTTTCCCCGACGGCGGGCGCTCGTCGTTCTTTCGCAAGAGCATGCGCGGGAGATCGTCAAACTCGCCCGCGCTTTTCCAGCGTCTCCGGCTGGGGGCGACATTCGCCCGAGCATCGTAGAGCATATCGGGCGTGATCTTCCCCCCGCACCCGTCGAGCGCGTCCCAATAGGGCGCTTCCGTAGCCATGCGCTCGTCGTGCATGCGCTGCGCGCGTTCAACGACGCTCCTGCGCCACTTCGCGAGCGCTGCGGTATAGGTCGCGTCATAGCCGTTACGCTCGTCCCGCGTCACCTGGGCGAAGATGCCGTAGAAGCCGCTGTTCGCGAGCACCTTGAGGAAACTGTCGAGGCGCTTGCGCTCGTCGTCCGTTAAGGTGGAATCGCTCGCCACCCTCTTACGCAGTTCGATCGTCAGCCGAGCCATATCGTCGCCGGGCCGCACCGGCATGGCTCCCCGCAGCGCAACCTCGACGAGCGTCTTAAGGGGAGCGCCGGCTTGAAAGCGGATGGCGCGCAGCACGCGCGGCGTCTTGCCGGTCAAGAGTTTGGCAGTAACCAGGTCCGGCAGGGCATACCACAGCCGTTCGCCGGGTGCGTGCAGCTGGTTGAGGCCGATGTTTGGTGCGCGCCCGGATGATCCGGCGCAATCCGCAGCGTACGTCGCGCGTACCGGGAGCAGATCGCCGTCCGGCTCGATCTCGACGATCACGCACAGGTCCTTCCATCGTGCCGGGTCGAGCAATGCGTCGTAGGTGATCGTATCCAGGAGCGTGCGGATCGCCTGCGTTGCCTCGACCGGCTCGATCGCCTCGGCGATAACGAATGGCCACAGGCCGAGCAAGACGAAGATCGTTGGGTACATTGCGATGGCGTCCAGCTTGACGATCGGCACCGGATGCCGGACGATGCGCGCCTCGACTCGGCCGCCGTAGTAGGCGCTGAACGTCGCTCCGGCCACGTCGCTCGGGAAGCTCGCGAAGCGATCGCGCAGCGGTGAAATACCCATTGCACTGTAATAGGCCTTGGCGATGGTGGCCGGCGATAGCGCGTCGGCCGGATGCAGGGCGATCGGGTGGCGTTCGTACTCTTGCGCGAGCTTCCACAGGCACTCCGCCGTGACGAGCGTATCGTTGCGCGCGTAGTCGAGCGCCTCGTCCGAAATCGTGCCGTAGGCGTCAAGTGTGGTCTTGCGGTGCTCGGTCTCCAGAGCGTCGGCGATCGTTGCAAGCGAGCCGCTTCGGTTCGTGAGTGCCCAATAGAGCGTGCGAACGTCGAGCACCCGCCCGCTCAGGCCGATGTCGAAGATCGAGCTATGCGCGTTGAGGCGCTTGACGGAGAGCGGGTGTTTGAGGCGTTTGGGAGGGCCGTCGCCCCCGTTCCACTCGGTGTTGAGCGTGAAGCCGCCGAGGAAGCGTCCCTTCTGCTTGCGTTTTGCGGCCGGGCGGGCGAGCGGCATGATCGTTGCCAAATCGAACGGCGCGTTTAGGGCGACGAGCAGCCCGCCATCCTGGCCGATATGGCGCACGTGGTTCCAATAGAACGAGCGCTGCGAACAGTACGCGACGCCGCGTGCGACCGCCCAGTCGCGTATGCGCTCTTTGTCTGCGCGATCGAGATCGTCGGCGTAGAAGACGCCCTCTTCGACGAGCGCACGATCGCGATAGAGGCGGAACGTACCGAAGAGCAGGCACTGCTCGACATCCGCCGTCGTCTCGGTGTCGAAGACGAGCACGTTCTCGTCAAAGGGGGAGACGGCAGCCTCGCGCGGCGCGCGCTTGCCTGCCGGGCCGGCGGCGCGGATCGCAGGCTGTGCTTCGCTAGAAGATGGCCGCTCGTTGTAGGCGCGCGTGAGGATCGGCACGCGTAGTCCGTTCATTTGCCGTCATCCATCGGAGCGTCACGATCCGTGTCCGGTTCTTCCAGGGATCGAATCATGTTTTCAATCTCCAGCGTAACCTGATCGCTCTGCTCTCGTTCAAGCGCTCGCAAGTCGTTAAGGCGGCGCAGCCCGGCTGCGAGCTTCACCTTCCGGCTCCCGTGTTTGTTCCGTTGCGTTGCTGTCGGCCAATAGCCCTGTAACGCGGTAACCAGCGCGTGATCGTTTGCATCCATCGCGCGCGTTTTGGGACTGTTGCGTTTGCCGAAGGGATGGTCGTCCTCCGTCGGCGCAAGACCCTGCGCGAGCAGCGTGCATCGGCGGCAGAGCACCCTGCCCTCAAACTCCTGCAGCGTGAGCTCATCGCTCTCCCCGCATTCAGCACATGCCTCATTGCCGAACCGCTTTCGAGCACGCTGCCTCGCATAGGCGAGATCAGCACGGCTGCTCACGCGGCACTTGCCCACGCAATCTCGGTATAGAGATCGTCGAAGTCCGTCAGGCCTGCAGCGACCGCTTCTGCCAACAGAGCGGGGTCCGTGACGAACCGGATGCGTCTCTGCGTGCGCGCGTCATAGATCGACCGGCCGTCGAACCGGCTAAGCAACGCGGTCGAGCCGCCGTTCCGGTAAACGCCGACCGCGTGCCAGTACGAACCGATCGCCGACCGATCGTCTTTGGAGGGAGGGTCAACGAGAATCTGTTTGACTTCGCCGTCGCGCTCTTCCAAGAAACGCATAGCCCGCGCCGGCTGCGCAGGCGCAGGCACAGGCACAGGCACAGGCACTTCTCTCGTCGCCTTGCGCTTACTCCATCCGCGCTTCGCCGCGTCGCTCCGTCGCTGTTTCGCGGCGCACTTCGCCGAGGCGCGCTCTGAGGCGGCTTGGGCGATGGCGTTGCGGGCTTTGGTGAGCATGCCACGCGCGCTGCGTAGCTGACCCGCGAGCATATGCAGCCGACGCGTGCGCCAACCGCGTTTGCCGACAGTGCGAGGCCGCGAGCGTTCAATCTTCGCGTACTGTGCTTCGAGGTCTGCGAGGTGCTCGCGCGCGTGACGGTACCGCGTATGAGGCGACGTGCCTGTCTTGCGCGCGGCCATGCTACGCGACCTCCGCCGGAACGGGCATAGCGAACCTCGCAATGCGCGGAACGCGCTTGACGGCGGCGCATCGGTATGCGCGTAACGTCCTGCGACATTGTGCTTCTTGGTCGCCCGACGAAAGGGGATTGGATACCGCCGTAGAAGCGTAATAGCCGGTAGACTCGATTCCACGGCCCGCGTTCCCGCGCGGGCCTTCTGCGTTCATGACCGTGGGTCTCCCGCGCCCGCTTGGAAGACAAGCCGGCCGTTGCGCACTCCCAGATCTCCGCGCCACGCGGCGAATATATACAGCCCGGCGATGACCACGCACCCAATGCGATCGGCCCATCGCCACCACTGGTTCGGATACCCTCGCGGGCGTAAGCGACGGCGGACGGCACGTACTCGCTGTGGAGGTTCGTCTATGAGGGCGGTCGCCGCATTGCGACGGGGCGTCGGCGGGTCGACGGTTTGAATGGTCCTGCTGCGCGGATACTGGCGTGCGATATTCCGAACCCACCGCTTCGAGCGCTTGACGCAATCCGCAATGGCCAGGTCCGATAACCGGCCGGCATCGAGGAGCTTTCTTGTAAGCTCGATGCGCTCTACGCGCGTCACGGCGCGCCTCCAGGGCCTCGGCGGAGGAGTAATGCTATGCCGATACCCACGACGACGAGCACCGGAACACCCCACCACGCGAGGCTCGCGGCGGCGACTGGCGGGCCATCGTCAGCGCTGCGGCGCGAGCGCGCTTTCTTGACGGGGCGCGGGTTCCCGCACGCCTGACGCGCGATCGATCGGATGCTCCATTCGGAACAGCCCGCACGACGCGCGATCTCGCGATAACTAAGAGACTCGTCTTCGAGTAGGCGTTCGACGAGAGCGTGATCGACGGAGGCGCTCATCGCACGGTCTCCACAGGCATAGAGGTTTTCGCCAGCCCCTTCCTGGGAGGCGTGTCCGCGGGAGTGCTGGTTGCCGCTAGGACCGGCCCGATCGCCCCGGACGTGTCGGCGTCTTCAAAGAAAGCCGCCGTCACTTTTGGCCCAAAGACTGCCGCGAAACGACCCCGCCAGCGCTCAGAAGGCGCGACTTCGCCCCGCTCTATCGCCGAGACGATGTACGCCGGCAGACGGGTCCAATAGGCTACCTCATCGAGCCGAACCCCCTGAAAGAACCGCCAGAGCCGTAGTTTTTTCACTGTGTATGCCTCCTGCAACGACCGCTATAATAGCGTGCTATGCCACCACTGTAACCATGAAGGGCATGAATGAGAAGAGGCAGAATATGGCGCTATCATGCCTCCACTAGAGCAAGTACGCAGATCGCGGCGCTACGGGATCGAGGAGCCGACCTGGCTCGATGCGGTGGGGCGGCGTCAGGCCGGCGCGTGGCTGTCGGAACGGATCGAGGCCTCCGGTCTCTCGAAGCGCGCTGTACTCGCGAAACTTGGCTATGAGGGTGGAACGAATCGCTTAAACGCTTACCTAGAAGGACAGCAATTCCCAACGCCTGAGATGCTCCGCAAGCTCTGCGCGGCGGTCGGAGCCCCGTACCTCGAAGGGGTCGCGCACTACGGGTACTATCGAGAGGTCGTCCGCATTATTGACGACCTCGTGTGGTTCGGGGAGCAGTGGCTCGAAGAAGACGACGCGCGCGGAACGACGGGGATAACGAACCACCGCGAATGGACTCGACTACGGTCCATCGAGCAACTCGGTGTGCTCCTCTTCGGCGATCAACACGTTTCCGACGTGTGGGATCAAGCCTGGTTCATGTCGCGCTATCATGTCGCATGCTGGGTCGAACCGGAACAGGATGTTCGGCGCGAAACCTATACGATGCACGCGCAAGAGGGGGGTGGGGGTGTGGCCGTTGTGGACCTGAAGCAGCCCCCAGAACGCGTTGAGATCGTGCGTGAGCCGGAGCGCCGAGTCTATGTTGTGCTGCCCAAGCCTATCGCACTCTCGATCCTGCTCGTCGTCTTGCTCTTCCCGCGACGTGGCGACATGTTCAAAGAGGGTGCGAGAGACTATGCATTGCGCCTCTGGGCGGTATCAAACGCTCTCGTTGAAGCAGCCAAGAAGAACCGCTACGGAGCAAAGCGGATCGGGCGGCCGAAAAATCTTACTCAGCATTTGCAAGGCGTGCTCGATACGCTTGACGACAACCGCCTTCCTTTTAACGATCGTCGCATCATCGCGTCGGAATATGCCATCGCATGGGCGGATAGCATTTGTAACCGTTACACGCATATCGCTCGGCTCGCGGCGTTCTGCATATGGGGCGAGGCCGGCTCCTCGATGAACAATCAAACCGCGTTTGGGATCATGCCGCAACGGCGTTTGGCCGAACTTCCAGCGCTGGAAGGTTTTTCATACACACCAGAAGATATGAGCGCCGAGAGCAGCCGTTCAACCTAACACACAGGCGCTCTCGGCCCGCTGTACACGAGCCGAGAGCCGTCGCACCAGGAGGGTCAAACTCCCAATGCAACAGCAGAAGTTTACGCTCCCTTATCCACCCTTGCAAGTCCGGGCCGGCACCCTCGTCGCGGACGGCTACGGCATTAGCCTGCGCGTGCTCTACGGCAAGCTCCACGTCCAAGACGGGATCGCCGACCACCGCCGAGCGCTGGTCCTCGACCGCGCCGGCTCCGGCCTCGAACGCCTCGTGCTCCTCGGCAAGACCGGCACGCTCACCCTCGAAGCGTTGTCATGGCTACGTGCGATCGGCGCGGCGCTCGTTCACCTCGGACCTAACGGCGCCCTCCTCGCGCACTCCGTCCCATTCGGCTACGACGGCCATCCCATTCGCCGCGCGCAGGCCCTCGCGATCGCCACCGGCCTTGACGTGGTACTCGCGCGCGAGTTGATTGCACGTAAGCTCGACGGCCAGCGGAAGAACCTCGCACGAATGCGCGTTGGAGAACTCCAAACATTCGACGCCCTGCGAGGTGCGCTGGATCGCACCAGCACGATCGACGAGGTGCGCCTATGCGAGGCCAAGGCCGCCGCGCTCTATTGGAACGCGTGGAGCGTAATCTCGCTGCGCTTGCGTGGCCGCGACCTCGCACGCATACCCGCGCGGTGGGCCCGCTATGAGGCGCGTGCCTCGGTACTGACCGGCGGACCTCGCGCGGCGACCAACCCCGTCAACGCGCTCCTGAACTACCTCTATACGCTGCTCGAAGCGGAGTCGCGCCTCGCACTGCTCGCGGCCGGGCTCGACCCCACGCTCGGCGTGCTCCATGCCGACCAGCGCAATCGCGACTCGTTCGCGCTCGATGCGATGGAACCGATACGCCCGGACGTAGATGCCTTCGTGCTCGACCTCTTGGAGACGCGTATATTCACCTCGCGCGACTTCGTGGAACTCCCCAATGGCGTCTGTCGCCTACGCGCGCCGCTTACACACGACCTCGCCCTCACGCTGCAGGGTTGGCGGCTGCTCGTCGCGCCTATCGTTACGCACCTCGCACACGCGTTCCGCGCCGCGTCTCTCGATCGTGGATTGGGAGCTGCGACACCTCGCACACAAACGAAAAACAGTTCGTCTACGCGTGGAAACTCGCTGCCGCCCCTGAAAGCCCCGTGCTCGCCGTCTCCGCTTCGCTCCACGCCTCGCAAGCGCGCCGAACCACGCCCGTATGCAAGCAAAGCGTGGAACGCCCCGCGCCCGGAAGCCCTTACACTCGTTCCCGTCGCGTGCGCGTCGTGCGGGAAGCCCGTCCTCAAGCGCCGTCGCCGCTACTGCGAGGCGTGCGTACCGTTTGCGCGTCGTGCTCGTGCCGAGCGTGCGATCGCCACGGCGCGTGAAGCCCTCGCGACGCAAGCACTCCACGTTCCCGACCCGCGTGCGAGCGCCCAGGCGAACGCGCAACGGGGCGAGGCGAACGCCGAGCACCACCGCCGCAACCGGGAATGGGCGAAGGAGCACCCCGAGGAACGCGACCGCGCGTGGTTCCTGCGCGAGGTCACCCCGAAGCTCGACGGCTTCTCGCTAACGAAGATCGCCCAGGCCACGGGCCTATCGCTCGCGGCCTGCTCGCGCTTTCGCGCCGGGACGAGCGTGCCGCACGCCCGCCATTGGGCGGCGTTCGCAGCGCTCGTGGAGGGAGGCGAAGCGACGTAGCCACACTCCAAAGCATGTTTCGGAGAGGGGTCTCTGACGCAGCACCCGAACGATGCTTCGTCCATGAAAGCACGACTTATATTGTCGGGAACCGCTGCTTGCGCATTGGTGATCGCATGTGGACACGCGAAGCCTGCGGTCGTCTCGCAGTCGAGTATGAACGCGTCCATGTTCAACCGCGTCAAGAGCGAGGGCTCTGAGAGATGCTCTGGTGATGGCGGTCTGAAAGGCGTTATCTGGGCGTACTCGGCATTGCCTGGAGGAAGGCTCATGGGACTTTTCCCCGCTGCCGCTGATGCACAGCAGGGGCAGGCGTTTCCATATTCTGATGTACATACTGTCTTGCCAGCCGGTATTCAGGCGGGAGAATCGCGCGAACAATATCAGGTGGGCTTTGACATGATTAACCTCGCCCGCGCCGCGCCATATCCGTATTCGTTCGTTGGCAGCGCTTGGACCTTATCGCCAGAGCATAGTACGTACATCTGTCAAGACGGGGCCGAAAAGACGAGCCGAGCATTCCTGTTCGTCCCGTGAATACCTATCGAGGGTAGGCCCCTAATCGGCCCGCGCCTCGGTCAGCGAGCCGGAGGCATCGCACCGGAACGTCGAAGCTCGACAGGCCCGCGCGCTTTCGCATAAACAGTCCGCGCAGCGTGAACGCGATCGCGCGGGCCACGAGCCTCTCGCTTGCGGCCTGCTCGCGGTTCCGCGCTGGGACCCGCGTGCCGCACCCCCGCCATTGGGCGGCGTTCGCAGCGCTCGTGGAGGAAGGCCTAGCCCAAGAGCGACGGGCGTTGATCGGCCACGAACCTCGTCCCCAAAGCGCCGGGTCTGGCCTTCAAGACCGGAAACCGACAATCTGACGTCGAAAAGCGCGGCCATATGGGGGATACCGGATAAGGCACAGTTTCACGACCGAGCGGCGAGGGTTGCGACCGGCAAAGATCGAAGTGCGGGAGAGGCATTCTTGTGAGATTACCGACGCGCGCGTTTGGAATGCTTGCGGTTCTCGGGTTAACCGCGTGTGGCGGCGGGGGCAATGAGGGCCAAGCCCCAACGCCGACATTTAGTATACCTCCTCCGCCTTCCATGTCCTACTATGTCAGCACGTTCCAGCCATCACAAGCCGGACCGGTCGACGTCACGCAAGCGTTCGGCTTCGATGCGGCGACCTATCAAAGCGTCCAGCTTCTCTTTGCAGCGCCTACAACCTTGCTTTCCGCAGACACTTACACGATGCTCGTTGGGGCATCGATTGCGTCTTCGAGCAGTCAGCCGCAGCTTCAGGGTGCCGTTATCTATGTCACCGTAAGCATGGGTGTTGCTGCGATTTACGCCGGCGCGCCCGGAATCAGCATTACAACGCCGCTCCCAGCCATACCGGGACAAGGCTTTGGCGGATGGTACGTCTACAATTCGGGATCGTGGCAGCTCGTTTCAACTCCGTCCGACAGTGGCGATACGGAAACGTTCGCCGCGAACGCTACGCCTATCAGTTTCACGGCCGGCCAAACGTGCACGTTTGCTTTGAAATGAGACTTTTGGAAATGCCGCGCTTTTTAGCGTTGTCCTTCGCGCTTTGCTTACTTATTGGCGCAACGGCGAGCGCGAACGTCAATGCTACATACGAGATTAAACTGCCAGACGGGAGCGATGGCATGGCACCGTTCGAGTGTGGCGTTGGTGACCTTTGCGCAACGCTTACTTCGTCGGATGGTTCGCGACTTGAAATGTACAACGAAGGTGCGCCACGATGCCAGCCCTTCGGGATACGTATGGTTAAGATGCGCGGGAATGTCAAGCTGTTTAGCTATAACGCGCACACGAACTTAACCGTCAATACGACCGGCATTGGTCCCGCTTGTGGCTTTGGAAACGCGGTGCTCACGCTCGACGATGGGCGCATCAGGTTAAACTTCGGAATAAACCACGATGGTACACTTTCGGCGCGTTGGCAGGCCACGGACGGCGTTCAGGCAATCTCGATCGTACATGGTCGCCCTCAGGTTGGCGATGAGGCGGCGCCCGATCCGATGCTCATCGACGCCGATTATTCACGCCAACTGCAAGATGGCCACCCCGTATCCTGTCACGCAAACGACCAGCAATGGGCCCGATGGACGACTTCATTTTGCCATAACTACCGCGTCGAATACTACCGCGAACGGGCAGAAGTTGACCCCTTTGACTCCCCCTCGCCTCTAGCGCCCGCTCCAGCGCCAACCCCCTAGAAGCAGCCCGGCGGTTTAGGCGAACAATTGCGGCGAGCGGCGTATCCTCGTTATGATGAAAGTGGTCTCCCAAAGGCGTGCGCGAACTGCAGCACACGGGAGTATCCGGACGGTCAGAAGATGAGCGCAACAATCGCTGCGAGCCCTTCGAACGCTACCGGAGAAAGTTTCAAGAATGGACGACACTTTCGAGCCAACTTGGAAGAGAATTCTCCAACTTGAAGGCGCGGAATTCCGAACAATTACGGGGCTTCTTTTTACCTATGTTTTGATCGGCAACGGGATCCGCCCCAGTCGTGCAAAGCAAGTTATTACGCGTTCCCAATTTGAAAAGGCCGCTTCGCTGCCGAAACCGATGACTCGACCATCGGAGATATCCCAGACCGTTCGTGGCTCCTCCTATGTCTTTGCCATTTTGACCGATCCACGCGTCAAACGATAAGCGGTAATGTGTGGACGATTCACACTGACCGATCCCGACCGCCTCGAACGTGCGTACGGCAAGCGGTTTCACTTTGAGGGAATTCCCGAATACCGATTCAACGTTGCAGCCTTAGAGCGCTTGCCTGGCTAACGCTCCTAGGTAACTCACTTGTTCAACCTATTTCAGTCGGAGCAGCGAGAGAGTATTGCCCGTGATGATGCAAGAAGAACCACCTGCGGGAACGCCCTCTGCGTTGAACTGATCGATGGACCAGTACCGGGTGGCCGTGGCTCTTCAACGTTGAGTTCTTCACGAACCGCCGCGCCACCCGAGCAGGCAACCCCCGGCATCGGCCCACCGGTGCGACCCGACCGGCGACGCCTAGCCGTCAGGTCGAAGACGTGAACGCGCTTCCGCCGAGCCGGGCGGGCACTTCCGCCCCGCCGCCAGCCGGCCCCCCCCGCCCCCGCAACGATCCTCGACGACGCCCCCCCAGGCACGGCCCTCGGCCGATCGGCGCCGCGCCGTCCCAGCGATCCCCGTCCTCCTCGGCACCACCGCCCGGCACGGCCCTAGGCCGATCGGCGCCGCGCCACCCGAGCGCTCGATGCGCCTCCCTGCCGGGCCGCCTGCTAGCCTGCCAGGCCGAAGGCGTGGGTCGAAGACGTGGGATGCATGGCGATGCACGATGCATGCGGCAATGAAGCGGAAACCCTTATAGGACGGGCGTTTTCGCGACACGTGCCGTTTTGCAAACGCGGTTTGCAAGATTGCCAGGGATGCGACGACCGACGCGGCGAAACGCGTATGCGGCGGAAACCCTTATGGGACGGGCGTTTGCGCGACACCCGTCGCCGCCTAGGCCGCGCGCGGCTACTATAGAGAAGTGTAACATCTTCGGGGCGTAGCGTATAACCCGAGCCGCCGCGTAAGGGGAATAGAGGAAGGGGCCGAAACCGGGCACCCCCCCTGACAGCCCGCTCACCGCAGCGGTGCGGCGCAAACGCCCGTCCTATAATGGTTTCCGCCGCACGCAAATCGGATGTCGCGCAAACGACCGTCCTGTAAGGGTTTCCCGCGCACTCGCTCTTTCCGTGTCGCTCATGTCACGCAAACCCTTGTCCTATAAGGGTTTCCGCCGCATACGTACTTCGCGGCGTCGTTCGTCGCATCTCTAGCAATCTGGCAAACCGCGTTTGCAAAACGTCCGATGTCGCGCAAACGCCCGTCCTATAAGGCTTTCCGCGTCATCGCGGTATGCATCGTGCATCGCCATGCATCCGCGTCTTCTCGTGTCTTCGACTCACGTCTTCGACCTGGCAGGCTGGCAAGCGGCCCGGCAGGGAGGCGCATCGCGTGCTGGGGTGGCGCGGCGCCAATCGGCCTAGGGCTGTGCCTGGGGGCGTCGTCGTGGCGGCTCGGAGGGCATCGCCGGGATCGCCGGTCGCCGGCGGGGCGTGTGCATGGTGCGCTGCGCCCATACGCACGGCGCTTAGGGCGTGGCGCTTCTCTCCACGAGCGCGGCGAAGGCTGGCCAGTGGCGCATGTTTCTTGGGCAAACCGCGCATATTTTGACCAAGAAAGGCGGAGAAAGGGCCTTTCTCATGCGGACGCGGAATCAGGTCGGCGTGGGATGTGAAAGGCCGCCTCTCCAGGGATCTCTCTTTTGGCTGTTCGGCCGCGTCAGTCTAATCGACCTTACGTTCTGGACAGCCTATGGCTTGGCAGATTGAATATTTCGAGCTTGAGTCTGGCAACCAGCCTGCCGAAGATTTCGAGGATTCGATCTCTCAGGGTCTGCGGGCGAAATTGCTCAGATTCGCAGAGGAGATAGCCGACAAAGAAGGTGCGATTGGCGGGGGTATCTGGAAGCCATGCCGGGATCATCCGGGCCTTTGGGCGGTGCGCGTGATAGCCGGAGGAGACCTTGGGCGTTATTACTCGGCTGTCGATGGTAGTAGGATGATCCTCCTGCACGGGCATAAGAAGCGTCCCGGTCAGGCAACGCCAGCGGCAGTCGAGCTCGTTTCGATCTGCGGGGGAATTCCCGGAGCCGTCTAGCGCCGGGAAATGAAAAGGCGGCGGTGTAACTCGTGGATTATTCACAAAATCTACGGAGGTACACCAACCGTGAAACGATCTTAT